>JAQGID010000399.1 GCA_028291405.1 Rhodospirillales bacterium | reverse complement strand
ATCTCGTCGGCCGGCGCCGTGCGGCGCAGCCCGAGGACGTCGTAAGGATCTTTCATGCTCTGATCATGTCTCTCTCCCGGCGATCTTCGCCCGGAAGCGCCCGCATGGCAATTGTCACGCGGCGCCGCCGTCCTGCCCTTCGATCTCCGACCGCTTCAGAACGAAGTCCAATCCCCGGATTCTTCGAACGCCTGCGCCGCACCATAGACCGTCGCCTCGTCGAAGTGCTTGCCGATCAGCATGAGGCCGATCGGGAGCCCATCCGCGAGGCCGCAGGGGATGCTGATGGCAGGATGGCCCGTCACGTTGAACGGACAGGTATTGCGGGTCGGCTCCCAGCTGCGGCGCGTGATCTCCTGCGGACCGGCACCCGGCGCCGGATGCGGCGTCGCCTTCATCGGAACCGTCGGCATCAGCAGCAGATCGTAGCTCGCGAGCGCTGCATCATAAGCGGCGCGCAGCCGGCGCCGGATGTTCTGCGCCTTGCCGTAATAATGGCTGCCGTATTTGCCGACGGTATATTTGCTGAAGATCGTGGCGATCTTCAGCGTATCGGCGAAGGCGTCAGGATTCTTGCGCCACGCGCCGGTCGCCTGCGCCAGGCTGGTGACATACAGGCCCTCGTGCGCGATCCCCGCACCGTTCATCTCCAGCAGCACCGTACAGGCGGCATCGCCGCGAATGGCGGCCCAGACGGCGAAACCCTGCGCATGTATCGGGATCGAGACCTCTTCCACCGTCGCGCCGAGCCCGCGGAAGCGCTCCGCCGCGGCGCGCACCGTCGCGTCGACCTCGGGCTCGGAGTTCGGATGGCCGAAGCCTTCCGTGACGACGCCGATGCGGAGGTTCTTCACGCCGCCCCCCAGCAAGGCGGAATAGTCGGAAACCACGACGCCGCGCTGGCGGGAATCGATACCGTCCGGCCCGGCGATCGCCTGCAGCAGCAGCGCGTTGTCGGCAACGGTCCGCGTCATCGGCCCGGCGGTATCGAGCGTCATCTCGAGCGGCCCGATGCCGGTATAGGGAACGAGGCCGAAGGTCGGTTTCAGCCCGACGATGCCGCAATGGCTGGCGGGAATGCGGATCGAGCCGGCCTGGTCGCCGCCGATCGCCATGTCGACGTCGCCGGCCGCGACGAGCGCCGCGCTGCCGGACGACGAGCCGCCCGCGGAAAACCCGCGCCGATGCGGATTGTGAACCGGCCCCGTCGAGCTCGTATGGCTGCCGCCCGAGACGCAGAAATATTCACAGACCGCCTTGCCCGCGATCTCGGCACCGGCGTCGAGCAGTCGCTCGACGATCGTGGCGTCGACATTGGGAGCGTAGTCCTGCAGCAGCGCCGCGCCCACCATCATCGGGACGCCGGCGAGGCAGATGTTGTCCTTCAGCGCGACCCGCTTGCCCGAGAGCATGCCGCCGGCAGCGCCCGGGATCGACGTCTTCACAGTCCAGGCGCCGAGCGAATTCTCCTGCGGCGAGGGTCGGTAGCCCGCATCCCGCGGATAGCGCACCGGCGGCAACTCGTCCGGCATCGCGTCCAGGATTTCATAGGCGCCCGCGAGCGGCCCGACGATCTGCTCGACCGCTCGCAGGTAGTCCTCGCTCGGACTCATCCCGAGCTTTCGCGCGGCCTCACGCAGCTCGGAGATGTTGGGCTTTTCGAACATGAGCGCGCTCCGCGACGATGATGGTTTGCTCCTGGTGCCGACGGTGACACGCGCTCGAGCGGAGGGCTATGGCCAATCGCGGCGACAATGCATGCGTTCGACAGCACGCGTGCATGGCGCACGACGTGTTCGTCAGTTGAATGCACTGGTACCGTAATTCCGGACACGCGGCAAAACCTCCCCCACGCCGTCATTGCGAGCGCAGCGAAGCAATCCATGGCGGCCGCACTTTACCAGACATTAGGGAAGCAATACTCCGGGTGCGAAACGACCGTTTGAGAGTCGCCTGTCTGGCGTGGCGCTTTGTCTTCGTATAGACAGGGCCATTGCCCAAGTCCTTGTGAGCTTCCCATAGCAGACCGACGACCGTGAGTAACGATCACTACGTTCCGCAGTTCTATTTCCGCAATTTCTCGCCCGACCTGCCGGACGGAACATCCGACCGGTCGGAGGGAGGGAACATCCGCCTGATCAATCTAGGCCGCCGCAAATTCGTCCCGACTGCTAGCATCAAGGGACAATGCAAGAAGGCGGGCTTCCATGACTACAAGCCGGGGCTCGAAGCCGCGCTTGGCCAACTCGAAGGCATGGCGGCATCTGCTATCAGGGGCGTCATGGAGGCAAATGCACCTCCGGAGCTGCGGTCCCCTGATCATGAGACGTTGTCGACCTTCATCGCAATTCAACGTTCGCGAACCATCAGTGCTGCCGAAGACGCGGACAAGATGGCCGATCGAATGTTCAAGATCGCATATGAAAAAGAGGCAAAGTTAAAGGGGATAGGATTATCGGACTATGAAATCAGAAGTAAGTATCCCGTGGCCATGCCTCTGAGTGCGGCCGCCGAATGCGCGCATATAGCGATGCAGCTCGGGGTCCACTTGTTCGTAAACGAGACGTCCGAGGAATTCATCACAAGCGACAATCCTGTCATTGCCCACAATCAATACTGCGAAGGTATTGAGTATCGGGGCGTGCTGGGATGGAATTGTGCCGGCATTCAGATTTTTTTTCCGATTTCGCCGCGGCACCTAATTTTTTTGTACGATACAAGAATATATGCGGTGGGCATGAAGCATGAGCGCAGCGCTTCCCGAATTCGTGATATTTCGGAAATTAGGACACTGAATTCGTTTCAGATTGTGGTTGCGCGTGAGAACATCTACTTCCGCAATGATTCGATGGTCGGATCATTGCTGGCGCAGACGGAGCGGCTCGCGTCAAAGCGACGACGCAAGCGACACATCACTGTCCAAACCAAACCCGTCGCGAAGGGCGACGGGACAAGCGAACTGATCCATCAGTTCGAACGCATGCCGCCACTTAGGTTTTCGGTAGGCGGCGTCCGAGTCAAAAGAAGTATGAAGCGCATCCCGATGGATCAGCGGGCGGGGATGGTCCGCACACCGGAATCATCAATTGGCCGCGGCGCCGGTGCAGGTCCCAGTTGGCGGTATGTTGCAAGGCGATCGTTCTCGGACTAGCGCAATGACTCTGAGAAGGACGTAGTTCCCGAGATATCAATATAATCCCCGATCCGACGGGTCTAGGAGCGCGCCGATGAGCAACGAGAGGGACGTAGTTTGATTCGCGGTATCAGTACCGACTCCAACCTCGGAATCCTCAAGCCGCTCTGGTCGAGGCGTCCAGATGGACGCTGGGCGATCCACGATATGAAAGGAATCAATCTCAAGCCGAAGGATGGCTTTGCGTCCGACTTCTTCCCTTTTGAAAGCGGCTTAGAGTTGATGACTCAAACACCGCCTCAAAATCTGCGCGACCTCTTTGCGTCGTTCGGCTCGACCGACTTCCTCCTCAAGCAGAGCATCGTCCCGGTTATTGCCTGGGTTGTGGGCGAGAAAATCGTTCGCTGCATCGGTACCGCCTTCGTCGTAAGCGCGAGCGGCTACATCATCACCGCGTCGCACGTCCTGCTTGATCCGCAGGAAAGCGGATACGGAAAGATAGACAGGGCCCAGGATCAAAGGGAAACCGTATCCGATCTTCTGATGGGCGTCATCATTCCCGTGAATCCGGCGACAGGGGTTAGGGGCTTTGAAATCGTTCCGTTCGAGGAGGCGTGGTATTGGGGGAGCTGGGAAAAAAGTCCACTGTTCCACGAGGCTGACAAGCTAAACCGTCTCACCGACGTTGCGGTCTGTAAGTTGCCGGAACGAGAAGACGGCTCGGCCTACCAAGCCTTGAATTTATCATTGTTTCCGTTCGAGAAGGGCGAGGGGGCGTTTGCGATGGGGTACGCCGAGATGAAGGACATCCAGGTCGAGTATGTGGATGGCAAGCCAAATTTCGGCCAGTTCCATCATGACCTTTGCATTTCGTTCGGCGAGGTCACGGAACTTTATCCCCACAATCACATCAACAGGGACGTCCCCACGCCGGGGCCAAGCTTTGACTTTCAGGCGCGTATCCCGGGTAGAATGAGCGGAGCGCCAATCTTCGGCGCTCAGGGCGCAATTATCCGCGGCGTGGTGAGCCGCAGCTTCCAGGACGAGAAACACGCTTCGGGGTGCATGGTTGGCCCCGTCATGACGCTTCCATTCGGGAATGGAAGTTCTCTCAAGAAGCTCATGGACGCTGGGACTGAAGGAATGTCCGTCGTGAGGGGCAAAGGATTATGATGCCTTCCCGGCGGGGGGCACGTTATTCCGTCCGCGAACCCATTCTCACCTGAATTTTAGCCGCTTCGACGTCAACGGCAATAAAGGGTGACTAGATTGAAAGAAGTATACGTTGTCAGAACAATAGATGGCCATGTCGTGGCGTTTTCCCGCTTTGAAGAAGAGGTTCGGATATACTATCCCGACAATCCGCTAGAAAAAGAAATGAAAATATCCCGCAAAAATTGGGAAATGACGAAACAATACTATGATGATTCAAGTGACGTTGGTATATATAACGATACCGTGAATGCAGCGTGGCAATGTTTGGGTTTCATGTATCCAATTAACAAAAAAGAGGTAAAAATATTAAACGGTATAGCTGGTCATTATTTTCCACGCATATGGCGTGGTGTTTATGAGGTTAATTCAGGTTATTGTTACAATAGTATAAATGCGAGAGAAGTTTATGACGGTGTCTACATCGGGGCCAACGTAGCGGCCTCCAGCATTTTCTACGCCGTGGAATCATTGTTCAAGTATGTAGAGCCGTCGAAAGACAATGTGTCGACCTTCGGCCATAAAATCAGGGAGACGCTGATTTTGGCGTGTACGGAAGTGGAGTCCGCTTGGAGATCAATTCTGGAAGCGAATAGTAGCATAAAGAAATCATCATATGCCACCAGCGATTATTTTTCCCTGGTCGAACCCTTGCGTCTCAAGGAGTGGTCTGTGTCGTTGAGGGATTATCCGGATTTGGGAAGTTTTTCGCCGTTTCTTTCGTGGGACAAATCACACCCGACAAAGTCTTTGTCCTGGTACGACGCGTACAACGCGGTCAAACACCACAGGGAAGAAAGATTTAAAATGGCAAATTTGGGGAATTTGATCAACGCCGCGGCGGCATTGCACATCATGCAGTCGGCGCAGTTCGGGCCCGATATTTACGACAGGTTTTTCGGAAATGAGAAAAGCCCGTTCTTCACGGTCGAGCATCCTGTGCATGACCTTTCAGATATTTATGTTCCTGATTTCGTTGGCGGAAATGGGATGGTTCCCGACCTATATTTCAAGTGATCGCATCGCGCTAGTCTGCGCTCTCACAAGTGATCACTTCCACCAACGTGCTCAATGCCGCGATCGGGCCGGTCCGCCCACGCACCCCAGTTGTGAACAGCTTTCTCATCGTCCATCAACTCCGAGAGGAGAGGGCCCGTCCTGCTAAGTTTTCCGGGCATGCCGCACCTTAAGAGACCTCGGCCTACCGTGAATACGCGCTGAGAGCATGGATACCGCTTGTCATAAGTCCAATATAGACATATTATGTCCGCTCCTTATCGCCAAGGAGCGCGAATCATGGACGGTTCGGTTTGGGTCGAGGGACGGGCAGGGCGGGATCGGGGTGGGCGGTTCGTGGCCGGGGTCTCGGGCAATCCGGCGGGGAAGCGCAAGGGGACGCTGAACCGGATGAGCAGGCTGAAGCTGGCGCTGGAGGCGGACGAGAGCGGCGCGATCGCGCGGGTGGTGATCGACCGGGCGCTGGCCGGCGACATGGTCGCGGCGCGGTTCTGCCTCGGGCTGATCATGCCGAAGCCGCGGTCGCGGCCGATCGAGCTCGATTTGCCCGAATGCGACGGGATCGACGGCATCGTCGCGGCCTTCGGCGTCACGGTCACGGCGATGGCTTCGGGGGAGATCACGCCGGACGAGGCGCTGACGGTCACCAAGGTGCTCGACCGGCGGCGTCGGGCGCTGGAGGCGCGGGCGCGGCAGCAGGCGGCGGAGGCGCGGCGCCGCCGGGTCGCGGCGCGAGTTGCCGCGCGCGATGCGGCAGGTTCGGGCAGCAACGAGTCGCTCGTCGAGCCGGTCTCGGCGGCGCACGAGACTTTTGCGAGCGAAACGCCGTCCGTACGGGCCGGCGTTCCGGCCCCCGCGAATAT
>JAQGID010000350.1 GCA_028291405.1 Rhodospirillales bacterium | reverse complement strand
CACGTGTCGCAGCGAAGAAGCCCAAAGCTCCAGCGTTGCCTCGATCGATGCGCCCGCCATCCATGACCTCCGAATCATGGTGACCCATAGATTCAGAGATTCAAGAAATGCGCAACTGTAATGCTAGGTGTTGCGACCTGCAAATCACCTGTTTTTACAGGTAGCCATCGCAAGATCTGGCGATCTGCCTAAATCCGCGGCACGCCTTAGACGCTCGCGAGATGCTGCTGCGTCCAGGCGATGAGCTGCGGCAACGGCATGGCGCCGGCGGTGCGGGCGATCTCCCGTCCGTGATGGACCAGCAGCAGCGAGGGGATGCTGCGGATCGCAAAGCGCGACGCGAGCTCCGGGCTGGCGTCGCTGTCGACCTTCACAAGCCGCACGTTCGGCTCGAGCTGTGCGGCCGCCTGCTCGAAGATCGGCGCCATCGTCCGGCACGGGCCGCACCACGCCGCCCAGAAGTCGACGAGCATCGGAATGTCGCTCTTCGTCGCGTGCTTATCGAAGCGCGCCGCGTCGTTCAGGGCAAGCGGATGCCCCTCGAAGAGCTTCTTGTGGCAGGCGCCGCATTTGCCGCCCTGGCCGAGCCGCTCGCGCGGCACCCGGTTGACGGCATCGCAATGCGGACAGACGATTTGCATCATGTCCAATCTCGCGTCCGAAAATTCAGCCTCTTCCGAAATATGGCTGGCCGATCGGCAACATCAATGTCTCGAACACGTTCGTCTCGTCCGGCAGGCCGGCGATCACGACGATCATGCGGGCGACCTCCTCGGCGGCCATCGCGAGGCTCGGCGGCCGGTCGGCCATGCCGGGCGTCAGCTCGGTGATGGTCGAGCCCGGGTGCAGGATCGACGCGGTGATGCCGTGGGCGCGGCCGTCGAGCGCCAGCGTATGCGTCATCGCGACGAGCGCCGCCTTGGTCGATGCATAGCCGATGTTGTGCGGCCGCGGGATCTTCGCCGAGATGCTGCCGATCGTGAGGATGCGGCCGCGCTTCTGCGCCTTCATCAGCCGATAGGCCGCCCGGCTGCAGAGGAAGACCGAGGTCAAATTGATGTCGAGTATCTCGCGCCAGCGGGCGAGGGTCATGTCCTCGGTCGGGGTATGATCGGCAATGCCGGCGTTGTTGACAAGGAGGTCGAGCCGGCCGAACCGCTCCTGGGCGAGCGCGAAGAGCCGCTCGACCTGCTCCTCCGAGGTGACGTCGGTCGCCTGCGCGACGGCGGTGCCGCCGGCTTCGGCGATGCGCTGGACCAGCGCCTCGAGCCGGTCGCGCCGCCGTGCCGCGATGACGACCGCCGAACCTTCGGCCGTCAGCGCCAGCGCCGTTGCCTCGCCGATCCCTGAGCTCGCCCCGGTCACCACCGCCACTCGTCCTTCCAACCGCGCCATCTCGTACCCCCTGTGATCGGTCGGGGCGACCTGCCCGCCCCGTTACGCTCATCCTAGCCGACAAGCCGGCACTCGGTGGGAACACTCTTCGGCTTCGGTGTTTTCTCCGACATGGATGGATCCGCCGCACCTCGCTCGATCGCAGCGATCGTCGAAAGCTGACAACCGGCCGTGCTTGAGCGCGTCGCGCCGCTAACGCATAGTCGGAGAAATCAGCCGGCGGGAGGAAGCATCATGGACTACGGCATACAACTGGCGACGTCGGCGCATCATTGGAAGGTCATCAAGCGCGCCGAGGAATTGGGTTTCACCCATGCCTGGCTCTACGACACGCAGCTGCTGAACGCCGACGTCTTCGTCGCCTTGGCCGCGGCGGCGATGCATACCTCGAAGATCAAGCTCTGTACCGGCGTGCTGATCCCGTCGAACCGCATCGCTCCGGTCACCGCGAGCGCGCTCGCCTCGCTCAATGCGCTCGCGCCCGGGCGTATCGTGCTCGGCCTGGGCACCGGCTTTACCGGACGCCGGACCATGGGCCTGCCGGCGATCAGCCTCGCGCGACTCGAGGAATATCTCCGCGTCGTCCAGGCGCTCCTCGCCGGCGAAACCTGCGACTGGTCCGAGGAGGGTGGGACGCATAAGATCCGCTTCCTCTGCCCCGAGTTGAACCTCATCAATATCGACGATCCGATTCCGACGCATATCTCGGCCTTCGGACCAAAAGGCCGCGCGCTCGTCGCCAAGCTCGGCACCGGCTGGCTCTCCGGCGGCGGCCGGCCGGAGCCGGCGGCGGTCGCGCTCGCGGAGATGCGAAAATCCTGGCAGGCCGCAGGCCGCGACACGGCGGATCTCTATTCGACCGCATTCGGCGGCGGCTGCGTCCTCGCTGAGGGCGAGCCGGCCGACAGCCCACGCGCCCGCGCCCAGGCGGGACCGTCGGCGACGATGATCTTCCACGATTACGCCGAGCATGACGAGCTCGGCTCGCTCGGTTTCAAGCCAATTCCGAAGTTCAAGCAGCAATACGAAGATTACCTGGAGATCTACAAATCCTACCAGCCGGCGGACGCGCGCTACCTCTCCAATCACCGCGGCCATCTGATGTTCGTGAAGCCCGAGGAGCAGAAGCTCCTGTCGCCCGAACTCATTCGTACGGTGACAATGACCGGGACGGAAGCCGAACTCGTCGACGGCGTGCGTGCCTTCCGTGCCTCGGGGTTCAGCCAATTTGCGGTTCTCCTGCGCAATGCGCAGGAGATGGCGATGCTGGAGGACTGGGCGCGGGTGATCGACAAGGCGCAATAGGTCTAACCCGGCAACAGGAACCGCAGCAAATAGGCTACTGCGGCCGTCGCGGTTGCCGACACGAGCCATAATCCGAAGAACCAGGCCCAGCGCGCGGTCGTCCCGGGACGGTCAGTGATATCCGGCATCGGCCCGTACCTTTCCGCGGAAGACCCAGTAGGCGTAACCCATGTAGGCGAGGATGATCGGGATCAACACGGCGGCGCCGACGAGCAGGAAGATCTGGCTGCTGCGCGGCGCCGCGGCGTCCCAGATCGTCAGCGATGGCGGCACGATCATCGGGTAGAGGCTGATCCCGAGCCCGGCGAAGCAGAGGACGAACCAGCCGAGGACGCAGAAGAACGGTGCGATATCGTAGCCACGCGCCAGGCTGCGGAAGAAGCCGACGGCGAGCGCCGCGACGAGAAGCGGGACCGGGCTGGTCAGCACAATCCCGGGATAGCTGAACCAACGATGGGCAAGCTCGCTGCGCAGGAAAGGCGTCCACAAGCTGACCGCGGCGATCATGACGAGCATCGCGATGCCGAGCACGAAAGACTGGCGGCGCGCGCGAGCATGCAGATCACCCTCGGTGCGCCACACCAGCCAGGTCGCGCCGAGCAGCGCATAGCCGATCACCACCGCGATGCCGCACAGCACCGTGAACGGCGTGAGCCAATCCCACCAGCCGCCGGCATAAGCCCCATCGACGACTCGGATGCCCTGGAGCAATCCGCCCAGCGTCAACCCTTGGGCCAAGGCCGCAGTCGTCGACCCGCCGAAGAACGCCAGGTCCCACCGCCGACGGCCGCGCTCGGTATCGGCGCGGAAACGGAACTCGAAGGCGACGCCGCGAAAGATCAGCGCGATCAGCATCGCGACGATCGTCGGATAGAGTGCCGGGAGGATTACGGCATAGGCCGCCGGGAATACCGCCAGGAGCCCGATGCCCCCCATCACCAGCCACGTCTCGTTGCCATCCCAAACGGGAGCGATGGAATTCACCATGACGTCGCGGTCGCCGCGCTCGCGCTCGACGGCGAAGAGGATGCCGAGCCCGAGATCAAAGCCGTCCATGACGACGTACATCAGCACGACGAAGGCAAGCAGCGCCGCCCAGACGATTGTGAGATCGATCGCCATCGCCTATTCCCCTGGCTGGCGTTGCGGCTCGACGCCGAGCACAGGCCCGGGCATCAGCCCGGCGGTCCGGATCGGCTCGTGCGTCGGATCCGCCTCGCCGGATTGCGGCGGCCGCGCCATCATGCGCAGCAGGATCATGACGCCGGAGCCGAAGACGACGAAATAGACCACCGCGAAGACCGCGAAGCTCGTCGCGACGCCGGGCAGGCCGATCGGCGCGATACTGTCGGCGGTGCGTAGCAGCCCGTAGACCGTGAACGGCTGCCGGCCGACCTCGGTCGTGACCCAGCCCGACAGGATCGCGACGAATCCCGCCGGTCCCATCGCGACGGCCATGCGATGCAGCCAGCGGCTCTCGAACAGACGTCCGCGCCAGCGTGCCCACAGGCTCCAGAGGCCGATGCCGAGCATCAGGAAACCGATCCCGACCATCAGCCGGAAGCTCCAGAAGATGATCGCCGCGTTCGGCCGATCCGCCGGCTTGAACTCGAGCAGCCCGGGAACCC
>JAQGID010000335.1 GCA_028291405.1 Rhodospirillales bacterium | reverse complement strand
ACCGGCCGCAGCGCGTTGGGGAACAGCACGAGATCGCCCTGCGCGAGGCCCACCACCATGCCGCGCGACTGGGCGCGCGGCCGCTGTTCGACGAGGAGGAACTCGCCGCCCGCAAAATCGGCGCCGGGACGGCTGAGCAGCACCGTCGCCTGCAGCGGAAAGGCGAGCTCGCCGTAGCGGTCCTGGTGCAGGCAGTTGAAGCCGCCCGCCTCGTAGCGCAGCAGCAGCGGCGTCGGCTTCGTCTGGCCGGCGGCGTGGCAGCGCGCCAGGAACTCCTCGGAGGTGGGCGGATAATCCGCGGCGGCGCCGAGGCGACTTGCCCAGGCATTGGCGAGCGGTGCGAGGCGGCGGTAGAGGGCGGTTCGCAGGGCGGCGACCAGCGGCGGCAGCGGATCGGCGAAATATTGATATTCGCCGAGCCCGTAGCCGTGGCGCTCCATCACGATGCGGCTGCGGAAGCGCGATCGATCGTCGTAGAGCGCGACCAGCTCGGCGCACTCGGCCGCGGTCAGGACGGCAGGAAGCGTCGCGAAGCCATCGGCATCGATGGTCTCGCCGAGCTTGGCCCAATCGACCTCAGCGAGACGTGGCGGCACGGCCGATCCTCTCAGCCGACCGGGGTCAGCAACGCTTCGCCAGCGAAGAACGCCTTGAGGTTGTCGACGACAAGCTGACCCATCGCGGCGCGCGTCTCCTCGGTCGCGCTGCCGAGATGCGGCTGCAGCACGACGTTCTCCATCGCGAACAGCGCCTCCGGCACATGCGGCTCGTCGGCGAAGACGTCGAGCGCCGCGCCGCCGATCGTGCCGGACTGCAGGGCCGCGACCAGCGCTGCCTCGTCGACGACGGAGCCGCGCGCGATGTTGATCAGTGTCCCCTTCGTGCCGAGGGACTTGAGGATATCGGCGTCGATCATGTGCCGCGTTGCGGTGCCGCCCGGTGCCGTCACGATCAGGAAATGGCTCGCCGCGGCGAGGTCAGCCAGGGTCGCGTAGTAGCGATACGGCAGCTCCGACTTGGCCCGCGGCCCGTGGTAGGCGATTTCCATCCCGAAGGCGACGGCGCGCGTCGCGATCGCCTGGCCGATGCGCCCCATGCCGACGATGCCCATCGTCTTGCCGCCGAGCTTCGTCGCGAGCGGGAAGCCACCGGCCAGCCACTTGCCCTGCCGCACGAAGCGATCGGCCTCGCAGATGCGGCGAGCGCTCGCGATCGTCAGGCCGAGCGCGAAATCGGCGACGCAATCGGTCAGGACGTCCGGCGTGTTGGTGACGGCGATCCCGCGCGACCGCGCCGCGCCGAGGTCGATCGCGTCGAGACCGACCGTGCTCGTCGCGATGATCCGCAGCCGCGGCAGGGCAGCGATCAGTGCCGCGTCAACCGTTCCGCCGAGGCCGGTCGCGATGCCCTCGACGCGATCCGCGATGCTCGCCAGGAAGGCGCGACGATCGGCCGCCTGCCAGAGGCGGTGCGTCGTGAACGCGGCGTCGAGCTTGGCGACGGTCGGCGGATGCAGCGAGGCCGTGGTGATCAGGATCTCGGGTTTATCGGACAAGGTCGCTTTCCAATGCTGTGCCGCTCGATCAGATGGGCACTGTCGCCAAGACCGGGGCGCGGATCAAGCGTCGCGCGGGGCAAGCGGATCGCGGGCGGAAGACGGGAACGCTCCGCGTTCCGTTTCCGTTCGGATGAACACAAGGAAGGCGGCGCGGCGCAGGCAAGCGGAGATCCCATGGCAGACGAGACGCTGGCGTCGGAGCTTCTCGAGGCAGGCGAGGCGGTGCCGACGGACGGCACGCCGGATGACGTAACCGTCGTCGATCCGGTGAAATACCAGTCGATCGTCCTGACCGCGATCCTCATCCTTCTCGTCTTCTATACGCTCTATTTTACCCGCGAGGTCGTCACGCCGATCTTCTTCGCGGTCCTTCTCAAGCTCCTGCTACGGCCGGCGATGCGGTTCCTCGGCAAGGTCCATATTCCCGAGCCCGTCGCCGGGTTCCTCATGATCCTGGTGCTTTTCGCAAGCTTCGTCGGTCTCTTCTCGAGCCTCGCCGGCCCGGCGACGGAGTGGTTCGGCAAGCTGCCGCAAACCCTGCCGCGCATCGAGCAGCGGCTATCGGTACTGAAGGAGCCGCTCGCCCGCTTTCATGACGCGACGAAGGAATTGAGCAAGGTCACCGACACGGCGACGCCGGAAGGCGGCAGCCCGCCGGTCGTCGTGCAGCAAGGACCGGCGATCGGCGGCATACTGCTGACGAGCACGCAGGCGCTGCTCACCGGATTGCTGGAGACGCTGATCGTCCTCTTCTTCCTGCTCATCGCCGGCGACGTCTTCCTGCGCAAGATGGTCGAGGTGCTGCCGCGCTTGCGCGACAAGAAGCGCGCCGTCGCGATCTCGCAGGAGGTCGAGAAAAACATCTCGGCCTACCTTGTGACGATCAGCGGCATGAATTTGCTCGTCGGCATCGCGGTCGGGACCGCCGCCTATCTCTTCGGGCTGGGCGACGGCTTGCTGTGGGGCGTCGTCGCCTTTCTGCTCAACTACGTGCCGATCCTCGGACCGATGAGCGGCATCGTGCTGTTCTTCCTCGCGGGACTGCTGGCCTTCGACAATCTGCTGACGGCCGGACTGCTCGCCGGTACCTATCTCGGCATTCATCTGATCGAGGGCGAGGTGGTGACGCCGATGCTCCTGGCGCGGCGCTTCACGCTCAACCCGGTGTTGGTGATCATCTCCCTCATCTTCTGGTACTGGATGTGGGGCGTCCCCGGCGCAATCATTTCGGTGCCGATTCTCGCCACCACCAAGATTATCTGCGATCATATCCGCCCATTGGCACCCGTCGGGCATTTCATCGGCGGCTAGGACGCGAACGAGCGGGAGGCATCGTGCATATCGACATCGTCTCCGATCTGGTCTGTCCCTGGTGCTTCATCGGCAAGCGCCGCCTGACGCGCGCCCTGGCGCAACGCCCGGATCTCAGCGTCTCGATCAGCTGGCGCGCCTTTCAGCTCAATCCCGACATGCCGTCCGCCGGCGTCAGCCGGGAATCGTATCTCGTCGCGAAGTTCGGCAGTCCGATCCGCGCCGCCCGGATCTACGACGCGATGCGCGACACCGGCGCCGCCGAGGGCATCGAATTCGCCTTCGACCGCATCCGTCGGACGCCGAACACCATTGCCGCGCATCGCCTCGTCCGCTTCGCGAGCAAGCAGGGCAAGGCCGATCGCCTGGTCGAAGCCCTGTTCCGCGCCTATTTCGAGCAGGGGCGCGACACCGGGAGGATCGAGGTTCTTGCCGATATCGCCGCCGAGACCGGCTTCGAGCGGCTTGCCGCCTTGCGCTGGCTCGAGAGCGATGCGGCGCTCACGGAAATCCTCGAGGAGGATCGCAACGCGCGCCGCCTCGGCATCACTGGCGTCCCTTGCTTCATCATCGACGCCGGCTATGCCTTGTCGGGCGCGCAGGAGCCGGAATTCTTCCTGCCTCTCTTCGATCTGGCGCAGAACGCCGCGGTCGCGGCCTACGAATAGCGCCGGGGACGTGCGCGTCGCGTCGCCGCCACGCCTGTTTCGGGTGGACAGCTAAGGCGCTCATCGGGCAAATAACGGGAATTCCCCGGTCGGCCGAGCGTCGGCCGAACTCCCGGCCATGATCTGAGGAACGCCATGAAGGTCGATATTTTCCCGCATATCTTTCCGCGCGCCTATTTCGACAAGATGGTCGAGACCGTCACCAACAAGGACGCGGTGCGGCGTTGGACCAACATCCCGATCCTGTTCGACCTCGATGCGCGGCTCCGCATGATGGAAGGGTTCGGCGAATACCAGCAGATCCTGACGCTGTCGATGCCGGCGATCGAATACGTCGCGCCGGCGACCAAATCGCCCGAGCTGGCGCGGCTCGCCAATGACGGCATGGCGGAGATCTGCGCCAAGCATCCTAAGCAGTTCCCCGGCTGGGTCGCCTCGGTACCGATGAACAACGTCCAGGCGACGCTCGACGAGATCAAGCGCACGGTCGAGACGATGGGCGCCCGCGGCATCCAGATCTTCACCAACGTGAACGGCCGGCCGCTCGACGATCCGGAATTCGCGCCGATCTTCGAGATGATGCATTCCTACGACCTGCCGATCTGGATGCATCCGACGCGCCCGGCGAAATTCGCCGACTACCCGACCGAGAACCAGTCGAAGTTCGACATCTGGTGGGTCTTCGGCTGGCCCTACGAGACCTCGGCGGCGATGGCCCGCATGGTGTTTTCGGGCTTCTTCGATAAATGGCCGGACCTCAAAATCATCACGCATCATCTCGGCGCGATGGTGCCGTTCCTCGAGGCGCGCGTCGGCCTCGGCCTCGACCAGCTCGGCTCGCGCGAGGCAGCGGAGCCGCATTACAAGCAGATCATCACCGACATGAAGGCGAAGAACCGCCGGCCGGTCGACTACTTCAAGATGTTCTTCGCCGATACGGCGATCAACGGCTCGAAGTCGGGCACCCAGTGCGGCATCGACTTCTTCGGCTGCGAGCACGTGCTGTTCGGCACCGACTGCCCGTTCGATCCGGAGGGCGGCCCGCTCTTCATCCGCGAGATCATCAAGACGCTCGACGAACTCGGCCTCGATGCCGATCAGCGCAAGATGATCTACAGCGGCAATGCCGAGAAGCTGCTGCGGCTGTCTGCGCCGAACGGCCAGCACTACAAGAAGAAGTAGCCGGTCGCGGTCCTCGCCCGTCGCGGGCGAGGACCGGACTCGCGCAGATGTGATGCACGCGGGCGCTTGACCAGCGCCGTGAAATCGCCTCCCGTGGCAGTAACGACGATCGGGAGGACTTGCAATGAAGCCTAGTGCGACGACGGTCGCGACGATCGCCGCACTGGGATTATCCGTCCGCTCGACCGCCGCGGCCGGCGGGCGGACCGTCGACCGGCTCTACGTCTTGCAATGCGGCGAGGTTCACGCCCCCGACCAGTCGCGCTGGTCGCCCGGTGTCAACGTCGGCAAGCCGATCGTCAACTCGGACAATTGCTATCTCATTCGCCACGGCGAGGACTGGCTGCTGTGGGACACCGGCTACAACGACGACTACGCCGGCAAGCCTGACGGAACGAAAAACGGCGATTCGGTGGTGTTCCGCAAAGAGAGCCTCGCCGCCGAGTTGGCCGCGCTGCGCCTCAAGCCGGCCGACGTCCGCTATGTCGCCATCTCCCATATGCATCCCGATCACACCGGCAACGTCGACCTCTTCCCGACATCGACGATCGTCATGCAGCGCGTCGAGTACGACGCAATCATGGCCTTGCCGAAGCCGCCCTTCAAACCGGACCATAGTGTCCTGACCCTGGCCGGCGACTGGGACGTCTTCGGCGATGGCAGCGTGACGATCCTCTCGACCCCCGGGCACACGGTCGGCCACGAGTCGCTGTTCGTCCGACTGAAGAAGACCGGCGCCGTTGTGCTGAGCGGCGATGCGGTCCACTTCAAGGACAATTGGGACAACCGCCGCGTCCCCTCGATCAATTTCGACAAGGAAATGACTCTGGCGTCGATGCAGCGCCTCGCCGACGTCATGGCGCAAAACCATGCGCAGCTGTGGATCAACCACGACAAGGCGCAGAGCGACGCGCAACGTCATTCGCCGGAGTTCTACGACTAAGTGTTATAGCCGGCGCTCGTCAGCCCTCGCTATCATTGGAAATCTGCCCTCTGAAAGCGGAGAGCGATCGTTGGCAATTCTCCTCGCCGCATTCCTCATCGGCGTCGTCTGCGGGCTGCGAGCGCTGACCGGCCCGGGGGTCGTAAGCTGGGCGGCCTATCTCGGCTGGCTGCATCTCGAGAATACCGTCCTCGCCTTTCTCGGCTACGCCGTGACGGCCTATATCCTCGGCCTTCTAGCGATCGTCGAGCTGGTCACCGATCAGCTTCCATCGACGCCGAGCCGGACAGTGCCGGTCCAGTTCACCGTACGGGTGGTGACAGGAGCGGTCTGCGGCGCGGCACTCGGAGCGCCGAGCGGCGCGCTCGTCCTCGGAATCATTGCCGGCGCGATCGGCGGCGTCGTCGGGACGCTCGGCGGCTACCGGGCGAGAAAGCGACTTGCCGCAGCCATTGGCAACGACCATCCGACTGCGATCCTCGAGGACGTCATCGCGATCGGCGGTGCGCTTTTGATCGTGACGCGCTTCTGATGGCGCGGCAGTTCGACGCCATCATCATCGGTGCCGGCCAGGCCGGGCCGTCGCTCGCCGGGCGGCTGACGGCGGCGGGAATGTCCGTCGCGATCATCGAGCGCAAGCTGTTCGGCGGCACCTGCGTCAATACCGGCTGCATCCCGACCAAGACCCTCATCGCCAGCGCCTATGCCGCCCATATGGCGCGCCGCGCCGGCGATTTCGGCGTGACGATCGGCGGCGCCGTCGGGGTCGACATGAAGGCGGTGAATGCGCGCAAGGACGCCGTTTCCGGCGCGTCGCGCAAAGGCCTCGAGACCTGGCTGAAGACCATGCGCAACTGCACCGTTTTCGAAGGCCATGCCCGCTTCGTGGCGCCGCACGAGGTTCGGGTCGGCGACGAGCTGCTTACCGCCGAGCGAATCTTCCTCAATGTCGGCGGTCGCGCGGTAGTGCCGGAGATGCCCGGCATCCATGAAGTCCGCTGCTTCACCAACACGACGATCCTGGAGCTCGACACCCTGCCACGGCATCTCGTGATCGTCGGCGGCAGCTATATCGGCCTTGAGTTCGCGCAGATGTACCGGCGGTTCGGCAGCGCGGTCACGGTCGTCGAGATGACGTCGCGGCTGATCCACCGCGAGGATGCGGACGTCTCCGCCGCCATCAAGGAGATCCTCGAACGCGAGAGCATCGCCATTCGGCTCGATGCCGAATGCATCAGCTTCGCCAAGCGAGGCGACGAGATCGGCGTCGGCGTGAACTGCAAATCCGGTGATCCGGAGGTCGTCGGCTCGCATGTCCTGCTCGCCGTCGGCCGGCGCCCGAACACCGACGACCTCGGTCTCGATGCCGCCGGCGTCGCGACGGACGAGCGCGGCTATATCGTCGTCGACGATCAGCTGCGCACGAACGTTCCCGGGATCTGGGCACTGGGCGACTGCAACGGCAAAGGCGCCTTCACCCATACCGCCTACAACGATTTCGAGATCGTCGCGGCCAATCTGCTCGACAACGATCCGCGCCGTGTCAGCGACCGCATCGAGGCCTATGCCCTCTACGTCGATCCGCCGCTCGGTCGCGCCGGCATGACCGAGGCGGCAGTTCGGGCGTCGGGCAAGAACGCCCTCGTCGGCATGCGCCCGATGACGCGCGTCGGCCGCGCCATCGAGAAGGGCGAGACGCAGGGCTTCATGAGGATCCATGTCGACGCCGACAGCAAGGCGATCCTCGGCGCGGCCATCCTCGGGACGGGCGGCGACGAGGCGATACACTGCATTCTCGACGTCATGTACGCGAAGGCGCCCTACACGACGCTGCAGCGTGCGATGCACATCCACCCGACGGTCTCGGAGCTGATCCCGACGATTCTCGGCGAGCTGAAGCCCCTGCCCCCCTGACTACCGCGTCTTTCCCGGTCGCTTGACGAGCTCGCTGCTCGGTGGCGGCAGCCCCGCCTCGCCGGCGCCGGACGCGGCGCTCTTCGCCAGCGCCTGGAGCAGCCGGTTGACGCCGGCGACGCGACCCTTGGCGTCCTCCCAGCCGCGTATGACGACCAGCTTGTGGTCGCTGCGAAGCTTGGCGGTGCCGACCTGCTGGCGGATGAAATCGAGCAGCCCCGCCGGGTTCGCGAAGCTGTTGTTGCGGAAGGTCAGGACGGCGCCCTTCGGCCCGGCCTCTACCTTCTCGATGCCGGCGTCGCGGCACAGGCGCTTGATGGCGATGATCTCCAGCAGGTTCTCGACCTCCGGCGGCAGCGGCCCGAAGCGGTCGACGAGCTCGGCGGCGAAGCCGTCGATCTCGCGGCGGTCGAGCAGCGTCGCGATGCGCCGATAGAGACCGAGGCGGATGCCGAGGTCGGCGACGTAGGATTCCGGGATGAGGACGGCGGTGCCGACGGCGATCTGCGGCGTCCAATCCTCGGCGGCCTCGCCGGCCCCGTCGCCAGTGCTGCGCGCCGCCGCCACGGCCTCCTCGAGGAGGTGCTGGTAGAGCTCGATCCCGACCTCTCGGACGTGGCCGGACTGCTCCTCGCCGAGCAGATTGCCGGCGCCGCGGATGTCGAGGTCGTGGCTGGCGAGCGTGAATCCGGCGCCCAGCGTGTCGAGCGTCTGCATGACCTCGAGGCGGCGTTGCGCCGTCGCCGACAGCGTCTTGCCGGTAGGGAGGGTCAGATAGGCATAGGCGCGGGTCTTGCCGCGCCCGACGCGGCCGCGCAGCTGATAGAGCTGCGCCAGGCCGAACATGTCGGCGCGATGGATGATCATCGTATTGGCCGCCGGGATGTCGAGGCCGGACTCGATGATGTTGGTGGACAGCAGAATTTCGAAACTTCCGGCGTCGAACTCGTTCATGACGGATTCGAGCTCGGTCGCCGCCATTTGGCCATGCGCCACCCCGATGCGAATTTCCGGGACGATCTGCGTCAGCAGGTCCCGCACCTCGGCGATGTCGCTGATCCGCGGTACGACGTAGAAGCTCTGCCCGCCGCGGTGATGCTCGCGCATGATGGCCTCGCGAATGACGACGCCGTCATAGGGCATGACGAAGGTGCGGACGGCGAGGCGGTCGACCGGGGGCGTCGCGATGATGCTCATCTCGCGAACGCCGGACAGCGCGAGCTGCAGGGTGCGCGGGATCGGCGTTGCGGTCAGCGTCAGCACATGGACGTTGCTCTTGAGCCGCTTGAGCCTCTCCTTCTGCTTGACGCCGAAATGCTGCTCCTCGTCGATCACCAGCAGGCCGAGATGCTTGAAGTGGACGCCTTTGCCGAGGATCGCGTGGGTCCCGACGACGATGTCGATGCGGCCATCGGCGAGGTCCCGCCTGACGTCGGCGGCGTCCTTCGCCGAGACGAGGCGGGACAGTTGGCCGATCCGCACCGGCAGCCCGGCAAAGCGCTGGGTGAAGGTCCGCGCATGTTGGCGCGCCAGCAGCGTCGTCGGCACGACGACCGCGACCTGCATGCCAGAAAGAGCGGCGACGAAAGCGGCGCGCAGCGCGACCTCGGTCTTGCCGAAGCCGACGTCGCCGCAGATCAACCGGTCCATCGGCTTGCCCGAGGCAAGGTCGGTCAGGCTCTCCTCAATGGCGCGGAGCTGATCCTCGGTCTCGGGATAGGGGAAGCGGGTCGCGAACTCCTCGTAGAGGCCTTCGGGCGCCGGCAGGGCCTCGCCCTGGCGCAGCTGACGCTCGGCGGCGACGGCGATGAGGTCCTGCGCGATCTCGCGGATGCGCTGCTTGACGCGCGCCTTGCGCGACTGCCATGCGACGCCGCCGAGCTTGTCGAGCTGGACGCTCGTCTCCTCGGAGCCGAAGCGCGACAGCACCTCGATGTTCTCGACGGGCACGAAGAGCTTGTCGTCGCCGGCGTAGATCACCCGCAGGCAATCATGCGCCGCCCTGTCGACCTCGAGCGTCACCAGCCCGTCGTAGCGGCCGATGCCGTGATCGGCGTGGACCACGAGGTCGCCCGGGCTGAGGTTCGAGACCTCGGCGATGAATTTGTCGAAATTCTGCCGGCGCCGGGGCGGCCGCGCCAGCCGATCGCCGAGGATGTCCTGCTCGCTGATCAGGACGAGATCATCGACCCTGTAGCCGCGCTCGAGCCCGAGCACGACGAGGCCGACGGTGCGCGGCGCCAGCGTCGCGAGATCGCCCCAGCTGGCGGCGAGTTCGACGTCGGCGGCGCCGTGGTCGCGAAGCACCGTCTTGAGGCGGTCGGCCGAGCCGGCGCTGAACGCGGCGACGATGACGCGGTTCTCGGCCTTCTG
This sequence comes from Rhodospirillales bacterium, assembly GCA_028291405.1. GTDB lineage: Bacteria > Pseudomonadota > Alphaproteobacteria > ATCC43930 > CGMCC-115725 > URHD0088. The sequence goes on along the minus strand of JAQGID010000335.1, from coordinate 29,583 downwards.
CTCTGCCGCGATTGTCTCGCGCAAGGCGTCGAAGACATTGACCTTGGGATCGGCGCGCGCCTCGGCGAAGCTCGGACCGGGCCGTGCCGCGGCGTCGAAGGTGGCGGCGCTCCCCTCAGGGGCGACGAAGGGCGTCAATTGGGCGACGGCGCGCGACGCCAGGGCGGCGTCCCATTCCTTGTCGTCGAGGTAGAGCTGCTTCGGTCGGACCGGCCGGTACACCGGCGCGATGCCGCGCGCCGCCAAGGGCATATTCTTTCGCGCCGCATAGAAATCGGCGATCGTCGCCAGACGGGTATCGCGCACGTCCTCCGCCTGGTAGTCGAGCGTGACTGCCGCGCCGGGCAGGTAGTCGAACACCGTCTCGAGCGACTGGTAGTAGAGCGGCAGCCAGTGCTCCATCCCGATGTAGCGGCGCCCGGCGCTCAGCGATTCGTAGAGCGGGTCGTCGTCGGCAACGGTGCCGAATTGCTCGCGATAGCGCGTCCGGAAGCGCTCCCGTGTATCGTCGTCGAGGAGCACCTCGCTCATCGGCTTCAGATCGACCGCGGCGACCGTGCCGGTCGAACGCTGCGTCAGCGGGTCGAAGCTGCGGATGCCTTCGAGCGTGTCGCCGAAGAAATCGAGCCGCAATGGGCTGCCCTGCCCGGATGGGAAGAGATCGACGATGCCGCCGCGCACCGCGAACTCGCCGGCCTCGCGCACCGTGTCGGTACGTTGGTAGCCGTTGTGCGAGAAGAACGCGACGAGGCGCTCGAGCGGCATGCTGTTGCCGGGATCGAGACGCAGACTGCGGTCGCGAAACACCTCGCGCGGCGGCACGCGCTGGAGCAGAGCGTTCACCGTCGTCAGGACGATGCGGCCGGCGCTCGGCTCATCGGCATCGGCGAGCCGCGTCAAGGTGTCGACGCGCCGGCTGACGATCTCGGTATTGGGCGAGACGCGGTCGTAAGGCAGGCAATCCCAGGCGGGAAGCGTCAGGATCTCTAGGCCGGGATAAAAGAACTCGAGCGCCGACGCGAGCCGCGCCATGCGTCCGTCGTCGCGGCAAACATGCAAAACCTCGCCCGAGCGCGAGGCGAGCCGGCCGAGGACGAAGGCGTCATGGCCTTCCGGAGCACCGCTGATCGTGAGGCGCTGCCGCGGCGCCAGGACGGGCAACGGCGGATCGATCGCGGACAATGAATCGTCGAGCGCGCTCAAGCAGGTCTTGCCGTGAATTTGAAGGCACGGAGCAGCCGCATCATCTCGCCGTCGCACTCGACCGGAACCGCGGCACGACCGGTGATCCAATCGTAGAGATCGCCGTCCTCGTTTTCGAGCAGCGCCTCATAGTGATCCAGCTGGTCCTTGCTGAAATCGGCGATATACCGCTCGGCAAACGAGCCCAGCAGCAGATCGGTTTCCTTGGTCCCGCGATGCCAGCTGCGGAAGAGCAGGCGCTTGCGGCGGGTGTCGTCGACGCCGATCATCGAAAATTGGCCTCTGGCTGATGTGTCGAGGAGATATAAGCCGATCGCGCGGCGACGTCACCCATTCGGGGGGATTGCCACAGGTAGGGATGCCGGAGTGGACGTGCGCCGACACCTGAAATTTCACGCGAAATGCAGGTGATGTCGGGTCTCGGCTTCGTCGACGTGATGTGCGCTGGTGCCCGAATTTTCCCGAACCGCCCACGATGCGACTCCTCTGTGCGAACTTAATGGACATTTGATGTCCGTAATGAACTTTGTCAAGGAGCGGCTCGGCTTGTTGTTTGAAGACCGAATGTTCCTCGAATAGCTTTACCCCGACGCGTTTTTCCGCATGCTAGCGCTTCCGCCCATCCCGAAAGCCGAGTGCTTGCGCCCCGAGGTTCTGTTTCCGCTTTTCGCGCCGGTCACCTCGCTCCCGGGCGTCGGGCCGCGGCTCGGCGTCCTCATCGAGCGGTTGGTCGGGCCGGCGATCGTCGACCTGCTGTGGCATCTGCCGAACGGGCTGGTCGACCGCAGCTTCATGCCGAAGATACGCGAGGCGCCGGCCGGAGTGATCGCGACGCTGCGGGTGCGGGTCGACGCGCATCTGGCGGGTCAGGGCAATCGGCCGACCCGGGTGCGCTGCTCCGACGAGACCGGCTTCATGCATCTCGTCTATTTCCACGCCAAGGGCGACTTCCTGACCAAGCTGCTGCCGGTTGGCGCCGAGCGCCTGGTCAGTGGCCGGATCGAGCATTTCAACAACGAGATCCAGATCAGCCATCCGGATTACATCGTCGCACCCGAGGAAGCCGGTCAGTTGAAGGCGATCGAGCCGGTCTACGGGCTGACGGCGGGGGTGACCCCCCGAGTCATGCAGAAGGCAATCGCCGCCGCGCTCAGCCGCATCCGCGCGCTGCCGGAATGGCTCGATGCCGGGCTGCAGAAGCGCGAGGGATGGGTCGCCTGGCACGAGGCGTTGCGCCGCATCCACGCGCCGGAGAGCGAGGCGGATCTCGCGCTCGACACGACATTCCGTCTACGCCTCGCCTATGACGAGCTTCTCGCCAACCAGCTGGCGATCGCGCTCGTCCGCGCCAATACGCGGCGGCTGCCCGGACGCGCGCTGATCGGCGACAAGCGGTTGCGCCGCCGCGTTGAGGATGCCTTGCCCTTCCGCCTGACCGGATCCCAGCTCCAGGCGCTCGCCGAAATCGAGGGCGATATGGCGTCGCCGCAACGCATGCTCCGGCTTCTGCAGGGCGACGTCGGTTCGGGCAAGACGGTGGTGGCGCTTCTGGCGATGCTTGCCGCCGTCGAGTGCGGCGCGCAGGCGGCGCTGCTGGCGCCGACCGAGATCCTGTGCCGCCAGCATGCCGCGACCATCGCCCGGCTGGCGGCGCCGGCCGGCGTCGAGGTGCTGGTGCTGACCGGCCGCGAGAAAGGGCGCTCCCGCGCCGAGATCCTACGCAAGCTGGCGAGCGGCGAGGCCACGATCGTCATCGGCACGCATGCGCTGCTCCAGGAAGACGTCGCCTTCGCCGATCTCGGCCTCGCCGTCATCGACGAGCAGCACCGGTTCGGCGTCGAGCAGCGCATGGCGATGAGCGCCAAGGGCAAGGCGGTCGACATCCTGGTGATGACGGCGACGCCGATCCCGCGCACGCTGATGCTGACCAATTATGGTGATCTCGATGCTTCGGTCCTGCGCGAGAAGCCGGTCGGTCGGCTCCCCATCGTGACGCGTAGCATTCCGATCGCCCGGCTCGAGGAGGTCGTTGCAGCGATCCGCCGGGCGCTCGACGGCGGCGCCAAGGTCTATTGGATCTGCCCGCTGGTCGAAGAATCGGAAAAATTCGATCTCGCCGACGCCGAGGCGCGCTATGCCCAGCTCAAGGAGGTGTTCGGCAGCCGCGTCGGGCTCGTCCACGGCCGCATGAAGGGCCCCGAGAAGGACCGCGTCATGGCCGCGTTTGCGAACGGCGGGCTCGATCTGCTGGTGGCGACGACGGTCGTCGAGGTCGGTGTCGACGTGCCGGCGGCGACGGTCATGGTGATCGAGCATGCCGAGCGCTTCGGCTTGGCGCAGCTGCATCAGCTGCGCGGCCGGGTCGGACGCGGCGAGCGCCCGTCGAGCTGTCTCCTGCTTTACGCGCCGCCGCTCGGCGAGACCGCGACGGCGCGGCTGACGATCATGCGCGAGAGCGAGGACGGGTTCCGCATCGCCGAGGAGGATCTCCGTCTCCGCGGCGCCGGCGAGGTTCTCGGCACGCGCCAGAGCGGCATGCCCGAGCTGCGCCTCGCCGATCTCGCGGCGCACGCCGAGCTGCTGCAGATCGCGCGCGACGACGCCCGGCTGATCCTGAGCCGCGACCCCGAGCTGCAGTCGCCGCGCGGCAAGGCACTGCGGGTACTGCTCTATCTCTTCCAGCGCGACGCGGCGGTGCGGTATCTACGGTCGGGTTAGTGGCATGGGGTGAGGCGCGTCCCTCGCCTGTTATCTCGGCGTGCGCGCCGGCATGACGACGAACTGGGAGCAGTCGCGTGAGCTACTGCGCGGTTTCGATCGTGCTCGTCGCTATCGGCAACTTGCGGGTCGGCGGGGCGACGATGCCGCCGGAGATGACGAATTTGATGCCCTCCTCGACGGTCATCGAGAGCAGCACGACGTCGCGGCGCGGCAGGTGGACGAGATAGCCCGAGGTCGGATTCGGCGTCGTCGGGACGTAGACGTTGACGGCATCGTCGCCGGCGACCTCCCGGATCTCGCCGTCGCTGGTCCCGGTGATGAAGCCGATGGTCCAGAGATCGCGGCGCGGCCACTCGATCATGACGACCTCGCGGAAGGTGTTCGACTTCTTCGAGAGCACGGTCTCGAAGATCTGCTTCATCGCGCCGTAGAGGCCGCGGATCAGCGGCATACGGGCGAGGATCGTGTCGCCGACGCGCAACAGGCGGCGTCCGACATAGCCGGCGGTCAGCGCACCGATCAGCGTGAGCCCGATGACGACGACGACGAGCCCGAGCCCCGGAATGTGCACCGGCAGATAGGTCAGCGGGTTGTAGCGGTCGGGAATCAATCCGCTGACGATATGGTCGATGAAATCGACGAAGAGCCAGGCCAGGTAAAGGGTCAGGGCCACCGGTCCGGTGACGAGCACGCCCGCCAGGAAATAGGCGCGGAGATGCTCGCCCAGACGCAGACGCGTTCGCTTGCTCGGAAACAGGGGGCTGGGCGGCTGAAATGCTGGCAAATCGTGCTCCGAAGCTAGACCGAGGACATTCAGTCTACCTCAGAAGAACGTTCGAGGTGCGCGATCACTTGCCAAGAAAGCCGAGCAGCGCCGTCAGCGTCGCCTCCGGCGCTTCCTCGGGGAGGTAGTGGCCGCATGGGATCGGCTGTCCTTGGACGTCGAGAGCCTTCTCCTGCCATGACGCGATCGGGTCGAAGAGCTTGCCGATGATCCCCTGCTCGCCCCATAGCACGAGGAACGGGCAGGCGATGCGGCGGTCGGCATCGGCGGCGTCGTGCTCGAGATCGATCCCGGCGGCGGCGCGGTAGTCCTCGCAGCTCGCGTGGATCGTCGCGGGATCGCGAAAACAGCGCTTGTACTCGGCGACGGCCTCGTCGGTGAAGATCCCGGGCTCGCGATTGCGCCAGTTGCGGGTCAGATAATAATCCGGGTCGCCGCCGATCAGCCGTTCCGGCAGGTCGAAGGGCTGGATCAGGAAGAACCAATGGAAATAGGCCGTCGCGAAGCGGCGATCGGTCTTGGCGTACATCGTCGCGGTCGGCGCGATGTCGAGGACGGCGACGTGGCTGACGGCATCGGGATGGTCGAGCGCCAGCCGGTGCGCGACCCGCCCGCCGCGATCGTGACCGACCAGCCGAAAGCGCGGAAACCCGAGCTGATTCATGAGCTCGACCTGATCGAGCGCCATCGCCCGCTTGGCGTAGTTCGCGTGATTCTCGCCGCCGGGCGGCTTGCTCGAGTCGCCGTAGCCGCGGAGGTCCGAGGCGACGACGGTGAAACGCTCGGCGAGGCGTGGCGCGAGCTTGTGCCACATCACGTGGGTTTGCGGATAGCCGTGTAGGAGCAGCAGCGGCGGACCGCTGCCGCCGATCACGGCGCGGATGGTCGCCCCCGAGGTCGTGACCGTCTTGCTCTCGAAGCCCTCGAACATCTTCCCGCTCCTCGCCATTGCATCGCACGAGCATGGCGCGGCGCCGATCGAGGAACAAGCGGCGGGAATCAGAAAATCCAGGTGGCTACCATTCCCAGGACGCAGAGGCCCATCGCGCCGGTCGAGACCCAGCCGAGAGCCCAGAGCCCCCCATGGACCCTGAAATCCCCCATGACCTTGCGGTTGGCGACCATCATCATGGTGATGACCATCACCGGCACGGCGACGACGCCGTTCACGACCGCGCTCCAGTACAGCGCCTTGATGGGATCGATCGGCGTCATGTTGAGCCCGATGCCGACCAGCGTCGCAACCGCGAGGACGCCGTAGAACGCCGGTGCGTCCTTTGCCAGGCGCGCGAGTCCGACGCGCCAGCGCAGCATCTCGCCGACGGCATAGGCGCTCGAGCCGGCGAGCACCGGCACCGCCAGCATGCCGGTGCCGATGATGCCGAGCGCGAAGATGACGAAGGCGAAATTGCCGGCGATCGGCCGCAAGGCTTCGGCGGCCTGGGACGAGGTCTCGATGTCGGTGACGCCGTTGGCATGCAGGGTCGCCGCGGTGGTGATCATGATCGCGATCGCGATGACATTGGAGAAGGCCATGCCGACGAGCGTGTCGCAACGGATTCGGCGGATCGCCTCCGGTCCCTGCTCCGGCGCGTCGAGCAGCGGCGATTCGTCGGGATCGATGCGCTCGTCCTCGGCCTCCTGCGAGGCCTGCCAAAAGAAGAGATAGGGCGAGATCGTCGTGCCGAGGAGGGCGACCAGCGTCGTCGCGAAAGTACTGGAGAGCTCGATATGCGGCACGAGGAGCCCGTGCAGCGCCTCGCCCCACGGCACCTTGATCGCGAGCAGCGCCGCGACATAGGCGAAGAGCGAGAGCGTCGTCCATTTCAGGATCGAGACATAGAGCGGATAGCGCATCACAATCTGCGCGACGACGCAGGCGACGCCGAACAGCACGACGTAGAGCAGCAACGGGCCGCCGATCAGCATCTTGAGCGCATCGGCCATGGCGGCGAGGTCGGCGCCGATGTTGATCGCATTGGCGATGAAGAGCAGCGCCACGATGACATGCAGGAGCGAGCCGGAATAATGCCGGCGGATGTTGCCGGCGATGCCATGGCCGGTCGTCCGGCCGATCAGCGCGCTGATCTCCTGGATCGCCACCATCAGCGGATAGGCGAGCAGCATCGTCCATGAGATCCCGAATCCGAGCTGCGCGCCGGCCTGGCTATAGGTCCCGATGCCCGAGGGATCGTCGTCGGCCGCTCCGGAGATCAGCCCAGGTCCCAAACTCCTAAGGAATTTGGACTTTTTCCCCCGGGGCGCCGGGATGGCGGCCGCCTTTTCCTCGATGAGCGCCAAACTGCCCCTCCCCCTCACATTCCATATCGTGAACGCACCGCGATCGAACTAGTTCGTGGCCGCGATTTCCGCGTTTCGCCAGAAAGTTTGAAAAGTCGCGAAATTTGCTACCAGGCGGAACTCGCGCAAAGGGTCTCCGTTTAGGGACATTCCCAACCGCGAGGTGGCAAGCCTGCCCCCGCCGGATGCTTTCGAGGCCCATATCATGATCGCAGCGCTCTGGTCCCGGCTCGCTCGTCCCGCCGCCGTCGTTCTCCTTGCCATTCCCCTGGCCGCTCAGGCCGAGCCGAAGTCGCCGCCGGATGCTGCGCAATCCTTCGCCTCCGACCGGGAAAAGCCAGGGCTCGAGCTCGTCAAGGAATGGGATTTCGCCGCGAGCGGGCGAAAGCTCCCCGGCCTGCTCGACGATTTCCATACGCTCTACGCTTTCGACAACGGCCGGCAGGACTATCTGCCCGGGACCGGCGAATGGCAGCGCTATCGCCTCAACCACAACCACCTGCTCGAGGACGGCACGCTCAAGCTCGTCGCCCGGCTGGCCGGCGGCTGGACGCCCGGCGGATTCGAAAGCGGCATGATCCGCTCCAAGCTGGGGCAGCGATACGGATACTTCGAGGTCAGCGCCAAGATGCCGAGCGGCCGCGGCCTGTGGCCCAGCATCACGCTGCAGCCGGCGGACGCGGTCTGGCCGCCCTCGATCGTCGTCGCGGCCGCCGTCGGCAACCGCCCCGGCGAGGTGCGCACGAGCTATCATCTTCTTGCCGGCAAGGCCGTCGGCCCGGATCGCGACAGCAAGGTCGATCAGTGGGGCGGCTACGAGAACGCCGTGGATCTCAGCCGGGGTTACCATGTCTTCGCCGTCGACTGGACGCCGCAGGGCGTCACGCACTACGTCGACGGCGTCGCGGTGGTGAAGCGCAACTTCGCCTGGAAGCATGAGGACGGCAGCGACGCCGGGCCGGCCCAGCTCGTCGTGTCGCTCGCAGTCGGCGGGGATTGGGCCGGGCCGCCGCTCAACGCCGGAGATTTCCCGGCGACGATGGCCATCAAGTACATTCGCGTCTATCGGCACGTCTCGAACCAGCTCGTCGAGCTGCCGAGGAAATAGAAGCCGGCCTCGCAAGAACCTTCGCCGAGATGCCCTCCCCACCGCTCCTGCGGTGCGGGACGGCATCGACGCAAGCGCGAACTCAGGCCGGCTTGACCAGCCAGCTCTGCTCGCGCTCGAGCACTTTCCGGACGGCCGGCCGCTGCAGCATGCGGTCCTTCCAGGCGGTGTAGTTCTTCAGCTCGGTCAAGGGCATCTCGATCCGGCCGCCCCACTGGTAGAAGACCAGCGCATAGGCGTCGGAGGTCGTAAATTGCGCCCCGAGGATCCACTGCTTGCCGGTGAGGATCTGATCGATCTCCTGCAAGGCGGCCCAATAGGCCTTCTTGCCGGATTCCTTGACGGCCGGCTGCCCGGCCTCGTCCTCGGTGAAGTTGCCGGGGCGGAAGATCCGCGTGAACAGCGGATGCACCGAGTTCGACAGCCATGAGTTCATCGAGATCCAGCGCGCCTCGCCCAGGATGTCCTTGGGCGCGAGATTGGCCTGCGGGAAGCTCTTGGCGACAAAGTATTGAATCGCGACGTTCTCGGTGATGACGTCGTTGTCGACCTTGAGGGTCGGCACTTTGCCGCGCGGATTCATCGCGAGGTATTCGGGTTTCTTGTGCTCACCCTGCATCATCGCAACGGCTTTGGCTTCGTAGTCGGCGCCGCTCTCCTCGAGCGTGATGTGGGAGGCCATCGAGCAGGCGCCGGGCGCATAATAGAGAGTGATCATAGCATCTCCTCACCGAATGATTTCTGTGAGAACGAGAGTGACGGTTCCGTTACCGAAAGTCCATCTGGATCACCGTTCTGCGCAACCTTCTCAGGGTTCGCGCTTCCCCAGATGATGCTCGAGCGGACCGGGAAAATGGACCTCGGCGAGCGCCTCGAGCCGCGACTGATGGCGCCGGAAGAAGACATAGCCGATCACGACCGCGATCGCGCCGCCGATCAGGAAGAAGACGCCGACGGTACTCAGCAGCCGCGCCACCGACTTGCCAAAATAGAAGCCGGCGGTGCCGAAGACCGTCGCCCAGATGATGCCGCCAGTGACGTTGAAGAGGAGAAACCGGCGCCATGACATGCAATTGATCCCGGCGAGCAGGGCCGCGAAGGTGCGCAGCACGGCGACGAAACGTCCGAAGAACACGACCTTGCCGCCGTGCTTCAGGAAGAGGTACTGGCCGAGCTTCATCTTGCGGTGATCGAAATGGATGTAGCGGCCGTAGCGCAGCAGCAGTTCATAGCCGAACTGACGGCCGAGCCAATAGCCGATGCTGTCGCCGATGATGGCGCCGGCCGAAGCGGCGGCGATGACGAGCACGATGCTGAGCTCATGCGGCGATCCCGAGTGATGCATGGTGCCGGCATAGATCGCGGCGGCCAGCAGCATCGTCTCGCCGGGAAATGGGATGCCGATGCTCTCGACCAGGACGAAGAACATGACCGCCCAGTAACCGTAGCTCGACGCGAGCTCGTAGAGCTGATGGTGGCTGAAGCCCAGCATCGATGCCCTAGGCCCGCGCGCCAGCCGAATGTCGTCGCACGCGCCGGGCGGCGGGCGCTGCGTGCGGATTGGCGGCGGTCATGCGGGTCCCCCAGCGACGTGACGCTTTCGGCGGCGAATTGGGCGATCGTCGGTCGACAATGCCGAGCACGACCCTACAGGTCGCGACGTTCCGCCGCAATGCGATGCGGATCATCGCGGCCCTCGCGGTGTTGGCAAATCGCCACCACGCGATCCGACGGAGGAATTCATGCGGTATCCCGCCATCATCCTCACCGCATTCACCACGATGCTCGCCGTCGCGGCTTGTACCGACAATCAGAAGCCGGACACCGTCCCGACCGCGGCCGCGCCGCCCGACTCCGGAATGCCAATGGGCACCGGCTATTCGATCGGGAGCGGCTCGAGCTCGAATGCCGCTTCCGGCTCGACGATCCGGAGTCAGGAAGGCAGCACCCTCGGCCGCCCCGGCTCGACGGGCTACTGACGCCGCCGCGCGCCGTCGCCTCACTCTCTACGGTGTTGCGACGAGATAGACGAATTTGGGCTGCTCGGCAGTCTCGAGTAGCTTGAGGAAGACGGCGCGCAGGCTTTCGACCGACGTGACCGAGCAATCCCCCTCCGGCGTGTCGACGATGCCGAGTTGACGTTTCTCGGTGGGCGCCAGCGCGGCGCATTCGTCGTCCTGCCGCTCGTTCAGACTGTGGGTGAACGTGTATTCGGCGATCCGCGGCCCATCGATTACCAGCAAGGCGTATTGAAAACGCGTTTCCTTGGCGTCCGGACTCTGCTCCTGCGCGATATACTTGCCGGGATCGATGCGCTTCAGCAGGAAGTGCTCATCGCCATTCTCGAGCCGGAGGACGTACTCGCCGCCGACTCGCAGCATCTCGGCGCTCTCGGCGACATGCCAAGCGCCGGCGAGAAAATGATATTTCTGGACCAGAGCCTGGTTCGGCAACGGATAGTCCGCCGTCGCGGTGGTGATCAGCGGCGTGGCGCTGACGAAACAGCCGGTCAGCGCGAACGCGAGCGTCACGGAAAGCCAGCGCCACATGAATTCGGGTCCGGTCGGAGGAAAAACCGAAATCTATGCGATAGGCACCGGCGATTGGAAGCGGCGAATCAGCTCGCGGCGTCGAGGAGCGCCGCAAAGCGCTCGCTATCGGGGCGACCGGCGAAAGCCGCCATCGCCAGCGCCGACGCGGAATGACGGCGGACGAGTGCGATCAGCCGTTCCGGCGCGAGCCGCCACGCGGTACGGATCTGCTCGTGGACGAGCGATGCGTCGAGAGCGCTGCCGATCGCTTCCTGATCGGCAAGGCAGAGATCGAGGCGCGACCAGAACTCCGGCCCCTCGCCCGGTCCCGTCGCCAGCGAGAGGGAGAGCGCAGCCGCGCCGTCGCGAGTACCGCGCAGCCTCGCGAGACCTGCCCAGGCATCCGGATCCGCCGGCGCCCGCGCCAAGCCGGCCGCCAGGTCGCGCTTGGCATTCAGCGCCGAGGCCGCCCCGCCCCCGGCCGCCGAGCCGGCGAGCGCCGTCTCCTGCAAACCGCGTTGCTTGAGCGCCTCGGCAGAGATCAGGGATTGCGGAGCCGCGGTCGGTCCGGCGACCGAAGCGACAAGCCGCGGCGCCACGAGGGAGAGGAGAATGACGCCGGCGACGCCGAGAACGAGCGCCTCCGGATGGACGAGGCGTCGCCGCGAGGGCGACGCTGCCGCCACTCCGGTCAGCTCGTGTACTCCTTGTAGGTGCCGTAGTAATAGCCGTGGTCGCCGTAGCCGAAGCGGGCATGCTTGCGCACGTTGACCCGGCTCAGGACGACGCCGGCGAGCGTGCCGCCGACGGCCTGCAGCTGCTTCAGCGAGTTGAGCACGACTTCGCGCGGCGTCTTTTCCCAACGCACAACGAAGACAGTGGCATCGACGATCCGCGACAGCACCAGCGAATCCGAGGCGGCGAGCACCGGCGGGCTGTCGATGATCACCAGATCGTAGTGCTGCGAGACCGAGCGGATGAAGTCGCGCATATGGTGCGAGCCCAGCAGATCCTGCGGATTGGGCGAGCCGGCGCGGCCGCAGATGTAGTGTAGGCCGCTCTCGCTGTCGTGGTTCACTACCTCCTCGAGCGTGCTCTTGCCGGCGAAGAGATCGGCGAGGCTGCCCTCCTTCGTGGCCTTGAGCAGCTTCCCGATTTTCGGACGCCGGAGATCGGCGTCTATCAGCAGCACCCGCTGACCGGCCTTTGCCGAGCTGCGCGCCAGCGAGATCGAGAGCAGCGACTTGCCTTCCTCGGGGACTGCAGAGGTCACGAGCAGGGCACGCGGCGGCTTGTCGACATGCGAGTAGAGGATCGCGGTGCGCACCGAGCGGACCGATTCGGCAAAGGCCGAGCTCGGCTTGCGGAGGACGAAATCCTCCGGCTTGATGCCGATCGCACCGCGTACGCTGACCGCCGGTACCATGCCGAGGGCCGAGGCGCCGGTCATCTGCTCGATCTGCTCGCCCGAGCGGAAGCCGTTGTCGAGCCGTTCGATGACGACGGCAAGGAGCAGGCCGAGGAAGGCCGACCCGAGCAACGCCAGCGAGATGAACAGCTTCTTGTTCGGGAAGGACGGATCGGACGGGACGCCGGCGCGCGCGATGATCCTGCCATCGGGCTGCTGAATATCCTGCTGCTCCGACGTCTCCTTGAAGCGCGAGAGGAAGTCCTCATAGAGTGCGCGGTTGGCCTGCGCCTCACGTTCGAGCTCGACCAGCTTGACCGAGGCTTGGTTGGTCTCGGCGGTGGTCTTCTGCATCTGGCCGAGGTTCTGCTGCAAGGTCTGCTCGCGGATGCGTGCGACCTGCAGGTCCTGCGACAAATTGCCGACGATCTTGTTGATCTCGCCGCCGATCTGCGCACGGACGTCGCGCAGCTCGGCGCGGGCGTTGATGACGGCTGGATAGCGGTCGCCGTAGTGGGCCGAGAGGTCGGCAAGCTTGCGGACGACCTCGGTCTCCTGCGAGCGCAGCTGGGCGATCAGCGGCGAGGCCATGACCTCGGCCGAATCGGAGCTTACCGTCCCCTTCTTCATGGCATCCTGGAACTGGCGGAGCCGCGCCTCCTTCTGCGCCCGGTCGGCGCTGGCGAGGATGAGCTGCGAGTTGAGCTCTCCCAGTTGCTGAGTCGCGACGGTCGTGCCCCGGGAATCGGCGACGGTCAGCTTGTTCTGCTCGCGATAGGCCTGCACCGCCCCTTCGGAGGCGTTCAGCTGACTGCGCAGATCGGCGACGCGGTCGCTGAGCCAGTTGTTGGCGCGCTTGGTCGCGTCGAACTTGGCGTCGAGCTGGTCGGTGAGATAGGTCTCCGCGACTGCATTGACGATCCGCGTGGCGAGCACCGGGTCATTCGACGTATAGGACAGCTTGATCGTGTACGAACGCTGGTCGTTGCCCACGGATAGATGGTCGAGCAGCTTGTCGGTCAGCCCGTTCATCATCCGCTGATGCTCTTCCTCGGGCGTCAGAGCGGCCGTGTTTTGCGGATTGCCGAGACCGTGCGCCGCAAGAAAATCCGCCATCGCGAGACGCCAGCGCTTGATCGTGCCGCCGAATCCGGTATCGCCTGCGAGGTCGGTATTGAAATCAGGATTGCCGGCGAGGCCGAGCTTGTCGATCACCTTCGCGATGAGCTGGGGCGAGCGCAGCACGTCGACCTCGGAGCGGATCGTCGCGGCCTCTGGCTGCAAGCCGGAGACGACCGATTGCAGGTCGATGACGTTGGTCTTGCGGGTATCGAGGAGGAGCGAGGTGTCGGCCGTGAATTTCGGCGTCAGCTCGAAGCATGCGAGAGTCGTGAGCGCCGTGACGATGGCGATCGTCCAAAGGATGATGGAGCGCCGCCGGCGGACCATCGCGACCAGCTCGCGGATATCGAATTGGTCGCGCGCGATCGACCCCAGAGGGTGCCGATTGAGATTGCCGCGCGCCCCCGACGAGTTGTCCTTGAGCTCGAGCCCGCTTCCGTCCATTTAAATCCCCTCGCAAGGTGCCTGGCCACGGTTGCGAGACTAACAATTGAAGAACGCAGCCGTTCCCTCGCCACCTTAAATGCAGGGATGGTGATGATTTGGCGCGCTACGCGCGAGGAAAGGGTATCGCGGTGTCGCAATGTCAGCGCCGCGACATGAAAAAGGGCCGCACCAGGTGCGGCCCTGATTTCTCTCGGTTTTTAGAGCTGGGCGCCGAGCCGTAACATCAGCAGGTCGCGATTGAACTGCCCAGTCGCGAAACGGCCGCCCGAACTGCGGTTCGTATAGGTGAACGCCCCGCCGAGGAAAAGATTGCGGGTAAACATGTAGCGGGCGCCGGCCCCGACGTCGATGCGGTCGTCGGTGCGGTCGAAGCCCATGTAGTCGTCGTTTTCGTAATTGGCCTCGCCGTGAAGGATGACGTTGCGCAGCAACTCATGATCGATCGCGACGCCGACAACTGACTTGAGGTAGCCCGGCGAATTGACTGGATTCCCGTTGGTCGCCAAGGCGGCGGTGTTCGCGTCCTGCGCGGTACGCAGGGCATTGGCGCTGATCGAGGTGATCTGCGTCACGTTCCAAACGACCTTTGCACTGGCATCGACACCTCGAATCGAGGTCAGCGTCGCCGCCTGGTACTGCTGGGTGAGGTAGCCGATCGCCGCCTCGACGTAGGTGACGCCAGTTAGATCGAACCGGCCGCCGACGTCCGCGCGGAAACCATTCGAGTCGCGCTTGGCCCCGACGCCCGGATCGAAGTGATCGTAACGGCGGAAATCGCCGTTGGCACGAATGAATGCCTGGTAGCGCGGCGCGATCTCGTAGTTCAGCTGAGCATTCGGCGAATAGACGTTGAGATTGCGCACGCTTTCGATGATCGGCACGCCGGACGGAAAGGCACCGTTCTGGTAATCCTCGCGCCGGAAGTCGATGCCTGCGATGTAGCCGATCCGCAAATCATGCTGCGTGATGCCGAACCGTGCCGTATAGGCGTCGAACTCGATCGGGTGACGCGACGTCGTCGGCGCGTCCACCGAATCGCGTTCCTCGTGGAGATGCTCGTATTTGGCGGCGGCGAGACCCGCAAGGTTGCGCGAGAAATCATAACGCCCGTCGCTGCCGACGAAATAGTCGCCGTAATTCTCGGTCGTGCTGCGCGCATAGGTACCGACGCTCGCGCCGGTGTCGAAGTTGAGTTGATGGTTCGACCAATTGGACCGCAGGTTCAATGTCGGCGAGATGACCGTGATGAAGTCGTTGCGCGTGTTGTTCTTCGTCGCGAAGATGTTGTCGTTGAAGACCTCATCCGCGGTGATCCGGGGATACAGGAAGAAACTGCCGTAGCGCAGCCCGAGCGCGTCGTACTCCGGACGTGGGCGATCAAGAACCGACTGCCCGCGCTGAAGGAATTGCCCGAATTGCTCCGGCCGCTGAGTGACATCGGTGGGCGCGACCGGCGGTATTGGCACTCGCAGATCGGGAATCATCTGCTGTGCCTGCCCGACGCTCGCAAGAAGCGCCACACCAAGGGCAGTTGTTGCGATCAAATTTGTTTTAACCATGCCGCACCCTGATGTTTAGAATTTTTCTAGCCCCGCAGACCACAGCGTCTCCAGAGACCAGCAAGGCTGGTCCATGGCGACACATTAGGCAATGGCTTTTACCATCAGCGAGGCTTTGATCCAATATGGAATTTCGTCCATAGGTCGCGGCATACCTACTTTAATGACGCTTTCATTTACGAACGCGGCGGTTATCGCAAGCGGCGATGGTATTCCGCGCTTCGGCGGGGCGCCGCGTCATCCGTTCGGCCCGTGTCCGGTCGGCGCCGCAAGGCGCTCAAGGAAGGCGAACGGCGGCGGCGGCTCGGCGAAGCCGCAGCGGCGATAGAGGCTCTGCGCGTCGCGCGTGCCGAGCAGCCAGCGCCGAAGACCTTGCAACTCGGGGTGTGCCAGAATCGTCTCGACGAGATGGCGGCCGAGGCCGCGATTGCGCTCGCCGTCGACGACGAAGACGTCGGCGAGATAGGCGAAGGTTGCGTGATCGGTGACGACCCGCGCGAAGCCGATCTGGCGGCCCTCGCGATAGAGGCCGAAGGCGATGGAATGCTCGATCGCCTTGCACATCACCGCGAAGGGGATCCCTTTCGCCCAGCGCGAGCGCACCAGGAAGGCATGAATCATCGCGAGATCGAGCCGGGTCTTGTCGGTATCGATTTCGCAAGCGGCGATCGCCGCCGAAACGGCGTGGTCGTCCGGAACGGAGCAAGGCGTTGAAAAAGCGAGGGCCGCAACGGCACTGGACATGATGACTCCCCGACGGACGGGAGGGAAGCGGACAGACGAAACGGGACGGCCATTGTGTGGGGCAGCACCGAGAACAGCCCCACGGGGCTGTCAGCGAATTCGTCGTCGCGGCTTCCGGATCATGTCGAACATGCGCGCATAAATAGCGGCGTTGCGCGCGCTGTCAAGAGCGTGATTGTTTCCGTCGTCACCTTCAGATTTCGAGGCTTCGGCCGGGAATAACCGCACAAGCCCGGCCGTTAAGTTCCTGAGCCTCTCCGTGGCAGCGTTTGGCCGGCCGGTGGCGACGCGAAGGAATGCGCATGGCCGAGGCAGCACGCCGGAGCGATCACTTGCCGCCGTCGCGGCAGGCGAGTTGGCACGTTTCGCTGGCGCTCGGCATCGCCGCGTTGCTTTACGGCGCCGGCGCCGAGGCGCAGCAATCCGCCTATTTCCGGATCGGCACGGCGAATACTACCGGCAACTACTTCAGGCTTGGCGGCGTGCTCGCGAGTGCGATCTCGGCTCCGTCAGCGCTGCCGAACTGCCGCAATGGCGGCGGCTGTGGCGTCCCCGGGCTCGTCGCGGTCGCACGCGCGACCCAGGGTTCGGTCGAGAATGTCCGGATGCTCGGGAACGGCGATCTCGAATCGGCTTTCGTCCAGGCCGATGTCGCATCCTGGGCCTTTCACGGTACCGGGCCATATGCGCGTAAGCCGATCGCCGAGCTGCGTGCAATCGCCGCGCTGTTTCCGGAGTATGTCCACCTTGTCGTGCGTCGCGACGGCCCGATCGGAAATATCCGCGACCTGAAAGGCAGGCGGGTTGCGCTCGGCGAGAAGGAATCGGGGACGTTGGTCGACGCTCGGTTGCTGCTCGACGCCGCGGGGGTCAAGGAGCGCGATCTCAAGGCCGAGTACCTCGGCCTCGGAGAGGCGGCCGCTGGGCTGCGCGACGGGACCCTCGATGCGTTCTTTATGGTCGGCGGCACGCCCTTGCCTGCCATTGCCGATCTTGCCGCCTCGCTGCCGATCCGCCTCATTGCGATCCCGGCAGATGTCGTCAAAGCATTGATCGGTCGCAACCCGCTTGCCGCCGCTGCGACGCTGCCGGCCGGCGAATATCGCGGCATCGACGAGGCGACGCCGACGGTCTCGGTCAACGCGATCTGGGTCGTCACGGCCGACGCTGCCGACCAGCTCGTCTACGCAATCGCGAAATCGCTCTGGGACGATGCGACGCAGCGGGTGATCGCGCTGCGTCAGCCGATGCCGAATCGCACAACGCTCGCGCATGCGCTCGATGGCGTCAACATTCCGCTGCACCCCGGCGCCGAACGCTTCTACGGCGAGGCCGGGCTGACTGCCGCGACCCCACGATGAGCCATCAGGGCGTCGCCTTCTCGATCCTGAAGTCGTAGACGCCGTCGGCCTCGCGACAGTCGACGAGCCGGTGCCCGGTCGTGCGGCAGAACGCCTCGAAATCCTTGACCGCGCCCGGGTCGGTCGCGAGGACTTGCAGGATGTCGCCCTGGACCAAAGCCTTCAGCGCCTTGCGCGCCTTGAGCACCGGCAGCGGGCAACGCAGGCCGCGCGCATCCATGATCGTGGTTTCAGTACTCATTCGATCTCCGAACGGCCGCCGCGAGGCCGGTAAGTTGCGCGGCAGGTCGGCTCCCCTATGTCGGCTCCCCTATAATGCGCGCCGTCCGTCGCGACGGCATAGTTCGGGCGCCGCGCGATCGAGATCAAGCATGAATCCGTGCGGCAGGGCACCTGAAGCGGACGATCGGGGGACGGGGGACATCATGAAGAGACGCCAATTCATCACGACGGCCGGTGTTGGCGGCGCCATCGCGGCAGCGGCGGCATCGGCAACGCGAAGCGTTGACGGGTGGGGATGCTGCCAGCCGAATTATCTTTTCATGCCGCGCTTGGCGCGGGTCCCCCCCACGGACCGAGGCCTAAGGCCTCGGTCATCCTTCCCCTCAAGGGGGGAGGAAATTGTTAGGGTGCTCCGACGATCCGCTCACCCGAAGCGGTTGCTCTTCGGAAAGCCCGACGGCACGATTCGGCCGGAGGAGGCGCGGGCGCTCTGCCACGGCGTCAGATCCATCTCGGTGCGGGTGCGCGTCTCGCCCTGCCGCCAGCTCAGCCCCTCGGCGAGGTTGAAGACCTTGGCATCGGCGAGGCCGCCGTCCTTGTATTTCTGCAGCATGACGCCGCGCCCGCGGCTCATCTCCGGGATCTCCGCGACGGGATAGATCAGCAACTTGCGATTGTCGCCGACCAGCGCCACGGAATCGCCGGTCACCGGCAGGCAGATCGTCGCCTGTGCGCCGGCGCCCGGAACCAGGACCTGCTTGCCGGCGCGGGTCTGCGCCAGAGATTCCTCCGGGGCCGCGACGAAGCCTCGGCCGTCGCTGGCGGCGAGCAGCAGCTTGTGCTTGGCGCTGTAGGGAAAGAGCGTCACGACCTCGTGCTCGTTCGGCAGATCGAGCATCAGCCGCAGCGGCTCGCCGTGGCCGCGCCCGCCCGGCAGGCGATCGACCGGCAGCGTGTAGAACCGCCCGTTGCTGCCGAAGACCGCGAGCCGGTCGGTCGTCTCGGCCTGGATGACGAAGCGCGGGCCGTCGCCGTCCTTGTACTTGATGTCGGCGGCGGCGACGGCGTGGCCCTTGATGCTGCGGATCCAGCCCTTCTCCGAGCAGACGACGGTGACCGGCTCGCGCTCGATCATCGCCTCGACGGGCACCAGGATGGGGACCGGCGGCGTCCCGATATCGGTGCGGCGGCGGCCGAGCTTGGTCTCGCCGCCGAACTCTTTCTCGGTCTCGCGGATTTCGCCGGCGATCGCCTTCCACTGCCGCTTTTCCTGATCGAGCAGCGTCGCGAGCTTGCCCTGCTCGGCCTGCAGCGTCACCAGCTCCTTGCGGATCTCGATCTCCTCGAGCTTGGCGAGGGCACGCAGCCGGATGTTGAGGATCGCCTCGGCCTGAACCTCGGTAAGCTCCCAGCGCTCGATCAGCTTCGCCTTGGGATGGTCGCTCTCGCGGATGATGCGGATGACCTCGTCGAGATTGAGGTAGACGACGATCTGGCCGTTGAGGATCTCGATGCGCCGCTCGATCGCTGCGAGGCGGTGGCGGGTCCGCCGCAGCAGCACGACCCGGCGATGGTCGAGGAAGGCGCGCAACACCTCCTTGAGATTCATTACCCGCGGCACGCAATTAGCGTCGAGGACGTTGAGGTTCAGCGGCACGCGCGTCTCGAGCTCGCTGGCGCGGAACAGCGATTCCATCAGCATCTCGGAATTGACGTTGCGCGACTTCGGCTCGAGCACGAGGCGGACGTCCTCGGTCGATTCGTCCCGCACGTCGGCGAGGAGCAGCAGCTTCTTCTCCTCGAGCAGGCTGGCGATGCGCTCGACGATGCGCGATTTCGGGACCTGGAACGGAATCTCGGTGATGACGATCTGGAACATGCCGTGCGACAGCGGCTCGACCGCCCAGCGTGCCCGCAGGCGGAATCCGCCGCGGCCCGTCTCATAGGCGTTGCGGATCGACTCGGCCGATTCGACGAGGACTCCGCCGGTTGGGAAATCCGGACCGCGTACGAAAGTCACGAGCTTCTCGATCGAGCAGTTCGGGTTCTCGATCAGATGCAGCAGCGCGGCGCAGAGCTCGCCGGCGTTGTGCGGCGGGATGTTCGTCGCCATGCCGACCGCGATGCCGCTGGCGCCGTTGGCGAGGAGGTTCGGGAAGCGCGCCGGCAGGACGACGGGCTCCTCGTCCTCACCGTCGTAGGTCGCGCGGAAGTCGACCGAATCGTCGTCGATGCCTTCGAGCAGCGCCTGCGCCACCGCCGTGAGGCGGCTTTCCGTGTACCGCATCGCCGCGGCGTTATCGCCGTCGATATTGCCGAAATTGCCCTGGCCATCGACCAGCGGATAGCGATGCGCGAAATCCTGCGCCAGGCGGACCAGCGCCTCGTAGACCGCGACGTCGCCGTGCGGATGGAACTTGCCGATGACGTCGCCGACGATGCGGGCACTCTTCTTGTAGCCCGAGGCGGGATCGAGGTGGAGCTGGCGCATCGCGAAGAGGACGCGGCGATGCACCGGCTTCAGCCCGTCACGGACGTCGGGCAGCGAGCGCGCGACGATCGTCGACAGCGCATAGGAAAGGTACCGTTCGCCGAGCGCCTCGGCGAAATCGACCTCGCGGATCTCGCCACCGGATGCGGTTTTAGCCATAACGCTCCATACTTCTAATCGATTGGGGGACCGGATTCGGTTCCAGATATTGTAGCGATCTGCTCCATGCGGTCAACAAAACGAGAACGCGATGCGGGCAACGGGCGGCCGAACGGCGCGAAGACGTGGCGCTCCAGGAAGAACCCGGTGAGGCGCAGCCCGTCGGCGACCTCGGCGATGGTCGGCAGGACGCCGGGATCGAGCAGGAAGCGCGGCAGCGCCAGCAGCTTGTCGCGGTACGGCGCGGCGGCCGCGCGCGAGACGGCCTGCCCGGATTTCGGCGAGACATAGGCGAGATCGCTCGTGGCGCCGGTCACGGCGCAGCTCGCGAGATCGAGGCCGAAGCCGAGCTCGGCCAGCAGCGCCAGCTCCCAGGTGATGTAACGCGCCGCCCAATCGCGCCCGGCGACGAGCGCGGCAATCAGTTCGAGAAGCCCGGCATAGCATTCCGGGGCCGCCTCGCCTTCCGGCAGAGTCGCCTCCGCCATCGCTGTCGCGGCGGCAAGGCAGGACAGCCGCGCCGGATCGTCCATCAGCTCGGCGGCGCAGCCCCGCACCAGCTCGAGGCGCAACAGGCCGAGGTGCTCGGCGAGCCTCGCCTGCCAATGCGCCTCGACGCGGGTGCCGATCTCGTAGACGCCGCGGCCGCGGGCGCGGCGTCCGCCGCGGATCAGACCGGCGCGCCGGCCGAGGCTGCGGGTAAGCAGCGTGACGATGAGGGAGGTTTCCCCGTGCGGCCTCGCGGCAAGGACGACAGCCTCGTCATCCCATTGCATCGCGGCCGGCTCTCACTCCTCGAAGTCCAGCCGCATCGCGTCGTAGCGTTCGCGGTCCTCGGTCCAGTTCTCGCGTACCTTGACGAAGAGGAACAGATGGACCCGCCGGTCCATCAGCTTTTCCAGCTCGGCGCGGGCGCGGGCGCCGATGCGCTTGATCTGCTTGCCGCCCTCGCCGAGGATGATCGCCTTCTGGCTGTCGCGCTGGACATAGATGGTGGCGCTGATCTTGACGCTGCCGTCCTTGAACTCCTCCCAGGCTTCGGTCTCGACCGTCGAGGCATAGGGCAGCTCATCGTGGAGCTGCAGGAACACCTGCTCGCGCGTCACCTCCGACGCCAGCAGCCGCTCCGGCATGTCGGAGATCTCGTCCTCGGGATAGAGCCAGGGGCCCGCCGGGATCGATCGCGCGAGGTAATCCATAAGATCGGCGACGCCGCTGCCGCTGAGGCCGGAGATCATGAAGACGGGGTCGAAGATGCCCTCCTTGGCCAGGGTCTCGGCGAGAGCCAGCAGCGAGTCGCGCTTGACGAGGTCGATCTTGTTGAGCGCGAGGACCGCGCGCCGTCCCGCCGCCTTCAGCCCATCGATGATCTGGCGGGTGTCGCGGTCGATGCCGCGCTCCACGTCGACCAGCAGGACGACGACGTCGGCGTCATGCGCCCCGGCCCAGGCGGCCTTCACCATCGAGCGCTCAAGCCGCTTGCGCGGCGTGAAGATGCCGGGCGTGTCGACGAAGATGATCTGCGAGGCGCTGGCAATCGCGAGACCGAGTGTCCGGCTGCGCGTCGTCTGGACCTTGGGCGAGACGATCGCGACCTTGGCGCCGACCAGCTTGTTGATGAGGGTCGACTTGCCGGCATTGGGGGCGCCGACGAGGGCGACGAAGCCGCAGCGCCGTTCGGGGCTCGCCTGTTCCGGTGTCGGCGTGTTTTCGGTCTCGGTCATCTGGTGCCTTCGGGCGCGATCTGCGCTAGCAATGCGGCGGCAGCGGCGATCTCCGCCGCGCGCTTCGACGTGCCGGTCGCAGTCTGTGGGGAAAGAGTGGTGACGGACACGCGCACGGTAAAGTGCCGCTCGTGCGGCGGACCCTCGGTCTTGATCGTCTCGTAGAGCGGCAAGCCGAGGCCTCGCCCCTGCGCCCATTCCTGGAGCGCGGTCTTCGGATCGCGCGGCGGACTCGACGCGGCCTCGATCCGCGGCGCCCAATGGCGCTCGATGAAGCGCGCCGCCGCCGGCAGCCCGCCGTCGAGATAGAGCGCCGCGATGACCGCTTCGCAGACGTCGGCGAGAATGCCGCCGCCCTCGGCGGTCCGCGCGGCCTGCTCGCCCGACGAGAGGATCACATGCCGCGCAAGGTCGATCTCCCGCGCCACCTCGGTCAGGGTCTCGCGGCGGACGAGCTGGGTATGGCGGCGCGTCAGCGGTCCCTCGGCCTCGTCCGGAAAGCGGCGCCACAGCAACTCGGCGACGACCAGGCCGAGGACGCGATCGCCGAGGAACTCGAGCCGCTCGTAGCCGCGGAGCTTCGCCGGCGCACGGTGCGACCGACGCCCGAGGGCGCTGGCATGGGTCAGCGCTTCGATCAGCAGCGCGGGCTGCGCAAATTCGTGCCCAAGCGTCGCCGAGAGATCTTCCGTCGCCGCAACCGCCTCATTCACCTATTGGATGCCTTCGAACGGCCGTCCATAGCGTATCGCGAAGGGCCATTTCCAGATTTCCCAGAAATGCGCCGAGCCATCGGTCGAGAAGAACAGGAACTCGGCCCGGCCGACCAGATTCTCGGCCGGAACATAGCCGACGCCACCGTTGGGGTCGCGGCTGTCCGAGGAGTTATCGCGGTTGTCGCCCATCATGAAGTAATGGCCGGGCGGCACGGTGAAGACCGGCGTGTTGTCGAGCGGCCCGTCGTCGCTGATCTCGATGATGCGGTGCCGCACGCCGTTCGGCAGCGTCTCCATGTACTGGAACCGGCGCACCGCGTAAGAGCCTTCACGCTCGACGTAATCCTCGATGCGCTCGCGCTTGACGAGCTCGTCGTTGATATAGAGCCGGCCCGACTTCATCTGGATGCGGTCCCCCGGCACGCCGATTACGCGCTTGATGTAGTCGGTCGAGTTGTCGCGCGGCAGCTTGAAGACGGCGACGTCGCCGCGCTGTGCCGGAGAGGCGAATATGCGGCCGGAGAAGAGCGGCAGGCCAAGCGGTAGCGAGTAGCGACTATAGCCGTAGGAGAATTTCGAGACGAAGAGATAGTCGCCGATCAGCAGCGTCGGGATCATCGAGCCCGAGGGGATGTTGAAGGGCTCGTAAGCGACCGTGCGCACGAAGAGCGCGATAAGGATGGCATAAACGACCGTCCGCACCGTCTCGACGATCCCGCCGGCGTGCTTCGATTTCATCGAAATGTCCGCCAAGCTCTTGATCTTTCTAAATAAAGTCGAAGAAATTGCCCAGTATGCAGGCGATGAAGCCCCTCCGGCCCGATGAAGTCAAGTGAAGTTGCGTACACACCGGGTCAGGGTGTTTGCGGCGCCGCAGCGCGCGGCTCGGCAGTAATGATGACGAGAGCCTGCGCCATCGGCGGCTCGTCGGTGATGGTCAGCTCGATCTGCACCTCCATCCCGGGCGGCGTCATGGCGCGCAGCCGCGCCAGCGCGCCGCCGGTCAGCACCAAGGTTGGGCGGCCGGACGGCAAGTTGACGACGCCGAGATCCCGCCAGAAGACGCCGTCGCGGAAGCCGGTGCCGAGCGCCTTGGCGCAGGCCTCTTTCGCAGCGTAGCGCTTGGCGTAGCTGGCGGCGCGATTGGCGCGGCGGTCGGATTTGCGCCGTTCGAGATCGGTAAAGATGCGGGCGAGGAACCGCTCGCCATAGCGCTCGATCGTCCGCTCGACGCGGCGGATGTCGATGAGATCGCTGCCGAGGCCGAGGATCATGCCGACGCCCGGTCCATCAGCGCGCGCATCCGCCAGATCGCCGCTTCGAAGCCGACGAAGATTGCCTCCCCGACGAGAAAATGCCCGATATTGAGCTCGACGATCGTGGGGATCGCCGCGACCGGCGCGACGGTGTCGAAGCCGATGCCGTGGCCGGCATGGCATTCGAGGCCTAGCGCCGCGGCATGGGCGGCGGCGTCTTGCAGGCGCCGCAACTCGCGCTGCGCGTCCTCGCCGGCCGAATCCCTGCCCCATGCCTCGCAGAAGGCGCCGGTGTGGAGCTCGACCACCGGGGCGCCGAGCCCCTTCGCGGCGTCGAGATCCTCGGGATTGGGCTCGATGAAGAGCGAGACGCGGATGCCGGCGTCCTGCAGCGCCGCGACCGTCGGCGCCAGACGGTCGGCGCCGCGCCGGACATCGAGTCCGCCTTCGGTCGTGACCTCCTCGCGCTTTTCCGGGACGATGCAGGCGGCATGCGGCCGATGCCTGACGGCGATCGCCAGCATTTCCGCCGTCGCCGCCATCTCAAGGTTGAGCGGCAGCACGATTTCGTGCGACAGCCGGGCGATGTCGTCGTCGGAGATGTGGCGGCGGTCCTCGCGGAGATGCGCCGTGATGCCGTCGGCGCCGGCCGCGGCGGCGAGCAGCGCGGCGCGCACCGGATCGGGATGCGTCCCGCCGCGAGCGTTGCGGATCGTCGCGACGTGATCGATGTTGACCCCGAGACGCAACCGGCGGGACATGCTCATGGCTTGGTCCTTTCGCCGGTCAGCCGCGCGCCCGGTCGACCGAGTTGATCACCGGCGTCGCCCGCAGCGCGGCGATGATGGTCGTCAGGTGCCGCACGCTCTCGACCTCGATGTCGACGAGGATCTCGAAGAAATCGAGCGAGCGGTTTGTGATCTTGAGATTGCTGATGTTGCCGCCGTTCTTGCCGATAACGGTGGTCAGGCTGCCGAGACTCCCGGGCTCGTTGCCGAGCGTCACGTGGATGCGGCCGACATTGGCATGCTCGCCGTCGCCCTCGTCCTTCCAGGAGACGTCGAGCCAGCGTTCCGGCGTATCGGCGAAGCTCTCCAGCGTCTCGCAATCGATCGTGTGGATCGTGACGCCCTTGCCGGTGGTGACGATGCCGACGATGCGGTCGCCCGGCAGCGGGTGGCAGCAGCCGGCAAAATGCAGCGCCATGCCGGGGATCAGGCCGCGGATCGGGACTGCGTTCTCCGAGGCCTTGCCTTTGCGGGTGCGCAGCGGCACGACCTTGCCGGATTTGGCATCGGCCTTCGGCGGGAAGATCGCATGCACGACCTCGCGCCCCGTCGTCAGCCCCTCGCCGACCATGACGAAAAGATCGTCGACCGAGCTGCAGCCGAAGGATTGCAGCACGCCTTCGAGCTGTTTCTCGACGAGGTCCTGGCCATCGTGGCGGAACGCCTTCTGGAGGATCGCTTTTCCGAGATCGTGGTACTGCTCGCGCTGCTGCGTCCGCACGAAGCGACGGATGCGGGCACGCGCCTTGCCGGTGACGACGAAGCGCTCCCAGGTCGGCGACGGCGTCTGCGCCTTCGAGGTGACGATGTCGACCTGGTCGCCATTCGACAGCTGCGTACGCAGCGGCGCCAGGCGGCCGTTGATCTTGGCGCCGACGCAGGTGTCGCCGATCTGTGAGTGGACGGCGTAGGCGAAATCGACGGGCGTCGCGCCGCGCGGCAGGGCGATCAGATCGCCCTTCGGCGTGAAGCAGAACACCTGGTCCTGGAACATCTCGAGCTTGGTGTGCTCGAGGAACTCCTCCGGCCCCGAGGCATGCTCGAGGATGTCGAGCAGCTCGCGCAGCCAGCGGTATTGCTTGCCCTCGGTCTTCGGCCTGCCCTGCTTGTAGGTCCAATGCGCCGCGACGCCGAGCTCGGCGACCTCGTGCATCTCCTTGGTGCGGATCTGCACCTCGATGCGCTGCCTCTCCGGGCCGATGACGCCGGTATGGAGCGAGCGGTAATTGTTCGGCTTCGGCGTCGAGATGTAGTCCTTGAAGCGCCCGGGCACGACGGGGTAAGCGCTGTGGAGGATGCCGAGCGCGTGGTAGCACTCCTCGACCGTCTCGACGGTGATGCGGATCGCCATGATGTCCGAGAGCTGCTCGAAGCCGACGTTCTTGCGCTGCATCTTGCGCCAGATCGCGTAGGGGCTCTTCTCGCGGCCGGAGACGGTGGCGTTCGGCAGGCCGCCCGCCGTCAGCGTCTCGCCCAACGTCGCGATGATGCGGGCGACGAGATCGCCGCCCTTCTCCCGCAGGAAGGCGAGCCGCGTCTTGAGGCTCTGCCGCGCATCCGGATAGAGCTCGGCGAAGGCCAGATCCTCGAGCTCGTCCTTCATGCGATGCATGCCGATGCGCTCCGCGAGCGGCGCGTAGATGTCCATCGTCTCGCGTGCGACGCGCCGGCGCTTTTCCTCGCTCTTGATATAGTGGAGCGTCTGCATGTTGTGCAGCCGGTCGGCGAGCTTGACGAGCAGGACGCGGATGTCCTCGGACATCGCGAGCACGAGCTTGCGGAAGTTCTCGGCCTGCTTGGTCTGATCGGATTGCAGCTCGATGCGCGAGAGCTTTGTGACGCCGTCGACGAGCTTGGCGATGTCGGGGCCGAAGCTGCGCTCGATGTCATCGAGCGTCGCCACCGTATCCTCGACGGTATCGTGCAGCAGCCCGGTGATGATCGAGGCCGAGTCGAGCTTCATCTGCGAGAGCAGGCCGGCGACCTCGACGGGATGCGAGAAATACGGGTCGCCGGAGGCGCGTTTCTGAGATCCGTGCGCCTTCATCGAGAATACATAGGCGCGGTTCAGAGCATCTTCATTGGCCGACGGGTCGTAGGATTTGACCCGCTCGACCAGCTCGAATTGGCGCATCATGGCAGGCGCGCCCGCGTCGCACCGGATCCGGCGGCGCGCCGTGAGACGCGGCCGCCGCCGGTCATCATCGGACTAGGGCTCTTCGTCGACGGCCTCATCGGGCAAATCGCCGAGATCGGCCGCCGCCTCGTCGATCGCGACCTCCTCGTCTTCGGCGAAGAGCGCCTCTTCCTGCAACTCGTCCTCGACGGGGGCGCCGTCCTCGCCCTCGATGCTCATGCCGGCGGTCGTGAGATCGGTCGGCCACGTGCCCTCGGGCGCGAATTCGCGGTCTTCTTCGGGCTCGTCGATCTCGACGTGCTTCTGCATGCCCTTGATCAGGGCGTTCTGCAGCCCGTCGAGCGACACCGAGACGTCCGCGATCTCACGCAGCGCGCACACCGGATTCTTGTCGTTGTCGCGATCGAGCGTCAACGCGCCGCCGGCGGCGATGTCGCGGGCCCGCTGCGCCGCGAGCAGCACGAGCTCGAAACGGTTGGGAATCTGTAGAATACAATCTTCGACAGTGACGCGGGCCATCCGTCCAGCACTCCTTACATCCAGTTATGCATAATATAAGTGCGCGGTGCCCGCACCGCAACAATGCTGCGTCGAGCGGGCCCGTGTCCGGCGCAACCCAGCTCAGCCTCCGCGCGTCAGCCGCGCGGACGGGCGTCCTGCCCCGGCGGCAGCTCCGCGATCAGCTCGTCGACGCTCTTGCCGAGCCAGGGATGGACCCAGCGCGGCGCGATCTCGCGCAGCGGCAGCAGCACGAAGGCGCGCAGATGCATCGCCGGATGCGGCAGCTGCGGCACACCGTCGTGGTTCACGATGTTGCGATAAGAGAGCAGATCGAGATCGAGGATCCTCGCCGCGTTGCGGACGCCGCGAACCCGGCCGAACTCGACCTCGACGCGATGCAACAGGGCGAGCAGCGCCGCCGCGTCCAGCGCGGTCGCGACGGCAATCACCGCGTTGACGAAATTCGGCTGGTCCGAGACCGGCACCGGCGAGGATTCATACCAGCGCGAGCGCGCCACGACGCGGACGCCGAGCTCCTTCAGGCGGGCGATCGCGGCGGTCAGCGTCGTCACGGGCGCGCCGAAGCGCGGGCTCGGCAAATTGCCGCCGAGCCCGATCAGGATCGGTGACTGGCTCATTGCCGCGCGGCTTCCCTCGTCATTCGCCTTGCTTCTCGAACTTGACGATTACGACATAAACGTTGCAAAAGAGTTTTCGGCCAGCCATTTCATCGATCTCCTGCCATATTTCGGAGTGCATTTGATGTTATTTTATCCGGAAGAGAGAATTGCTTTGTTCATTGATGGTTCGAATCTTTATGCGGCGGCGCGAGCCCTGGGCTTCGATATCGATTACAAGCGTCTACTTGAATTGTTCGGGACCAAAGGGCGGCTGATCCGCGCCTTCTACTACACTGCCCTGCTGGATGACCAGGAATACTCGCCGATCCGGCCGCTTGTCGACTGGCTCGACTACAACGGCTACACGATGGTGACAAAGCCGACCAAGGAGTTCACCGACGCGACCGGCCGCCGCAAGATCAAGGGCAACATGGACATCGAGCTCGCCATCGACGTCATGGAGATGGCGCAATACCTCGATCATATCGTGCTGTTCTCCGGCGACGGCGACTTCCGGCGCCTCGTCGAGGCGGTGCAGCGCAAAGGCGTCCGCGTCACCGTCGTCTCCACCGTACGCTCCTCGCCGCCGATGGTCGCCGACGAACTGCGGCGGCAAGCGGACGTCTTCGTCGAGCTGCAGGATCTGGCACAGAGCGTCATGCGCGTCCATCACAACCGCGACGACGGCAGCCCGCGCACGTCGCAGGCGCTCGCCGACGCTTGAGCGGCGTGCCGGCGGTCGATGCGGTCCCGGACGCCGGGCCGACGCGTGACTGCCCGTTCTGCCCGCGCCTCGTCGCCTTTCGCGAGCGTCAGCGCGACGCCTTTCCGGACTGGCACAACGCGCCGGTGCCGGCGTTCGGCGCGCTCGAGGCGCGGCTGCTGGTCGTCGGCCTCGCCCCCGGGCTGCGCGGCGCCAACCGCACCGGCCGCCCCTTCACCGGCGACTATGCCGGCGACCTCCTTTACGCGACGTTGCTGGATTACGGCTTCGCCATCGGCGAATACGGCGCCCGTCCGGACGACGGCTTGCGTCTCGTCGATTGCCGCATCACGAACGGCGTCCGCTGTGTCCCGCCGGAGAACAAGCCCGAGACGTCCGAGATCGCTGCCTGCCGTCCGTTTCTCGCCGCGGAGATCGCCACCATGCCGAATCTGCGCCAGATCGTCGCGCTCGGCGGCACGGCGCACGGCACGGTGCTCTCAGCGCTTGGGAAGGTGCGGTCACGTTTCGCTTTCGCGCATGGCGCGGTCCACGCGCTGCCCGACCAGGCGCTGACGCTGACCGACAGCTATCACTGCTCGCGGTACAATACGAATACCGGAAAACTGACGACGGCGATGTTCCGATCGGTCTTCGCCGAGGTCAGGCGCAGTCTCGACGCCGGCGCCTAGCGCGGGCGGCTAATGCCGACAATGCCGCCGGCCTGCACTATCCCCGTTCGCGCATCAGCCGCGCCTTGTCGCGCTGCCAATCGCGGGTCTTCTCCGCCTCGCGCTTGTCGGCCTTCTTCTTGCCCTTGGCGAGCCCGAGCTCGCATTTGGCGATGCCGCGCTCGTTGAAGTAGAGGCCGAGCGGGACGATCGTCATGCCGTCGCGCTTGATGGCGCCGAGCAGCTTGTTCATCTCCTTGTGATGCACGAGGAGCTTGCGCGGCCGGCCGGGCTCGTGATTGACGC
>JAQGID010000331.1 GCA_028291405.1 Rhodospirillales bacterium | reverse complement strand
GCGGCCGAGATGACGAAGGCGGTGAGCTGATAGCGCCGCACCGGGAAGCCGAGCGCGGTCATCCGCCGCGGGTTCGACTTGGCGCCGCGCAGCACCATGCCGAAGCGCGAGGCGACGAGGCGGCTGTTGAACCAGAAGAAGAGCAGCAGCGCCGCGAGGACGAGATAGTAGAGCTGCGTCGCGCTGTCGAGATCGACGAGCCCGAAGAATTCGCTGTGGCCGGCGATGCTCATGCCATCGTCGCCGCCGTAGACGTTGACGCTGATCGCGAGGAAGAAGAGCATCTGCGCGAAGGCCAGCGTGATCATCACGAAGGCGATGCCCGTGGTGCGCAGCGACACGGCGCCGATGAAGAGCGCGATCAGCGAGCACGCGGCGATCGCCGCCGCGAGATGCACGATGCCGTTGTGGATGCCGTAGAACGAGAGGATTCCGACGGCATAGGCGCCGATGCCGAGATAGGCGGCGTGACCGAAGCTGACGAGGCCGCCGTAGCCTAGCACGAGATCGAGGCTGCAGGCGGCGATGGCGAAGACCATCACGCGGGTGAAGAGCTCGAGATAGAACGGCTTGTCCAACGCCGCGGCGTAGAGCGGCACCGCGGCAAGGAGAAGGAACGCGATTGCGATCGCGATCCGGCGCGCATCGATTGCCATGGCTCTAGCGCGTCCTCGGCGGAAAGAGGCCCTGCGGCCGAAAATAGAGGATTGCTGCCATGAGGATGTAGATCAGCATCGAGGCGAGCGCCGGCCCGGCATTGTCTGCCGCCGATTTCGCCATGAAGCCGGCGAGGATCGGCCGCAGGAAGACACGGCCCAGCGTGTCGACGGTGCCGATCAGCAAGGCGGCGATGAAGGCGCCGCGGATCGAGCCGATGCCGCCGATGACGATGACGACGATGGCGAGGATCAGCACGTCGTCGCCCATCCCGGAGGTTACCGAGAAGACCGGCCCGGCCATCAGCCCCGAGAGCGCGGCCAACATCGCGCCGAGCCCGAAGACCAACGTATAGAGCAGCGCGATGTCGACGCCGAGCGCACCGACCATCACCCGGTTCGACGCGCCGGCTCGGATCAGCATGCCGAGCCGGGTCTTCATGACAAGGAAGTAGAGCAGTGCGGCGGTGGCGAGGCCGACGCCGATGATCGCCAGCCGGTAGAGCGGGTAGCTCAGGCCGGGCAGGAGCTGGACACGGCCGGCGAGGAAAGCAGGGATCTTCGCGTTGAGCGCGGCGTCGCCCCAGATGATCCGCACCATCTCGTTGAAGAAGAAGATAAGCCCCAGCGTCGCCAGCACCTGGTCGACGTGATCGCGCTTGTAGAGGGCCCGGAAGACGATGACCTCGATCAGCACGCCGACGACGAGGGCGCCGGCGAGGGCGGCGGCGACGCCGAGGAGAAAGGAGCCGGTGACGGCGAAGGTATAGGCGCAGAGATAGGCGCCGACCATGTAGAGCGCGCCATGCGCCAGATTGATCAGGTTCATGATGCCGAAGACGAGCGTCAGCCCGGCCGCCATCAGGAACAGCATGACGCCGAACTGCAGCCCGTTGAGGAGCTGCTCGAGGAACAGGATGAAATTCATCGCGAGGCGCCGTCTATCGCATCTTGCACTGGCCGACGTAGGCGTCGGCGTAGTCTTCGACGATCTTGTCGCGATAGCCGTCGACGATCGCGCCGGAGGCGTCACGCTCGACCTCCGAAAGATAGAAGCTCTGGATCGGGTAGTGGTTCGTGTTGAAGCGGAACTTCCCGCGCACGGAGGCAAAATCCGCCGCCGCGAGCGCCTTGAGGAACTCGTCGCGCTTCTCGATATCGCCGCCGACCTGGCGCAGCGCTGCGTCGATCAGCCTGGCGCCGTCATAGGCGACGGCGGCGAAGATCGAGGGCCGGCGATGATATTCGGCGGTGAAATGCTCGACGAATTGGCGGCTAGCCGGGATGTCGAGGCTCGTGCTCCAATAGCCGGCCGACTGGACGCCGATCGCCGCGTCGCCCATGCCCGGCAGCGAGGCCTCGTCGAGCACGAAGGAGACGCCGTAGAGCGGGATCTTTCCCTTCAGCCCGGCCTCGGCGAATTGCTTGACGAAATTGATGACCGGCGCGCCCGATTGCTCGAAGAAGAACACCGCCTCCGGCTTGGCGGCGCGGATCTCGGCCATCTCGGCGACGAAGTCGAACTGGGTCAAAGGCGTATAGGTCTCGCCGACGATCTCGCCCTTGAAGACCCGCTTGAAGCCCGAGGTCATGTCGCGTCCGGCGGCATAGTTCGCGGCGACGAGATAGGCGTTCTTGACGCCCTTCCGCTGCATGTAGAGCGCCATCGCCTCGGCGGCCTGGTCGTTCTGATACGACAGGTTGAAGAAATACGGGCTGCATTCGGCGCCGGCCAATTGCGAGGCGCCGGCGTTGAGGCTGAGCAGGGGGATCTTGCGCGGCAGCACGGTATGCGCGACGGCGAGCAGCACGTTCGACGGGATAATGCCGGCGATCAGCTGGACGCGGTCCTCGTCGAGCATCTTGCGCGCGATGTTGACGGCGACGTCGGGCTTGAGCTGGTCGTCGCCGATCACGAGATCGATCTTGCGGCCGCCCAGCGCATCGCCGGAATACTTGATGCCGAGCCGGAACCC
>JAQGID010000162.1 GCA_028291405.1 Rhodospirillales bacterium | reverse complement strand
TGATCGCGGCGGTCGGGCTGGCCTCCGTGCCCGCCTGCTCGCGCGTGGCGACGAAGAGCGCGTGATGCAGCCGCGCCAAGGTGCCATCCCATTCCCACAGATCGAGATACTCGAAGACCGTGGTTCGCGGCGGAAAATCCTTTGGCAAAGCCCGCCACTGACAGCCCGTTCCGAGCAGATATAGGATCGCGTTCGTAACCTCACGCATGTCCGTCGTGCGCGGACGGCCGCCTCGCTTTGCTGGCCGAATATGCGGTTCGACCAACGCCCATTCGGCGTCCGTCAGATCGGTCGGGTAGCGAAGCCCTTTGCGTTCATACTGACAGCGGTTCTCCGATGTCCACATACGGCACCTCTAGAGCAGGTGCCTGACACAGAATCACATCCGATTCCAAAGACTCAACTTCTTTCCGAACCGACACTTAGAGGGCGCCGATGGACTGCGGTATTCCCGGACAAATTAAAACTGGACGTCCACCCGCGACGTCCCTGCGCTGACTCCGACTCAAGATTGACGCTAATGCGGCCATGCAACCCTACCGGGCCTCTCATCAGCTCGAATTCGCTCGTGAATCATTCGCGACGAGTTTGAGCTCGATCTGCATCTTCTCCGTCTGGCCGCTTTCCATCACTTCATCAAATTGACCATCGCCTTCTCCACGAAGGCCTTCGCGATGTCTTGCCTGTAAGGCCCACTCTCAACGCTGGCCAGGACGTCGCTTTTCACGGCCATCACGCCTACGACCGATTGGGAAAACTCGTCCCACGGACGTTGAGCGCGATCGGACGAGACTTGCTCGCCCTCTCCCACCATTCCCAAAAATGAGGAGGCCTGCGCGATCATCGAGCCCGTTTGACGCATCTCGTGAAAGCCATCCTTCCACTGCATCGTCAGCTTGATGGCATAGCGCGAGCCGCTGGCGTCCAGGGGCCACGCGTAGGTACAGCTATCCTCGTCGCCTTTCGGCGGGGCGAGAAGGGCGGTCCCGGCGATCGCTTCAGCATCGGTACGCGTCACGAGATCGCAGACGCTTCTGGCTTTCGGTCTTTGCGCCGCTCGCTCCTGGGCTGACTTGATGCCGACAGTGCCGTCGAAGTCGAGCGGTTGATCCAAACGTTTCACCGCGGTATCCGCGAGGCTCGCAGCCTGCGCGATGGTCGCGCGCGACCCGGCGACATCGACGGTGACCAACCGATCGCCGCGCAGCGCGTTGAACTCGCAGCATTGGTTGACGTGCGCCTTGTCCCATGCCCCAGCGACCGTGGAGCCGTCGGAAAGCTTCAGCTCACTCAGTCCGGCATTCTTGATCGCGCTCGCCATAGCCCCCATCATGCCGATGAACTGGGCGCCGCTTTCCCACATCACGGTGACGCGAATCGAGCGCCCTGCGGCCGCTTCGTAACGGCAATCGGCGCCTTTCGCCTCGGGGTTAGCGCCCGAGGCGCGATAGGGCGGTCCGGCAAGCTTGCCCATGATGGTCTCGATCTCGCTCGGCGCCAGAAGCTTGCAGGGGTCATTGCCGGATACTGCGGCAGCATCGGCTGCCCTGGCGGGTGCGGCGGCCTTGGTTTCGCTCTTGGCATCCTTTCCGTGACAGGCGATGAGGACGAAAATCGCCAGGATGAAAGCACTGGCATGAATTTTCGGAAGCCTCGGCATTTGCACGCCCTTTCTCGCTCGAGGTGTTCAGAGGAAACGTTAAAGCTCGTCACGTCGCGTCAGAATTTCACCGCGACAGGCTGCCGGTCGGCTTCTTCGGTCGTGAAGAGCACTTCCGGATGCAGCGAAAAAAGCCCGGCAAGCAGATTCCTTGGCACGGTCTGGATCGCCGTATTGTATTCCATCGTTGCATCGTTGTAGTGCTGACGGGCGAAGGAGATACGATTCTCCGTTGAGCTCAGCTCCTCTTGGAAGCTGAGCATATTTTCGCTGGCGCGCAGCTGGGGATAGGCTTCGGCGACG
Organism: Rhodospirillales bacterium; assembly: GCA_028291405.1. GTDB lineage: Bacteria > Pseudomonadota > Alphaproteobacteria > ATCC43930 > CGMCC-115725 > URHD0088. The sequence goes on along the minus strand of JAQGID010000162.1, from coordinate 13,819 downwards.
GCGAAGAGCGAGCGGACCGAGCGCGACAGCGCGTCTTCGGCGGTAACGCGCGCCGCGACGTCGCTTCCCGCGGCGATCGCATTTTGGCGGGCGAGCGACACCTGCTCCATGATGCCGCGCTCATGAGCCATGTAGCCTTTGACGCTCTCGAGCAAATTCGGGATCAGATCGTGGCGGCGCTTCAACTGCACGTCGATCTGAGCCCAGGCGTTCCGCACACGGTTTCGTAAGCCAATGATACTGTTGTAGAGCCACAGCAGGTACAGAATGACGAGGCCGGCTATCCCGAATATTGCCCAGTTGCTCATGCGCGAATCCTTTTTTCGAAGCAGCCCGCCATCAATTTCTATCCCCCCAAAACGGCGCGGGCGATGCCAAGTCCGGCCGCGAGGACGATCGTCATGATCAGCGCGGTGACGTAGGCCACCAAGATGGCGAGCGCGCCAACAAGCGGAACGAGCAGCAGCATCAGCCCCAGGACGAGCGCGGCGCGCGCCGGTTGACGCGAAAGCTCGGCCAGCCTCGCCCAAGTCACTTGAGCAGGCCCGACGGAGTTGGCGCCCATCCGGATAAGCCGAGCGAGGCGGCGCGCAAGCGACGGGTGCAATGACACGGTCACGCCGCGTCGAGTGACGTTGCTGTCGGCGATCGAGGAAAGCGGCACGTGCACGAAGAAGTATTCGCGGCCGGAAGCGCCATCGGGAAAGCTCGATCCCGCGATCTTCTGCAAGCCGAGCGCCAGCGCATCCGGATCTCTCGTCAATTGCACGGCGACGGCATCGGCCGAATACCGCCGGGTGCGCCACAGCAAGCCGAGCGGCGGGCCGAGCAACAACGCCGTCCAGAGAAAAAGGACGAGCTTCATGAAAAGGCTGATGAGGATGAAGGGAAGGAGCGGGGCGATTACCGCCAGGTGCCACTTTGAAACCTCGGCCCAGGCGAAGATCCGATTGACCGGCTCGATCGAGCTGGCGTTCAACCCGTCCTCGAGCATTTCCCCGATATGAGCAACGGCCTCGGGGGAGCGCTTGATGCCGAGCGCGACGAGCACGGCACCGCCGATCGCGCGGGAGGCCGACAATCGAAGCGGGAGATCGAGGAGAGTGAGAAAGAACCCGAGCGTCTGAAAGACGGCCAGCACCGATACGCTCAATCCGGTGTCGCCTTGGACGACCGTCGCGATGAGATGCGCGACGATGCCGCCCGTCTCGCGCCGGTCGAGGGTGTCGATGAGCCCCCGCGTCACGAGGATCGTTGCCGTCCGGTGTGAGCGGCCGATCGCCGCAGCATTGATCGTCGGCGAATCGATCATCAGGAGTCGCACGGCCGGCAGCCCGGCAGCGATCGCCATCTCATCGACGACGTTCGCCAGCTGGCGCTCCTCGAGATCGTGCGGGTTCGGCGCGCGACATTTCAGCCGCAGGACGAGATCCTCGCCGCCGATGCGGGCGATGGCGCTGCGCAGGACCAGCCAGACAAGCGCTGCGGTGGCGAGGCCGGGCAGGCACAAGCTGCTCATCTGCGAGAGCGGCGTCAGCGTCACGCCGATGTCGCCGAAGCGATGGATCCGATCGAGCGAATCGATGACTGAGTAAAAGGTCGCGACATGGCCGGCGGTCCATTTCCCGAGATCGTGAAGAGCCGAGAGCGCTGAACCGGAAAACACATTAAAGCGAACGAGCAGCCGCAGCCCGGCCCCGGCGAGGATCAGCAATAGCGGTGTGATCACCGTGCTGAGAACGACGCCGATGCCGCTGGCGATGATGAGGCACGCGGCCGACTGCCAGCGCGCCTGTCGTCGTCGGCGCGCCTGCTCGTTGAAGAAGCTCACCGTCCGTGAGCTCACGACGGCAACAGGATCATCGCTCGACATCTGCGGATTTACAGATTGCTCATGAAGGCCACCCAATCTTAGCGTATTCGACACGGTGGCGGGCCACCGCTACCACTATCTATTTGCCCAAAGCAATGTTGAAAAGAAATTCGTGCCAATACTCCTAAAGTGCAATTTTCTCGCTGTGTGAATAATCCCTTAGTTGCTTTATTGAACCTCTGAGTAACCCTGGCGTTGCCCTACCCGCGGGCGATAAGTTCGCCCTCTGCGTTTGGGGGTAAACAGATGGTTGAGTTTACGACCACCCTGGATGGTTGCCGGATCGTCCTTCTGGCATCCGTTGCCATGATACTGTTCGTGCCGGCGGCGAAAGCTGATTGGGCTTACACGAAATGGGGCATGTCGCCGGAGCAGATCGCCAGGGCTTCGAGCGGCGGTGTGCATGCCATTCCCGAGGCGGAGCGTAAGACTAACGAGGAAGCGAATCTCCGGACCGGGGCCGAGGGGATTTATAAAGATGGCGATGTCGACCTTCGCGTGGCCTTCGCCTTCGATGCCAAGAACGGCGGCCTCAAATGCGTCTTCTATACCGTCGTCGACAGCGCTAAGAATTCTGCGCTGCGCGATTTGATGACCAAACGTTACGGGGAACCGAAGGGGCACTCCGACATCCCGGCGATCGGCATGATTGCGATGAACTGGGAAAAGCCGACGGACGAGATCGACCTGCAGTGGGTCAAGAACAATCCCGCGGGTGTGAGCCACTGCAAGAAGACATAAGCGGAGTGACCGCGGAGGTCGGTCGGCGGTAACGAAAGTCCGGGGACACGAACAATAATCCATTCCGGAGCCGAGCGCGGATAGGCTCCCATTGCCTCATTGACGGAGACTCGATGGCGAGGAACCCTGTGTCGGTCTTCTTGCTTTGCTGGCTCGGGATCGCATCGGCGGTTGGTGGCCGGGTCCAGGCAGCGGGAAGCGAGCCTGCGGATCTCTGCAGTCCTGAACGCGCCGGCAACGATACGCCCGCCCAGGCGCTGGCTCTCGCGGGCGCGTTCTGCATCGAGGGAGCGCTCGGCAAGCGTCGTCATCTCTTCGCCTGGACGGTCCCGGACGGGACGCCAGGCCAAGCCTGGTCGATCGCCCTCGACGGTGGTCCCGGCCAGGACGCGAGCCTTGCATTGCAAAGGTTGGAGGGGGGATCGGCCGGCGCGCCGGCCGCCGGCGACGAGCTCTTCGGCGCGGCGATGCCGGAGGGCGGCGCCTCGATCCGCGCCGGCCGCGTGCAGCTTCGTCCCGGCACCTATCTCCTGACGCTTGCCGGCCGCAGCAACGGTCCCTACCGCCTGCGGTTCGATCCCGAAGCGGCGCCGACACCCCTCGGCCGAGAGGCAGAGGCCGTCGATCGCGCAGCGCCGCTCGCCGCGAACGACTTTCTCGTGGGGCCAGCCGGCGCGGAGCATTTCTTCGCGTGGAAAATCGGCGCTGGGGAAGCGCGGCGACGCTGGACGATCGAAGCCAACGGCGCGCTCGGCGAAGACCTGATGATCGATCTTCGGCGGGCGTCCGGCGAAGTGCTCGTCAGTCGGTCGCGGCGCGTGCCGGGCCCGCTCGAGATCTCGGAGCTTGGCCTCGATCCCGGTGACTACATCGTTCGCATAGCTCAGACAGCGTTAGCAGCGACTCCGTACACGCTGCGGCTTTTGCCCGGTGGGCCGCGTGTCGCCGACCGTGAAGAGGAGCCGAACGAGACGTTCGCCCAAGCCCGCCCCATCGTGCTCGGCCGTACGGTGACCGGCCGTCTCTTTCCGCACGGCGATATCGATTTCTACACGGTCACGGCCGACGGTCGGTTCGCGGGAAAGCAGGTGGAGCTCTCCTTTCAAGGCAGCGGAAAAAAACGCCGAAAGATCTGCCTGACGAACGCAGCGGGCAGCGACCTTCAATGCCGCTATGGCGTCAGTAGCGCAAGATTCCCGAATTTGGCCCTCGAGCCTGGTCTGTACGGCGTCAGCATTTCCGGCGAGGCGGAGGCGGCGAGCTACGCCCTGACACTTCGTCTCGCCGGCGTCCAATCGCCGGATTTCGAGCGCGAGCCGAACGATACGGTTGCGACGGCGACCGCATTTGACGTGACGCAGCCGATGCGCGGCCGTCTCACGGGCAGCGACGACGTCGATTTCTTTCGCTTCAACGTCGAGGGCGAACCGCAGTTGTGGACTGTCACGGCGCGTGGCCGCGGCGTGTCGTCGCTGCGCGTTCTCGACAACCGCGGCGGACGGCTTGGCTCGGGGACCGCAGGTGCCGACGCCGACCAAGTCGAAGCGAGGGGGCTCTTTCTCTTGCCCGGCGCGTATTGGATCGAGCTCGCCGGCAAGGATTCCGACTACGCGCTGGAGGTCAAAACGACCGGCCCGCCCGATCCCAACGCCGAGCACGAGCCGAACGATCAGGACAACCAGGCAAATCTCCTGCGCGTCGGAACTGAACGGACCGGCACGCTCCCCGACGGCAGCGACCCGGACGTGTACCGTTTTTCCCTGGCGGCGCCGGCGCATGTCGCGCTCGAGGTGACGCCGCCCGAGCATGCCGACATCACCGTCGAGATCGAATGGGGCTATCCAGACGCGAAACGTCCGACGAGCACGACGGCCGGGTCGCCGCTGCGGTACGAGGCTTGGCTCGAGCCCGGCGACTATCTCGTAAGGCTGCGGTCCGAGGGGATATCGAGCGCGGCGCCCTATCGCATCTTGCTGTCGCTTCTGGATCCCTTCGAGCTGCCGGACGATCTCGAACCGAACGACACGCCGGCGCAGGCACGGCCGCTCCCGGCGAGCCTTGCGGTCGCCGGCGACGTCGGCCGGTTTCGCGACGAGGATTGGTACGAGCTGCCGCTGCTCGGAAAGGCGACCGCGCTGCGCATCGATGTCGAAGGCGATGTCGCGCTCACTTTGCAGGATGGAAAAAACACGCTGGAGGCCCGTCGTGCCGGGCAGAGTGACCCTCTCGAAGCCCAGATCCCCGCAGACCGGGTCATCAGGCTCGGTGTCAAGGGTGCCGGCCGCTATGCGCTGAAACTGGAATTCGCCGACGGGCCGAAGCCGGCGCCGCCCCCGGCAAAGCTGCCCGTGCAGATCGGGATCGATGTCGGCAGATCGCCGGTCGCCGCCTATTGGATCCGCGGGCAGCGGGTCAACGGCACCATCGTTCTCAAGAATACCGGATCCGGACCTCTCGAGCTCGCGCTCGATGCCCGCAGCAGCAATTACGCCTTCGCCCCGCTGCTCGGAACCTCACGCCTGAGCTTGCCTGCGGACGCCGAGCAGCAAGTGCCGATCGTCGTCGCGGTGGCGCCGGACGCCTGGGCAGACAACATGGTGCAAATCGCGGTCCGGGCGCGATCCGGCGACGGCAGATCCGCCGCCGTGACCTCGACTCTCGCGATCGATGCCGCCGCGGCGCCGCTCGCGGAGGCGGTATCCTTCCCGCTGCCGAAAGAGCTGCTCGGCGGCATCAATGTCGCGGCGACCGCATTCGGCGGCAGAGTCGTCGTCGGCGACGCCGAGGCGGCCAGCGCAGCGGAGCGAGCGCGGCTGCACGACGGGCTGGTCTCGACGACCGGCTTTGCCGTCATGGCGTATACGACCCCGGTGACGCTCACCACCCAACTCGGCGGCGATCGCCCGTGGCCGATCGCCGGAATCACCTTGCAGCCTCAGATCGAAAACCGCCTCTATCCGGCCGAGCAACTCGAGGATTTCGAGCTCCTGTTGTCGGCGGATGGGACGAATTTCGAAACGGTCCTCTCGGGGAACCTGTCGCTGCTGCCGATCGAGCAGGCGTTCGTCCTCCCGAAGCCCGTTGCGGCGCGGGCTGCGCAATTGCGGCTGAAGTCCAACCACGCCGGCAATTCGGGAAATATCGGGCTCAACGAGTGGAAGGTCATCGCCGTCCCGGGCGAGCCGCGCGGCGCTTCCCTGAATATCGCCGATCCGACCCGTGGCGGCCATGTCGTCTGGGCTGATCCGATGATCGGGGTGTCGGCGGATGACAGTCGCGCGATGCTCGACGGACGCCGGCCCATGGAGACGAAAGTATCTGCCGGCAGCGCACCGCAATTCGTCGTCGGCTTCAACGAGGACCGTGCGGCGCAGCTGTCCAGTCTTCAGTGGGTCGAGGAGGCGACGGCGAAATCCGATGTCGTACGGTTTTCGACGATCAGGGTCGAAACGAGCATCGAGGGTCCGGTCGGTCCCTGGAAGGAGCTCGGAGTCTGGACCCTTCAGCGCGACGACAAGGGGGTCGCAAGCTGGTCCCTGCCGGAACCCGCCTGGGCACGGTTCGTGCGCTTCTCCGCGACCGCCAAGTCCGGCAAGGCAGGTGTCTGGGCCTATCCGAAGGCGCTGCGCATCAGCGAGCGCCCCGCCGGAGGCGACTATCTCTCGATCCTCGGCGAATGGGGCCAGTACAATCGGGACGCCGTCTTCGAAGCGTCCCGTCCCAATGCCGACAAGGCGGCGATGCCGTCGCATGGCGAAAGTCACGGCACGCGAGAGGCGCCGCTCGCCCTTGCGATCGGCAAGTCCGCCGCTTCCGAAGTCCGACTTGGTGAAGTCGAGGATTGGTATGCGATCGATATTCCACCGGCAGCGACGATGTTGACGCTGACGGCAAAAGGCGAGCCGACAGTCGATGTCGACCTCGATCTCGAGGACGAATCGGGAGCGGCGGTTCCGTTGCGGGTGGTGAACTCATCCTCCGGAGAGCTGTCCGTCGAAGCCGCCGTCAAGGCCGGAGCGTTCTATCGTGCCCGCGTGCGCGAGCCGCCGCGCTCGGTCGCCATCGCCTACGATACCAGCGGCAGCCTCGCGCCTTTCTCGACGGCCGTGTATCAAGCCGTCCTGACGTTTGCCGGCGGCGTCGCGCAGCGTCGCGAGTTCGTCAATTTCATGAATTTCGCGTCGCCGTTCCTGCTGGAGGACTGGAGCGATCAGTCCTGGGCGCTGCAGGGAGCGCTGCTGGCGCCGCATCAGGAATCGGATTCTAGCGATTTGCCAGCGACGATGAAGAATGCGCTCGCCGGCCTGCGCCATCGCCGCGGCGTTCGCGCGATGATCGTCGTCACCGACGCGGAGACGCCAGGCTACGATCGTGAGTCCGACATGTGGGCGGCGCTCGCCGATGTTCGCCCGCGAATTTTCACCGCGCATATCGGCGCCGGCGCCGATCCTCTCCGCGAGAAGCAGATCATGCAGGATCTTGCCGCGGTGAACGCCGGCTTCTACGCGTCGGCGCGCACGCAAGCCGGGATGGACGTCGTCGCCGAGCGGGCTGCGGCATGGCTGCGCCGTCCGGCACGCTATGAGATGACGGCGACCGTCGGAAGCGGGCCGCCGCCGCAGCCCGGCACTATCGCCGTCGTGTCATCGACTGCCGGCTCGAACGCCGCCAATGCCGCCCAGATGGCGCAAGCGCTGGAAGACACCGGAAAAGTCGACATCCACGGCATCAATTTCGACGTCGACAAGACGATCATTAAACCGAGCAGCGCCGCGACCTTGGCGCAGGTCGCGAAGTTGCTGAAGGACCAACCGCTGCTGACGCTGGAGGTCGGCGGCCACACCGACAACACCGGCGGCGCCGATCATAACCTGAAGCTTTCGGCAGGCCGCGCCGCGGCAGTGGTCGACAGCCTAGTCAAACGTTACGGCGTCGCGGCATCGCGTCTGCGCGCTCAAGGATACGGAGACACCAGGCCCGACGCCGGCAACGACACGGACGCAGGCCGCGCGATGAACCGCCGGGTCGAGTTGAAGCAAATCTCCGCCGCCGACGTTGCCGGGTCGCCAGGGCCTGCGCCTGGCGACGGCGATAGGAGCCGGCAAGGCAGGGGATCGCTGCAGAACGCGCCTTATGCCGTCATCGATCGAGGCGGCAAGCAGGTTCTGACCGGAACCGTCAACGGCAGCGTTCAGGAGATTGCCTCCGGCGATTACACGGTCACCGTCACCGCGGGAGCTCAGACCATCGACCGGGCGGCGACGGTCAAGGCCGGAAGCGCCACCATCGTGCAAGTCTCCCTTGCGGATGCCGGCGGCGCCGGTGGCGCGACGCAGGCGTCGTCAGAACCATCCAGGACGATGGCCAGCCTGACACCGCCAGCCGCCCCGGTCGCGCCGGCCGCGCCCGCCGCGAGGCGAGAATCAAAGTCCGAAAAGCCCGGTGCAGTCGCGTCTCTCGATAATCGAGCCGCGCCGCGCGGCGCGGCGCCCGGATCTGAGAACTCGCAACTCAGCGGGATCGCGACGGTTCTCGATACCGGTACGATCGTCGTCGCCGGCAAGGTCGTCAAGCTGTCCGGCGTCATTGGCGAGCTCGGGATCTACAGCGATCAGATGGCGGCTTACATCGGGCGCAATCCGGTCACCTGCACGCCGACGACCAAGGGCGCCTATCATTGCGAGATGTCGGGCCAGAGCTTGGCAAAGGCAGCGGTTTTCAACGGTGGCGCCCGCGCCGCTGCGGATGCTCCGGCGGAGATCAGATCCGCCGAGCAGAACGCCCGCGATGCGCGGCGCGGCATTTGGCAGTCGCGATGAGCGCGCCGGCCCCGGGCTCGGCACTTGATGATGCGGTACGGCCTGCGCATACCGGAGGGCAAAGATGACGTGGTTGCAAACGAGATCGGCACGGGCTGCCATTCGCCTCTTCGCGCTCTGGATGGGGCTCTTCTGGAGCGGCCTGCCGCAGGCGTTGGCGCAGCAGAGCGCCGACGAACAGCAGCGCGCGGCCCGCGCCGTCGGCCAGCTGCAGAACAGCCTGCTGGCGATCGAGGACGCTCAGCGTCAGGCGCCGCGCGACCATTGGGATCCGCAATACGTCGTCGACACGGTCGGGATCGACGCCCGGGATCTCTTTGTGTGGGTCCGTCAGGAGGTCCGGTGGGTTCCCTATCGCGGTGTGCTGAGAGGCCCCGTCGGCGTTCTGATGGACCGTAACGGCAACAGCCTCGATCAGTCGCTGCTCCTCGCCGCGCTGCTGCACGCGGCCGGCCACGAGGTTCGACTGGCGCACGCGGAATTGCCATACGACATCGCGGCGACGGTGTGGGGGAGGCTCGCCGATGCGAGCGCGGCAACGGCGCTCGCGACCGCGTCGCCCACGAACGACCAGCCGCCGGTTGTGACTCAGGTCTCCGATCCTGGTGTCGCCGCGACGGCAGACCTCTACGGCTTCGATGCCGCGGGCGCGGCGCAGTCGGTCGACGACAGTGCGCGAACCGCGGCGACACTCGTCGGCCGTCTCGACGAGCGCGTCGTCAAGCAGAGCTTGCGCCTCCTCGGCATGCTGAACTTGCCGCCCGCCGGCCAGACGAAGAATGCAGGCGATGCCGCGGCGTTCGACGATCTCAGCGATCATTGGTGGGTGCAGATCCGTCAAGCCTCGGCATGGATCGATCTCGACCTGCTGAACGCGAGCGGCGAGATCGGTGAGGCGTTGACCGCGGCTCGCGAAACCATGACGCCGGAGGCGTTGCCGCCGGCCGAAACGCATCGGGTCGTGATGCGGATCGTCGCCGAGCAACTGAAGGCGGGCAAGACGCAGGAACACACCATACTCGAGCACGAGCTGAAACCGGCCGAGCTCATCGGCGAGCGCATCACGCTGCGGCATTTCCCGATGCTCTGGCCGGCGGACTTTCAGGCGGTGACGCCGGAAGACGTGCATACGAGAATGTTCGCGGCGCTCGCGACCCAGACCGAGTGGATGCCCGTCCTCGACGTCGGAGAGAGCCATTTCAAGCAGGCGAGCATCCGCGACACCGGCGTCGTCAATCCGAAGCCGGAACCGCCGAACAACCCGTTCCTCAACATCGGCGCCTCGTCTGCGGGCTCTGCCGCGGCCGCCGCCGACGTCTTGGCCGGTGGGAATCTCGTCGCGTCCAACAGCCGCGTCAGCGAGCCGCAACCGGCGCGTGCCGATGGCGAGCTGACGGCCGAATGGATCGAATACGAGATCCAGCTGCCGGGCGCGCCGCCGGAAACGCTGCGACGCGAGGTGTTCGACATCCTGGGGGCGAGCGCGCGCAGCAGCGGCACTCCTGCGGGTTTTCAGCTGACGCCCGAGAAAGCGCTGGCCCGCTCGATGGCGATGCTTACCGAGACGGAGTTGCTGGTGCTGCCTTGCGAGCTCGCTGCCGAGTTCGTTCTCGAGATGGCGTCACGCACCGCCCTTGCCAATCGCGACTTCGCAACGGATCTGACGAGTGATCCCTTCGGCAAGACGCCGGCGAACTCGAGCGAGATCGTCGCCAAGATGGCGCCGCTCCCGGGCCCCGCCTACGGGCTTGCGTCGCTTCGCTTCGACAATCGGCTGGATCCCGGCACCGTCTTCGTCAATCGGCCGACGATCCTGGCGCAGCACGCCATCCTGACGAGCGCCGGGCCGGGCGCTCTGGCGGTCAAGATCGCCCTCGATATCGTCGCGCATCCGGTCGGCGTCGACCCGTTCACCAACATCGATCCGCCGTTTGCCCGGATCATTCAAGGCGTCTCCGACAGCAACGCCGAAGCCTTGACATTGCCCGACGCCGATAAGGTCCGCGGCAATACCGCCGATGCCTTCGACAAGGCCGACGCCTCCGACTGGTCGATATTGTCGCCGGGCGAAGAAGCCGAGGTCGTGAAGCTGGGTCTCGATCCCGACATCGCGGCACGGCTCGTCGCGGATCTACGACAAGGCAATCTCGTGGTAGCAGGAAAGACGAGCGGCACCGGCGGGTGGTGGCGGATCAATCCGACGACCGGCGAGACTCTCGGCATGGGGCACAACGGCTGGGGTCAGGCCATGGTCGAATACGCCTTCGTCCTGATCTTCCAGATGTACCTGGCCCAGATCGCCTGCCTGGTACAGGCGAATATCATGGGGAAGATCGAGGGAACGATCAATACGGCCGCCGAAGCGCACGCGAATGTCCGCAAGAACTTCAATCACTGCCTCACGTTTGCGTTTCTCGGCGTTCTCAATGGCATGACGACGGCGTATTTCATGAACCGCCTGCAGCCCGGCGGCTCGACGCCAAGTGCCTCATCGCCGTCGCCCTCGTCGCAGGGTTTCAACAAGACGCAGAAAATGCCCGACCGGCCGCGAACCCCCGCTCCGGGACCGGGATATACCCAGCCAACGCCGGGAACGTCTCCGCCGCCGGGAACGCGGCCGCCGGGGCCGAGGCAGCCGGATATCGGACTCGACAAGACGCAGCGGCCACCCAGACCTTACCAGCCGAGCGCCGCACCCCAGAGCAGCAAAGACAAAATCGAAGCCGTCAATCAGGCCCCCAACAAGGGCCTCGATAATCGACCCCGATCCCTGCCGGAGATCGAACAAGCGAAGGCCGACGCAAATGCGGCAGCCGATCGATTTGCGGCAAAAGACCGAATTGCCCAGCAATTGGAGAACGGGGAGAAGACGCTGACGCCATCACAAGCCGAGGCGGCCCGCCAGGCGCGCGCCGAGGCGGAGCAGGCACGAGTGGACGCTCATACGGCCGAGCTACAGGCGGGGCATATGAAACTCATGTCGCCCGATTTCGCCCGAAACTTCGGCAAGGGGGCAGCACCTCCGTCACCCGCACCGCCGAGCCCGGCGCCTTCCCCGCTCGCCGTATCCGGCATCGGCGGGGTCAATGCCGCAGCGGGCGGAAAGCCGTGAGTCTTCGCTTGCGGCGATGCCTCGCAGAGGTCCTCGCCGCATCGTTTCGGCGGAATTGTACAAACGAAGGAGAAATGCAATGCGATCGATTCTGGCCGCGATTCCGATTGTCGTCATGCTGTCGCCGTACGCTCGTGCCGACTGGGAATACACGAGATGGGGCATGACGCCCGAGCAGGTGGTGAAGGCATCCGGCGGTCATGTGAAACTGTTACAGGGGGCCGAGCAAAGGACGGTGGCGCCCGACATGCGCCACGAGGCTGAGGGCACCTATTCCGATGGGTCTGTATCGCTGCAGGTCAGGTTCACCTTCGATCCGACGAACGGCAACGGCTTGAACTGCGTTTTCTATGCCGTGACCGATGAGAAGCAGGCTCCCGCACTGAAAGACTTGATGATCAAACGCTATGGTCAGCCGAGCAAACAAGGCGGGATCGCAGTTTTGGGAATGACGGATCTGACTTGGGAAAAACCAGACGACATCAACTTGACGATATCGAACAGCGACCCTGCCTTTGTGACGCATTGCAAAAAGAAGTGACGCAAATCGCGGCCGGTTTGCAGGCCGAGCGATTCGGCGACCTGCCTGACGAGGCCCAGCACCTTGCTTGCCTCATCGGTTTCTTGCTGCATCCTCGCGCTTTCCTTGCTAGCGCTATCCTCTCGGAACAACATGCAGATTCATGTCCGGCAGAGGAACACGAGTGGGATTAAAGGCCGCGTCGCCGGAGGGACCCGTGAGAGAGCTGCAATTGCGGCTCGGTGGTTCTTCCTCGATAACCTATAGCCCAGCAGGCGAATCAGGTTAAGGAGGAGGAACCCCGAAGTCCCAACGTCTGATGCCTCTCTCGAAGGGCGGCCCGGCTGGCCCGTTGCCTAATCTTTCCTGCGAGATCAGATCCATGCTGCCGACGCGATAACGGGAAAAGGCCGCCTCAAGTACCGGCGCACATTGCTGGCCTGTCGGACCACGTCAGGCAAAGCCCTTCTTCCGTCGGCCTCCAATTGCCGAAGGCCGTCATTTGCGAAGCGGTTTGAGAAACGGCTACTCTGCGCGACAAACCGATATTCATCCCCTTGCCAGCAGACGAACTGCCGTCGCGAGCGTGCGGCCAAAGCACCTTGTTCACGGAGAGCACCAGCGTAAGTGAGGATGCTTGACGATGTCGCGATTTGTCAGCCGCCGGGCATTCTGCGGCCCGCTGAGCATCTCGGGGTGCCACTATGTCGAGCCAGGCGAGGACCGATGCCAGAGGCGGCGCATCCGCATTGTCGCGCCAGTCGAATAACTCGCTTCAATTCCACGATATTTCAGCTATTCCCGTCGAGTCCATTTCAGTTTTTGGTAAATCGATTTCAGCTTTCGAGGATCGCACAGTGTTGCACGAATTTTGAAATGATGTTGCACGGATTTTGACGTTGTTGCAGTGATTATGACGCTGCGCAGTCGCGGTGTCGGGCGGCCGTCGCAGGAAGGTGGCAAAGCGCCCGACGTCGCGAATGTAGTTGCGCTGGGTGGCGCGCGAGAACCGCCGCATCTTCATGTCTTCGATCAACCGTTGGCGCAGCGGGCTGATCCGGGTAACGGGCAAGGTGGTGATCATCATCCAGCTCCTCAGTTGAAGGAGCCGTGATGCTCTGCCCGCCGCCGCCGACGCTCAATCCGGTGACTATCTTCGAGACCGCACGCCTATCTCATCGCGCAAACCCCTCCCGCGCAGCGGGTTCGTTCTTCGGCCAATTCAGGCCATGAGCCGAATGCCCGCAGTTCGCGTTTCGCGCCCGGAAGCGGACTGGCGAGAGTCCGGCCCATCCTAGCCGCTCCTCTGGTCCTCGGCCCTGAATGTGTTCGACGACTTCCGCAGCTTGGACAACGCTATCGCCAAAGCGCGGCAACGGATTGACGAGTTGATATGATGATCGACGCTGAAACAAATCGACCGGTGGATGCAGATACCCGACGCGCGGCCTTGGAGGTCATCGCGACCCTTGTGAATGTCAAACGGCTAGCAGCGGATCATCTCCTCAGGCCGGCCGGCGTCCCCGACGACCTGATCAAGCTCTTTCTCTCTGGTCGTGATCCGACCGCCAACGAAGCTTATACGAAACGCCAAAGCGGGGCCTTGATCCTCGCCGATCTGGAGCACCGTGGGACGGAAGGCGAGGTGGTTCGAAAGCTCCTCAAGATTGCCGCGGACTGGACGGCCTTTCACCTTGCCGGAGAGGAGTACAAGGCCCGCGCTGCCGTTCAGAAGGCGAGGGAAGTCCAGGGTG
>JAQGID010000296.1 GCA_028291405.1 Rhodospirillales bacterium | reverse complement strand
CGGCGCCGATCTCGACGATCTCGCCGGCCGCGGAATAACCGAGCGGCATCGGCTCGTCGAGCCGCGTCAGCACCGACCGGAAGGTCGCGATGATGCCGTCGCGGCGCGCCTTGTCGAGCACCTTGCGCACCAGATCGGGCCGCTCGCGCGCCTTGCCCGCAAGGCTCTTGCGCGCGAAATCAACGACCATCCGCTCGGTCCCCGCCGAAATCAGCGAAGCACGGGTCCGGACGAGAACGTGCCCGCCGCGCAGCTGCGGCGCCGGGACCTCCTCGAGCGTCAGCTTGCCGGAACGGGCGCTTTGAACGATTTGTTTCATCGGGTCTCTGCCATGGGTTGCACTTCTAGCCCGGCGGCGGTTGCAATTGAAGGCCAAGTTTGCGCGGTGCCGCCGTGGAACGCGGTTGCGGACTCGCTTGTTCATGCGTCGCGCGGTAGTGCGGCACCGCTTGTGAGGTGTATAAATCTGTCCGCCCTGGCCGACCGCACAATTTCCGCGACCATCCTGTCCACAGAAGGCAAGCAACTTCATGGCGGTGACGGCGTTTCCCGTTGCTCGCGTGCACGCCGTGATCCGGCATCGCCTTGCGGCGGTGGCCGCCGCCGTCGCCCTGCTGCTGCTCCAGCTCGCCGATCCGTCGCTGTTCGAGGCGAGCCGCCTCTACCTTTTCGACTCCTGGCAGGAAATCGCGCCGCGCAGCAATCCGCCGCGCGGCGCCGTCATCGTCGCCCTCGATTCGCCGAGCCTCGCAGAATACGGCCAATGGCCATGGCCGCGCGACCTCGTCGCTCGGCTGGTGCAGCGCGTTGCAGCCGGCGGCGCCAGCGTCGTCGGGCTCGAGATCCTCTTCGCAGAGCCCGACCGCCTCTCGCCCGAGCAGCTTGCCGCCACGTTCGGCACGGACGACCCCGCGCTCGCGGCGCGCCTCCGTGCCCTGCCCTCGAACGATGCCTTGCTCGCAAAAAGCTTCGCCGGGGCAAAAATCGTGCTGGCGACGGCGACCAGGCAAGCCGGCTTTGCGCCATCGAGCGCGGGTCAGCGCAGCACGGCGATCGTCGAAAACGGCCTCGATCCCCGCCCGTTCCTGCCGGAGCAGGACGGGTTGGTGCGGAGCTTGCCGGTGCTGAATGCGGCCGCTGCTGGACGCGGCGATACCGGCATCGACGGCGAGCGGGACGGCGTCGTGCGTCGCCAGGCGGCGCTGCGTCGCGTCGGGTTACAGCTCATTCCATCCTTCGCGATCGAGATGCTGCGCGTCGCGGCCGGCGAGGAAGCCGTCACGGTGACGACGAATCAGGGCGGCATCACCACGATCGGCGTCGCCGGCCACCGGGTGTCGACCGACCGGCCGGGGCGCATCTGGCTGCATTACGCGCCGCACGATCCGTCCCGCTTCGTCTCGGCACAGGCGATTCTCGCCGGCACGGCGGCGCCCGACTTTCTTCGCGGTCGGCCCGTGCTGATCGCGCCGACCGCGATCGGATTGGCGGATTCCCTGGCGACGCCGCTGGGTGTCACGATGACCGGCGCCGAGATCCATGCCCAGCTGATCGACGCGATCCTGGCCGAAGATCTGCTGGTGCGGCCGCACGGCATCGTGCTCGCCGAGCTGGCGCTGACGCTCGCCGCCGTGCTCTGCGTCGGCGGGGTCGGCGCCCGCGTCGCGGCACGGCGGCTGGTCATCCTGGTCGGCGGCCTCTTGATCGGGCTCTTCGCTGTCTCCTTCGGCGTCTTTGCCGCCGGCGGGGTGCTGCTCGACGCGACATACCCCGCCTTTGCCGCCGGCGCCATGGCCATCCTGTCGATCGGCCAGCGTCTTGCGGGCGAGCAGAAGGGCCGCGAGACGCGCGAGAGCGAACTGCGCGACACACTCATCAAGGTCGAGGCCGCGAGCCGCGCGAAGTCCGAGTTTCTCGCGAACATGAGCCACGAGCTGCGGACGCCGCTCACCGCGATCATCGGTTTTTCCGAAATTCTCAAGCTCGAGCTATTCGGCCCGCTCGGCGTCGCCCGCTATCGCAGCTATGCCGCGGACATCAACGCCAGCGGCACGCATCTCCTGGACCTAGTCACCGACATCCTCGACATGGCCCGGATCGAGGCCGGCGAAACGCAACTGCACGAGACCGCCGTCGAGGTCGGCACCGTCATCCGCGAGTCCGAGCGCATGGTGGCGATCCGCGCCGAGGCCAAGAAAGTGACGACGGCGATCACCGTACCGGCGAACCTGCCGCTGCTCCGTGCCGACGAGCGGCTGGTCAGGCAGATGATCGTCAACCTTGTCTCGAACGCCGTCAAATTCACCCCCGCCTGCGGCGAGGTGCGGATCGATGCCGCGCTCGAGCCGGACGGCACGCTGACCGTGACGGTCGCCGATACCGGCATCGGCATCGGCGCCGAGGATCTCGAGCAGGTGATCAAGCCGTTCAACGTCGTCGAGAGCGCGATGAAGAGCGACTATGGCGGCATCGGCCTCGGCCTGCCGCTGACCAAATCAATGATCGAGCTGCACGGCGGCACGCTCGAGCTGACGAGCACGCTTGGCCTCGGCACGACGGCACGGCTCCGTTTTCCGGCGGGGCGGGTCCCCATTAAGTGAGATGGACAGAACGACGAGCGCACTATAATACCGCGGATCGGGCGACCCCCGCCCAGCCCTGCCGCAGTCGCGCCCTGATGGCGCGAAACGCGCAGGCCGAGCCGAAGAAGAACGGTCAGTGCACCTGTTTGCGTCGGCGATCATTCTCGGCCTCGCTTTAGCGATCCTCTCGCCCTCGCCGGTCCGCGCGGACAGCGAGGACGGTGCTGCCGGCTACGTCCGCCTGGCCCACGGCAACGTGCGGTTGCTACGCGACGGCGTGGCGATATCCGCTGACGTCGGCGACCCGGTGCTGCCGGGCGATACCATCGAAAGCGGCGACGATGGCTCGATCGGCGTTACCTTTCGCGACGATTGCCGGATCTCGCTCGGTCCGCGCTCGCGCCTCGATCTCCGCGCCTTCGAGTTCGCCCCGGCGAGCCGCCGCTACAGCTTCGTGGCGCGCCTGACCGAAGGGAGCCTGCACTACATCTCCGGGCTGATCGCCAAGCTCGCGCCGGGACGCGCCTCGATCGAGACGCCCGTCGGCACGATCGCGGTGCGCGGCACGCGCTTCCTCGTACGGGTCGCGGCGCCGTGATCCGCGCTCGACGCGGCGCCGTCGTGATGGTGCTGCTGGCGCTCGCCGGCTGCGGCGGCCTGCCGCGCAACATTCTCGTCCTTCTTCCCAACGGCGACGGCAGCTCGAGCGCGGTTCGCGTGACGACGGCGGCAGGCGACGGTCTCGTCGACGCCCCGTTCACCGCCCTGTCGTTGGACGATCCGCGACGGAAGCTCGAGGTGAGCGACGAAACGGTGCGTCGGGAATTCGCCGCCGTCCGCAGCGACGCCGCGCGCCCCGCAGAAATTCGTCCTGCACTTCGCCTCCGACAGCGCCACCGTGACCGACGAGCTGGCGCACCAGATCGTCGAGATCGCCGTCGCGGCAAGAGCGATCGAGGCCCCCGATATCGATATCGCCGGCAATACCGACAGTGCCGGGACGGACTCCTACAACGAGGATCTATCGCGGCGACGCGCCGAGATCGTCCGCGTCCGGCTGATCGCCGCCGGCGTCGCGACCGAAAGCATTCACGCGACCTGGTACGCCGCCAGCAACCCACGGGTGCCGACGCCACCGGACGGGCATCAGCCGCTCAACCGCCGCGACGAGGTCACCATCCGCTGACCATCCGACGCAATTCGCTTCAATCGAGTGCCGCCAGCGCCGCCTTCGCGATCTCGACGTCCTGCTCGATCTTCGCGCCGCCGGCGCCGATGCCGCCGACGACCTGACCGTCGACCACGATCGGAAAACCACCGGGCACGTTCGTGAAATGCCCGTCGAAGCGGATCTGCATGCTGACGACGTCCTCCGGCTTGGCATAGCCGGTGGCGAGGCCTTGCGAGGAGGCAGTCTTCGCCTTCTTGATCGTCGCCGCCTCGGAAAACAGCCTGGCACCGTCCATCCGCACGAAGGCAAGCGTCTGGCCGCTCGCGTCGACTACGGCGATGCTGACCAGGGCTTTCAGCTCGGTGGCCTTCGCGATGCCGCGCTGCAGCATCAGCATCGTGGCTTCGTGGGTGATACGGTGGGTCGGGACGAAATTCGGCATGGCGCGGCGTCTCCCTGGGATGGTGCGGTTGTCCTAGCTTACTGGACGGCGTCGACAGCGGCGCGCTGAAATCGCTTGGTGGGAGGCCGCACGCAATCGTAGAAAAAGATCACCGATTAAGAGAAAAGCCCTCGGAGGACCAGCGATGACGACGCGGGAGGAGCAGAATGCCAGGCATGAGCAGAACGAGACGCTGACGCGGACCGGGCCCGGCACGAAGATGGGCGCGCTCCTGCGGCGCTATTGGATCCCGGCGCTGATGTCCGAGGAGTTGCCGGAGCCCGATTGCGCACCGATCCGCGCCCCGCTGCTCGGCGAAAAGCTGGTCGCCTTCCGTGACAGCGAGGGCCGCATCGGTCTGGTCGACGAGTTCTGCGCCCATCGCCGCGTCTCGCTATGGTTCGGCCGCAACGAGGAATGCGGCCTGCGCTGCGCCTACCACGGCTGGAAGTTCGACGTCACCGGGCAATGCGTCGATCTGCCTTCCGAGCCCGAGAATTCCGGCATCCGCCAGCGCATGCGCATCACCGCCTATCCCTGCATCGAGCAGGGCGGCGTCATCTGGACCTATATGGGTCCGGCCGAGCTGCAGCCGCCGCCGCCCGGGCTGGAATGGAGCCTGATGCCGGCGCCGCGGCGGTTCATCTCCAAGCGTTTCGAGGCCTGCAACTTCATGCAGGCGCTCGAGGGCGGCATCGATTCGAGTCATGTCGGGTTTCTCCACCAGGGCGCCTTCCGCCGCGGCGAGGCCGCCTCGCAGAAGGTCGGGGCGATGATCGAGGGCGATTCGCCGATCTTCGAGATCGAGCCGTATGACGGCGGCCTGCTGATCGCCGCTCGCCGCCAGGTCGCCGAGCAGTATTACTGGCGCGTCACGCCGTGGATCGCTCCGTTCCACCAGCTCGTGCCGCGGCGGCACGACAAATCGCCGATCTTCGGCCATTCCTGGGTTCCGATCGACGACGAGAATTGCTGGGCCTGGAGCTACGGCTACCACCCCGACCGCGACCTGACGCGCGCCGAGCTGGCGGACTATCGCAACGGCGGCGGCATCTTCGAGAAGACGCTGCCGGGTGGCTTCATCCCGATCGCCAATAAGGGCAACGACTATCTGATGGACCGCAACGCGCAGGTCGCCGGCATCGACTTCAGCGGCATCGCCGGGATCGCGACCCAGGACGCCTCGCTGCAGGAGAGCATGGGGCCGATCGTCGACCGCAGCCTCGAGAACCTGGTCGCGACCGACCGCGCCATCGTCATGACGCGGCGCGCGCTGCTGAACGCGATCGCGGCGAACGAGGCCGGCGCGACCCTGCCCGGCCTCGATCCGGAATCGCAACGCGTCCGTTCCTGCGGCGTGACGCTGCCGACCGACATACCCTTCGACACCGGGGCGAAGACGCTGCTCTTCCCCGATCGACCAGAACGCCACACAGAACACGCAGGAGCCGCCGAATGACCAGCATCCTCGCCGCCGTCGCAACCGAGATCCGCAAGACCGAGCTGCGCGAGCTCGACCTGCCGGAGATCCCGAGCGAGGGCGGGCTGCTCAAGGTCGAAATGACCGGCGTCTGCGGCAGCGACTGGCCGATGTACCTCAACTACCCGAAGAGCAAGGGGCCGCTGATCCTCGGCCACGAGACGGTCGGCTTCGTCGACCGGCTCGGCGCCGCCGCGGCACAGCGCTTCGGCGTCAAGGAAGGCGATCGCGTCGCGCTCGAGGAATACATCCCGTGCGGCCATTGCATGTACTGCCGCAGCGGCGACTTCCGGCTGTGCGACGCGACCGAGCCCGGCCTGGGCGGGCTGCGCTTCGGCTCGACGCCGCTCTCGATCGCCCCGTCGCTGTGGGGCGGGTACTGCCATTACCAGTACCTCCACCCCGGCACCGTCTTCCATAAGGTGCCGGCGAGCATGAGCGCCGAGGAAGCCGCGCTGGCGCTGCCGATGGGCAACGGCATCGAATGGGCCTATCTCCAGGGCGGCATATCGATCGGCGAGACGATTCTGATCCAGGGGCCGGGCCAGCAGGGGCTCGCCTGCGTCATCGCGGCGCGCGAGGCGGGCGCCGCCTGCATCATCGTCAGCGGCCTCGGCAACGAGACCGACACGCGCCGCCTCGCCCTGGCGCGGAGGCTGGGCGCCCATCACACGATCGACGTCGAAAGCCAGGATCTGCTCGAGACGGTCGCCGACATCACCGGCGGCGCGATGTGCGACCTCGTCGTCGATTCCTCGTCGGGCGGGGGGGAGACGGTGACGGCGGCGATCCAGCTCGCCCGCAAGCGCGGCCGCGTCATCCTCGGCGCCCAGAAGCGCAAGCCGATCCCCGCCTTCAATGCCGACCTCATCATTCAGAAGTTCATCACCGTCAAGGGGATGCGCGGGCACAGCTTCGAGTCCGTCGAGCTGGCGCTGCAGCTCATCGCCTCCGGCCGTTACCCGATGCACGAGATGTGCACCCATCTCCTCGGCCTCAAAGACGTCGACACGGCGTTGCGGACGATCGGCGGCGAAGGGCTCCCCGGCGCCATCCACATCGCCATCGATCCGTGGCGGTAACCCGCGTCGATCGCATCCCGGTCATCCTGCTGACCGGCTTCCTCGGCAGCGGCAAGACGACGCTGCTGCTGCGTTTGCTGCAGGATCAAGCGTTCGCCGATACGGCCGTCATCGTCAACGAGATCGGCGCGATCGGCCTCGACCACACGCTGCTGCGCGGCGCCAGCGAGATGACGCAACTGCTGGAGAACGGCTGCGTCTGCTGCACGCTGCGCGATG
>JAQGID010000273.1 GCA_028291405.1 Rhodospirillales bacterium | reverse complement strand
GCGAGCCAGTCCCGGTTGCGATAGCTCCACCAGCTGTAGAGCCGCTCCTCGGGCGGGATGAAGTGGCGGACGGCATCGACGAAGCCGCCGGCGGTCTGCAGCAGGCCCAGCTTCTCGACCTCGATCGGCGTGTGGCTGACGACCTTGAGGAGCGCCTTGTGCGACCAGACGTCGGTCTCGAGCGGCGCGACGTTGAGGTCGCCGACCAGGATCATCTTGCGGTCCTGCTGCCGCTCGCCGCCGAACCATTCGGTCAGCTCGTCGAGGAACTGCAGCTTGTGGGCGAATTTCTCATTCTCGGCGGGGTCGGGGATGTCGCCGCCGGCCGGGATGTAGATGTTGTGGATCTCGATGCCGCCGGGCAGCTCGACGACGCCGTGGCGGCAATCCTCGCGGGCGCACCAGCCGCGCGTCCCCGAGGTGCCGAGCTTGACGCGCGAGGCGATCGCGACGCCGTTGTACCCCTTCATGCCGTGCACCAGCATGTCGCGGTAGCCCAGCGCCTCGAAGGCTTCGCGCGGGAAGAACTCGTCGGGCGTCTTGGTTTCCTGGAGGCAGATGACGTCCGGCTGGGCCTCGGCGACGAGGCGTTTGACGAGGTCGATGCGCAGCCGGACGGAGTTGATGTTCCAGGTGGCGATGGTCAGCGCCACGATGTGCCGTTTCTCAAGTTGATGCTCCGTCCGGCCAGGCTGGATCAGATGGCCGGTTTAGATGATCGTGATGGTAAGATCTTCGAGCCCGTCGACATGGCCGACCATGCGGTCGCCCTTGACGACCGGGCCGACGCCGTCCGGCGTGCCGGTATAGATGAGATCGCCGGGGAACAGCTCGACGAAGCCGGAGAGGTAGGAGATCGTCTCCGGCACGTTCCAGATCAGGTTCTGGAGGTCACTGTTCTGCGTCTTCTTGCCGTTGACCTCGAGCCAGATGGCGCCCTTGCCGATGTGGCCGACCTTGGCGACCGGCGAGATCGCGGCGATCGGCGCCGATTGGTCGAAGCCCTTGGCCATGTCCCACGGGCGGCCGGCGTCGCGGAACTGGAACTGCAGGTCGCGGCGGGTCATGTCGAGGCCGACGGCATAGCCGTAGACGTGATCCAGCGCCTTGTCGATCGCGATGTCCTTGCCGCCCTTGGCCATGGCGACGACCAGCTCGATCTCGTGATGATAGTTCTTGGTCTGCGGCGGGTAGGGGATCTCGCCGTTGTTCAGCACGATCGCATCGGTCGGCTTGGCGAAGAAGAACGGCTTCTCGCGGTCGGGGTCGAAGCCCATCTCCCGGATATGGGCGGCATAGTTGCGTCCGACGCAGTAGATCCGGCGGACCGGATAGTCGCCGCCGCCGACGACCGGAACGGTAGTGATCGGCGGGGCGGGGATGACATGGGCCATGGAAATTCTCCGCAGGATTGGGGGAAGGCGATTGCGCCGGATCAAAACACGAAGCGGCACCCGGCGACAACGTCGCTGCGCCGTTTGGCACCAAAAAGTTGTTGAAGCGTCAGTGCTTGATCCGTTCCTCGCGCCACAGGTCGAGCTTGTCGTGGATCGGGCGGTCCGAGAAGCTGAAGAGCACCGCCTCGCCCGCCGGATGGTGGCTGTGGGTCGTCCAGCCGGGGACGACGAAGACGTCGCGCGGCTTCCACGAGAAGACCGTGTCGCCGATGCGGGTCTCGCCTTCGCCCTCGACGGCGACATAGATCATGGCGTCGGTCGAGCGGTAGGGCTGCGTCGAAAAACCCTTCGGCAGCAGCTGCATGAAGGTCGCCATGGTCGGCATCGCCCAGTCGCCGGTCGCCGGGCTGACGTAGCGCAGCTTGATGCCGTGCCAGGGATCGATCTCCTGGGCGCCGGAGAGGGACTCGAGCGCCTCGCGGGTCCGCGCATAGGGATAGTTGAAGACCGGCGAGGTCTTGGTCTCGGGCTTGTAGTCGACCGGCAGCAGGCCGCTGCCGTAGCGCGCCAGCGCGTCGCCCTCGGGGCGCGACGGCAGCTGCTTCTCGGCGTTGTAGGTCTCGGCGAAGCCGGTATCGAGCATCGCGACGAGCGGCACGTCGAGCCCGTCCAGCCAGACCATCGGCTTGTCGCTGTCGTTGCCGTGGTCATGCCAGGTCCAGGAGGGCGTGATGATGAAATCGCCGGGGTTCATCAGCGTGCGCTCGCCGTTGACCGCGGTATAGGCGCCCTGGCCCTCGATGACGAAGCGCAGCGCCGATTGCGTGTGGCGGTGCGCCGGCGCGATCTCGCCCGGCAGGATCAGCTGCAGCCCGGCGTACAGCGTCTGGGTGATCGCCTCGCGGCCGCCGAGGCCCGGGTTGCGCAGCACGAGGACGCGGCGCTCGGCCTCCTTGGCGGTGATCAGGCTGCCGGCGCGCATCAGGAAGGGGCGGACATCCTCGTAATGCCAGAGCGTGGGCAGAACCGGGGTGCGCGGCGATTTCGGCACGAGGTCGTGCAGCACCTCCCAGAGCGGCGACAGGCTATGCTCGCCGATCTCCGCGTAGAACGCCTCGCGTTCCGGGTTGCGCGCCTTGGTTGGTTCGGCCATTCGTCCTCTCCCGTCGATCTCGGATCGTCGGGTTGCAGCATATACGAAGGGGCGGCACAAAAGAAAAGCGCCCGGTCAGGGGGGGTGACCGGGCGCTGGGAAGCGCCATTGGGGGGAACCCGGTCGGCAGGGGAACCTAACCGGGCAGTCGGTGGAAACCATCGACCGCTTCTCTTCAGAAGAAGTGGTAGCGGACTCGTCAAGCGGAAAATGCAGAAAGCGCATGGCTTGGCTGATGAGTCTGCATGCCTCGGATTGCCGCGGAAAACCGCCATCCGACGTCAGGATTCCATCGCCCGTTCGCGGCACGCCGCGCCGAACGCCGCGAAAAGCGAGCCCGAGAAGGGGGTTTCGGCGTGGCGAAACTCCGGGTGCCATTGCACGCCGACGACGAAACCCTTGCCGGTCCCGCGGACGGCTTCGATCTGTCCATCCGGCGCCACCGCCTCGATCGTCAGCCCCGCGGCAAGGCGATCGATGCCCTGGCTATGCACCGAATTGACCATCAGCTCACGGCCGCCGGCGAGACGCGCGAAGAGACCGTCCGGGGCGAGGTGCACGGCATGCGCGGTATGGGCATAGCGCTCGTCGACGCTGCCGGGCCGCGCCCGATGGTCGCTGCGGCCGGGCACCTCGTGAACCAGCTGGTGCAGCGTCCCGCCGAGCGCGACGTTCAGCTCCTGGATGCCGCGGCAGATCGCGAGGAGCGGCACGCTCCCCGCGACCGCCCGCCGGAGCAGGGGCAGCGTCGTCGCATCGCGCTGCGGGTCGTGCAGCGTCCCCGGCCGGCTCGCCGCGCCGCCGTAATGCACCGGGTCGACGTTCGACGGGCTGCCGGTGACGAAGAGCCCGTCGAGCCGCGCCAGGAGATCGTCGCAGTCGAGCGCGTCGCCGAGCGCCGGCACCAGCAGCGGCTGCCCGCCCGCCGCCTCGGCGACCGCACGAATGTATTTCTCACTGACGAGATGGGCTTCGTGCTCCGTCGTCTCGCCGACGTTGCGGACACAGCACGGGATGCCGATCAGCGGGCGCATCGTCGTTCGACCGATGCTAGGCTAATTGGTCTCGCGCCGGCCGCTGCGCGGCTCACCCGTGCTCTCCGGGTTGTTCTTGCGGGGATCGACGAAGGTGAAGAGCTGCGGACTGACCGGCACGTCGTAGCGCGTGTCGCTGAGCGCGACAGTCGTCGTCTTGCCCTGCTGGTCGACGACGGTCCATTGCTTGAGATCGAGCGGCTTGTCGCTGAAGGTCATCGTCAGCGAGCCGTCGTCCGGCGACTTGGTCTGGACGACCGTGACGCGGATGACGCCCGGCCCGTGCTCGAACTTGGTGACCGTGACGCCGTCCTCGAGCGATACCTTGTCGCGCAGCAGGAACCAGGCCGGGGTCGAGCCGATCGGCAAATAGGTGACCTGCTTCAGCTTGTTGTCGACATAGACGACGAAGGTGCCGTCGGCGAGCAGCAGGACCGGCGACGGCGGGTCGTACTCGAACCGCATCTTGCCGGGCCGCGACAGATAGATCTTGCCGGTCGCGATGGCGCCGTCCGGTGCGTATTGCTGAAAGCGCCCGGCCAGGGTGTGGACGCCATTGAGATATTGCTCGATACGCTGCGCATCGGCGCGGTCCTGGGCCGACAGCGTCGCCGCCTTGGGTGCCGCCGCGGCGGCCGGGCGCGCGCCGGGCAAAATTGCGGCCAGCGCCACGACGAGCGCCAGGGCGAACCGCACGCGGCGACCCACCGGGAGAATTCGGGTGATCATGGACGAAGCCCAATCCTTTGTTTCATCGGACGCGGCGACGGCGGCGGCCGTCACGCTCCATAGGGGCTTGATATGGGGTCACTCGACGTGACGGGCCAGGACCTCGCGCTTGCCGACGTGGTTGGCGCCGCTGACGACGCCTTCGGCCTCCATCCGTTCGATGATGCGGGCCGCCCGGTTGTAGCCGATCTGCAGGTGGCGCTGGACGAAGCTGGTCGACGCCTTGCGCTCGCGGCAGACCAGCGCCACCGCCTGATCGTAGAGCGCATCGCCGGATTCGCCGCCCTCGCCGCCGGAATCGACGTCGAGCGGCGCCTCGACATCCTCGGTGACCTCGTCGAGATAGACCGGCTCGCCGTGGCCCTTGAGGAAGGCGACGACGTCCTCGACCTCCTTGTCACCGACGAAGGGGCCGTGGACGCGGGTGATGCGACCGCCACCGGCCATGTAGAGCATGTCGCCGCGGCCGAGCAGCTGCTCGGCGCCGCCCTCGCCGAGGATCGTCCGGCTGTCGATCTTCGAGGTCACCTGGAACGAGATGCGGGTCGGGAAATTCGCCTTGATCGTGCCGGTGATGACGTCGACGGAGGGGCGCTGCGTCGCCATGATGATGTGGATGCCGGCGGCGCGCGCCATCTGCGCCAGGCGCTGGACCGCCGCCTCGATGTCCTTGCCGGCGACCAGCATGAGGTCGGCCATTTCGTCGACGACGATGACGATGAAGGGCAGGGCGTTGAGGTCGAGCTCCTGCTCCTCGAAGATCGGCTGGCCGGATTCCGGGTCGAAGCCGGTCTGGACGCGCCGCATCAGGCTCTCGCCGCGTCGCCGTGCCTCCTCGAGCCTGGCGTTGTAGCCCTCGATATTGCGGACGCCAAGCTTGGACATGTTGCGGTAGCGGTTCTCCATCTCCCGCACTGCCCATTTCAGCGCCATCACCGCCTTGCGCGGGTCGGTGACGACCGGCGCCAGGAGATGCGGGATGCCGTCGTAGATGCTGAGCTCGAGCATCTTCGGATCGATCATGATGAACTTGCACTGCTCGGGCGGCATCCGATAGAGGATCGACAGGATCATCGTGTTGATCCCGACCGACTTGCCCGAGCCGGTCGTGCCGGCGATCAGCAGATGCGGCATCTTGGCGAGGTCGGCGATGACCGGCCCGCCGCCGATGTCCTTGCCGAGGATCAGCGTCAGCTTCGCCGAGGCCCGCTCATAGGCTTCCGACTCCAGCAGCTCGCGGAGATAGACCGTCTCGGCGCGGGCGTTCGGCAGCTCGATGCCGATGACGTTGCGCCCGGGCACCACCGCGACACGCACCGAGACCGCGCTCATCGAGCGGGCGATGTCGTCGGCGAGGCCGATGATGCGCGACGCCTTGATGCCCGGCGCCGGCTCGAGCTCGTAGAGGGTGACGACCGGGCCGGGACGGACCTTGACGATCTCGCCGCGCACGCCGAAGTCGTCGAGCACCGTCTCGAGCAGCCGGGCGTTCTGCTGCAGCGCCTCCTCATTGACGCTCGGCCCCTTGCTCTTCGGCGCCTCGGCGAGGAGTTCGTGCGGTGGCAGGATGTGCTCCTCCTCCGGCGTCAGATCGAGCGTTGCCTGCCGCGCCTGCTCGGTCTTGCGGCCCGGCGGCGGGCCGTTCGGCTTCGGCGCGACGATGTCGGGCGGCAGGGCGCGGCGCTTTTGCCGCTCGACCGCGGGCTCCTCGCGCTCCGCCGTCCGGGCTTGGCCGCGGCTCGCGGCGAGCTGCGGCTCGCGCCGCACCGGCGCGGCCTCGGCGAC
>JAQGID010000156.1 GCA_028291405.1 Rhodospirillales bacterium | reverse complement strand
GAGTTCTGCACGTTGTGCAGGCCGAACATCGGCAGGGTGAGGCCGGTGATCGTGCGGCTGGTGTCGTTGAAGCGGTCGGCGACGACGACGTCGTATTGCGCGCCCTCGCGGCCGCTGACGATGTTGATCGCGCGGATGTCGGCCTGCGGACTCATCCCGTAGGTCACGATGCGGCGCTCGGAGACGCGCGGGATCAGCGACTGGACGACCGGATGGTCGATGCACATCGCCGCGAAGCCGTAGAACGGCAGGTTCGAGACGAAGGTCTCGAAGGCCTGCTGCTCGGCCTCGAAGCTGCCGTAGAAATCGAGATGCTCGGGGTCGATGTTGGTGACGATCGCGATCGTCGCGGGCAGCTTGACGAAGGTGCCGTCGCTCTCGTCGGCCTCGACCACCATCCACTCGCCTGCGCCGAGCCGCGCGTTGGTGCCGTACGCGTTGATGATGCCGCCGTTGATCACCGTCGGGTCGAGGTTCGCCGCGTCGAGCAGCGCGCCGATCATCGAGGTCGTCGTCGTCTTGCCGTGCGTGCCGGCGACGGCGATCGACCATTTCAGCCGCATCAGCTCGCCCAGCATTTCGGCGCGGCGGACGACCGGCAGCAGCCGCGTACGCGCGGCGACGACCTCGGGATTGTCGCGTTTCACGGCCGAGGAGACGACGATCACCTGCGCGTTCCCGAGGTTCTCGGCGCGGTGCCCGATCGCGACCTTTATGCCGAGCGCGGCGAGACGCTTGACGTTGGCGCTGTCGCTGACATCGCTGCCCTGAACCGTATAGCCGAGATTGTGCAGGATCTCGGCGATCCCGCTCATGCCGATGCCGCCGATGCCGACGAAATGGATGGTGCCGATGGTCAGGGGCAGCGCTCTCATGCCGCGCCCTCCTGCAGATCGGCACGATGGCCGCCGTTGCCATTGCACCAGCCGGCGAGCTCGCAGGCGAGGTCGGCGAGGCGGCGCGCGGCTTCCGGCCGTCCCTGGGCGTGCGATGCCGCGGCGGCGCTTGCCAGGCGGGCAGGAGCGGCGAGCAACTCGGTCAGGAACTCGGCCAGCCGCTTGACGGTGAAGCCTTCCTGCGCCATCGCCCAGCCGCCGCCGCCCTTCGCGAAGGCGGCGGCATTGGCCGTCTGATGGTCGTCGGCGGCGAAGGGGTAGGGGATCAGCACCGCCGGCCGGCCGGCGACCGTCAGCTCGGCGATGGTCGAGGCGCCGGCGCGGGCGATCACGAGATGCGCCTTGGCGAGACGCTGCGGCACGTCGGCGAAGAAGGCGGAAGTCTCCGCCGCGACGCCGGATTCGGCGTGTTGCCGGCGAACGCGCTCGAAATCCTCGGGCCGGACCTGCTGGCTGATGCGCAGCCGCCTGCGCAGCTCGTCCGGTAGCGCCGCCAGCGCCGCCGGCACGATGTCGCTGAAGACGCGGGCGCCCTGGCTGCCACCTGTGATGAGGATCTCGATCGCCTCGGGCGCCGCCGGCGCGGTATAGGGGATGTCACGCACGGCGGCGACGGCGGGTCGTACCGGATTGCCGGTCTCGACGGCGCGGCGACGGTCGCGGTCGACCAGCCGCGCGGTCTCGGCGAAGCTGAGGGCGATGCGGGTGACGCGCGGCGCCAGCACGCGATTGGCCCGGCCGAGCATGGCGTTCTGCTCGTGGATCAGGGTCGGGATGCCGCGCCGCGCCGCGGCGATGACGGTCGGGACCGAGGGATAGCCGCCGAAGCCGACGATCGCAGCCGGCGCGATGCGGCGCAGCACGCCGCCGGCCTGCGCGATGCCGAGCAGCAGCTCGGCGAAGCCGCGGACCTTGCCCAGCATGCCGGAGTCGAAGCGGCCGGCGCGAATGCGATGCGTCGCGACGCCGGCGCCGTCCAGGTCGCCGCCGAACGCCTGGCCGCGGCGATCGGTGACGAGCGCGACGGCGGCGCCGCGCGCCACCAGCTCGCGCGCCAGCGCCTCGGCAGGAAACATGTGGCCGCCGGTTCCACCGGCGGCCAAGACGATCGGTGCGCTGCGCTTCGCCGCGATCATGAATCGACCCCGCCGTAGCGCCGTCGCGTCAGCGCCAGCGCCATTCCCATGCCGAGACCGAGCGCCAGCAGCGACGAGCCGCCATAGGAGAGGAAGGGCAGGGTCATGCCCTTGGTCGGCATCAAATGCAGGCTCGACGCCATGTTGATCAGCGCCTGCAGGCCGAACTGTACGAAGAGCCCGGTCGCGGAAAGCACGACGAAGAGATTGTTCTCCTGGAAGACGCGCGAGAAGCCGCGCAGCACGATGAAGGCGAAGATCGTCACGATGATCAGGCAGACGACGAGGCCGAGCTCCTCGCCGGCGACGGCGAAGACGAAATCGGCATGCGCGTCGGGCAGCGAGGCCTTGACGGTGCCTTCGCCCGGGCCGCGGCCCCACATTCCGCCGTTCATGAAAGCGTCCATCGAGCGGTCGACCTGATAGGAGTCGCCGGTCGACGGGTCGAGGAAACGGTCGATGCGGCTGGTGACGTGGGGCAGCAGCAGATACGCGCCGATCAGCCCGACGATGCCGGTCGCGAGGCCCGTCGCGACCCAGTAGAGCCTGAGGCCGACCAGGAAGAATTGCGCGAACCAGACCGCCGAGATCACGACCGCCATGCCGAGATCCGGCTGCTTGATCAGCAGTCCGACGACGACGACGAACAGCCCGGCGGCGATCAGCGGCCCTGGAAAGCTCGGTCGCAGCTTGCCCTCGGCGAGCAGCCAGCCGGTCAGGACCGCGAAGCACGGCTTGACGAACTCAGAGGGTTGCAGCGAGAGGCCCGGCACGTTGATCCAGCGCCGCGCGCCCTTGATCTCGACGCCGGTGAAGAAGGTCATCACCACCAGCGCCGTCGCGATGATGAAGCCGACGATCGCGATGCGCTTGATGTTGCGCGGGCTCTGCAGCGAGACGACGAACATCAGCGCCACGGCGACCGGCAGCAGCGCCAGCTGACGGCGCACGAAATGCATGCTGTCGAGGCCGATGCGCTCGGCGACAGCCGGGCTCGCCGCCATCGTCAGCAGCGCGCCGAAGGCGATCAGGATGGCGAGCGCCGCCAGGGTCCAGCGGTCGACGGTCCACCACCAGCGCGCGACGGGGCTTTGATCGATGCGGGTGAAGTTCATGTGCGCCGTCCCGGCAAGGCTTCGACGAGACTGCGGAAGGCGTCGCCGCGTGCCTCGAAATCGCTGAACTGGTCGAACGAGGCGCAAGCCGGCGACAGCAGCACGACGGCGTCCTTGGCGCCCTCGGCCAGCGCCGTCTCGCGCGCCGCGCTCACGGCCGCCGCAAGCTCGCCGCTGCGGCGATGATGAACCGCGCCTCCGAGGGTATCGGCGAAAGCGGTCGCCGAATCGCCGATGAGGAAGGCGTGGCGGATGCGCCCGAAATACGGAGCGAGCGAGGCGATGCCGCCTTCCTTGGCCAGCCCGCCGGCGATCCAATAGACAGTCTCGTAGCAGGCCAGCGCCTTGGCGGCAGCGTCCGCATTGGTGGCTTTCGAATCATTGACGTAGCGAACCCCGTCGATTGTCGCGATGAGCTCCTGGCGATGCGCCAGGCCGGGAAAGGATCGGATCGCCTCGGCCGCGACGCCGGCCGCGATGCCGAGGTGACGGACGGCGGCATAGGCGGCGGCGGCATTCTGCCAATTGTGGATGCCGGGAAGGCGCGCGAGCCCGGCCATCTCGATGACCGGCGCTGCAGTGCCCTTGGTGTCGTCGGTCAGGATCCCGTCGGCGACGTAGATGCCGCCGGGAACGCGCCGCTCGGCCGAGATCGGCACGACGATCCGATCGCAGGCGCATGCGAGGTCCTCATGAATGCCGCGGCAGATCGCGTCGTCGACGCCGACGATCGCCGCCTGCGATCTCGCCTGGCCGCGGAAAATCCGCCGTTTGGCGGCGATATAGCCGTCCATGCCGCCGTGCCGGCCGAGATGATCGGGGGTGACGTTGAGCAGGATCGCGGCGTCGAAGGCGAGCGACTGCGTCAGCTCGAGCTGGTAGGAGCTCATCTCCAGCACGTAGATGCCGTCGCTTCCCAGCGGCGCCAGCGACAGCGCCGGGGTCCCGAGATTGCCGCCGACCGCGACCTGGCGCCCGGCGCTGCCGACGATATGGGCGATCAGCGAGGTCGTCGTCGACTTGCCGTTCGTGCCGGTGATGCCCACCATCGCGGCTTCGCGCTGGGTGCGGGCGAGCAGCTCGATGTCGCCGATGATCTCGGCGCCGGCCTCGCGCGCGCGAACGACGACGGGATGCGGCGCCGGATGCGTATGCGGGATGCCAGGCGAGAGGACCAGCGCCGCCATCCCGGCGAGATCGGCCGTTGCGAGGTCGACGATCGCGACGCCCGCCGCGGCGGCCTTGTCGCGCGTCGCGGCGGCATCGTCCCACGCCATGACTCTGGCGCCGCCAGCGGCGAGGGCGCGCGCCGCGACGAGGCCGGAGCGGCCGAGGCCAAGCACGCCGATCTTCCTATCCTTGAAGGCGCTGACGGTGATCATCCTCACCTCAGCTTTAGCGTCGAGAGGCCGGCGAGGGCGAGGATCGAGGCGATGATCCAGAACCGGATGACGATCGTCGCCTCCTGCCAGCCCTTCTTCTCGAAATGATGATGCAACGGCGCCATGCGGAAGACGCGGCGGCCGGTCAGCTTGAAGCTGGCGACCTGGACGATGACCGAGACCGTCTCCAGCACGAAGAGGCCGCCGATGATGGCGAGCACCAGCTCGTGCTTGGTGATGACGCTGATCGTGCCGAGTGCGGCGCCGATCGACAGCGACCCGGTGTCGCCCATAAAGACCATCGCCGGCGGCGCGTTGAACCATAGGAATCCGAGCCCGGCGCCGACCATCGCGGCGCAGAAGACGGTGAGCTCGCCGGCGCCCGGCACGTGGTTGATCTGCAGGTAGTTGGCGAAGATCGCATTGCCCGCGACATAGGAGATGAAGGCGAAGCTGCCGGCGGCGAGCATTGAGGGCACGATCGCGAGCCCGTCGAGCCCGTCCGTCAGATTGACCGAGTTCGACGCGCCGACGACGACGAAGACGTTGATCGCGATGAAGAACCCGCCGAACGGGATGAGCATGTTCTTGACGAAGGGCACGGCGAGGGTCGTCGCCAGCGGACCGCGCGTCAGCTGCATGATCAGGACGCCGGCGATCGTCGCGACGGCGATCTCGGCGACCAGCTTGGCCCGGCCCGACAAACCCGAGGACGAGCGCTTCGTCAGCTTCTTGTAGTCGTCGAAGAAGCCGATCGCGCCGAAGCTGACGGTGACGAACAGCACGACCCAGACGTAGCCGTTGGTGAGGTCGGCCCAGAGCAGCGTCGAGACGGTGAGGGCGAGCAGGATGAGGAAGCCGCCCATCGTCGGCGTCCCCTTCTTGGTCACGAGATGGCTCTCCGGCCCGTCGGCGCGGATCGGCTGGCCCTCGGCCTGCTTCGAGCGCAGCCAGGCGATGATGCGGGGACCGCAGAGAAAGCTGATCAGCAGCGCGGTGACGACCGCACCGCCGGAGCGGAAGGTGATGTAGCGGAACAGGTTGAGGGGGCTGAACTGGTCCGCGAGGGGGGTGAGGAGATGGAACAGCATCGCCTATTCCGCCGCAGCGCTGGTGGGCTGCGCCGGCTCGCCTGCGAGCAGGCTGCGGACGATCTCGCCCATTCGGCTGCCCGCTGAGCCCTTGACCGTGACGACGTCGCCTGGGCGCAGCTCGCGCTTCAAGACCCCCGCCAGTTCGCCCGCCGTCGCGGCATGGGCGCCGCGCAGCGCGGCCGGCAACGCGGCGCGGAGATGCGCCATCGCGTCACCGGCGGTGAAGACGAGGTCGACCCGGTTCGCGATGAGCGGCTCGGCCAGCGCGGCATGCAGCGCAGCGGACTGGTCGCCGAGCTCGAGCATCGTGCCGAGCACCGCGATACGGCGGCCGCCGGTGCCGAGCTCGGCGGCGCCCAGCACGGCGAGGGCGGCGCGCATCGAGGCCGGGCTCGCGTTGTAGCTCTCGTCGATGAGATCGAAGGTGCCGCCGGGCAGGGCGATGCGGTGGCGGCGGCCGCGGCCGGCGATGCCGGCGAGGCGGGAAAGCGCGGCGGCGGCGGTCTCGACGTCGGCCCCGACCGCCTTGACGGCGGCGAGCACGGCGAGGCTGTTCATGACCCAATGGCGGCCCGGCAGGGCGATGCGGTAATCGACGATCTGCCCCAGCACCGAGGCCTTGACGGTGCTGGCATTCGGCTCCAGCCGTGCATCGCGCAGGCGGATCGCGGCGTCGCCGTGCTCGCCGAAGCTGATGATGCGGCCGATGTCCCGTCGCCGCGCGGCGGCGGCGAGCCGGGGGTAATGCGGATTGTCGCGGTTGAGCACGACGGCGCCGCCGGGCTCGACCCCGAGGAAGATCTCGGCCTTGGCGTCGGCGATCGCCTCGATCGACGCGAAATTCCCGAGATGCGCCGGCTCGATCGTGGTGATCACCGCGACATGCGGCCGGGCGATCGGGCTCAGCGCCGCGAGCTCGCCTTGATGGTTCATGCCGAGCTCGAAGACGCCGAACGCGGCCTCGCGCGGCATCCGCGCCAGCGACAGCGGCACGCCCCAGTGGTTGTTGAGGCTGCCGGTGGACGCGTAGGTCGTGCCCTGCGACGCCA
Organism: Rhodospirillales bacterium; assembly: GCA_028291405.1. Classification (GTDB taxonomy): domain Bacteria; phylum Pseudomonadota; class Alphaproteobacteria; order ATCC43930; family CGMCC-115725; genus URHD0088. Next base: position 7,643 of record JAQGID010000156.1, on the reverse strand, counting down.
AGGCAAGGCGCAGCGCCTCCTTGGTGCCGGTCTTGCCGACGCTGCCGGTGACGGCGATGATCCGGGCGGTGCTGCGCGCCCGCGCGGCGCAGCCGAGGGCGGTGAGCGCCGCCTGCGTGTCGCCGACGAGGATTCGCCGCTCCGCGAAGGGCCCCTGCGCCACCAGCACCCCGGCGGCGCCGGCGGCGAGTGCGGCGTCGACGAATTGATGGCCGTCGAATTTCGGTCCCTGAAGGGCGATGAAAAGATCGCCCGCGGCGACGCTGCGGCTGTCGATCGAAACGCCGTCGGCCGCGAAATCGCCGCCCGCCTTTCCGCCGGTTGCCGCTGCAATTTCCTGCGCCGTCCAGAGCGTCATTCGGCGGCGCCTCCCGTGAGCTCGGCGGCGATGCCGCGTGCGACTTCGCTGTCGTCGAAGGGATGGACGATCGCGCCGATCGTCTGGCCGGTCTCGTGGCCCTTGCCGGCGATCACCAGTACGTCGCCGGAGCCGAGCTCCTGCATCGCGGTGCGGATCGCCGCGGCGCGATCGCCGATCTCGCGCGAGCTTGGGCAGCTGGCGCGGATCGCGGCGCGGATCGTCGCGGGGTCCTCGCTGCGCGGGTTGTCGTCGGTGACGATCGCGACATCGGCGAGGCGGTGGACGACGGCGCCCATCACCGGCCGTTTCTTCGCGTCGCGGTCGCCGCCGGCGCCGAACACCGCGACGAGCCTGCCGGTGACATGCGGCCGCAGCGCCCGCAGCACGGTATCCAGCGCGTCGGGTGTATGGGCGTAATCGACGTAGACCGAGGCGCCGTTCGCGAGGGCCGCGACGCGCTGCAGCCGGCCCGGGACGCCGGTGAGGCTTGGCAGCGTCGCGACCGCGTCGGCCGGGTCGGCGCCGCAGGCGATGACGAGGCCGAGCGCCGCCATGACGTTGCTCGCCTGGAAGGCGCCGGCGAGCGGCAGCAGCACCTCGTGGCGCACGCCGAGGATCGAGATGTCGAGGAGCTGCCCCTCGCTGGTCGCCCGGCGGTCGCGGATGCGCAAATCGGCCGCCTCGTTCTCGCCGTAGGAGAGGATGCGCAGCTTGCGGGCGCGGCAGGCGGTGGCGAATTTCGGATAGGCGCCGCTGTCGGCGTTGAGGACCGCGGTGCCGCTCGCCTCGAGCAGCGCCGTGAAGAGCCGCAGCTTGGCATCGCCATAGGCCGCCATGCTGCCGTGATAGTCGAGATGGTCATGCGTCAGATTGGTGAACGCCGCGGCCGCGATGCGCAGCCCGTCGAGGCGGCTCTGGTCGAGCCCGTGGCTCGACGCCTCGAGGGCGACGTTCTGGATGCCGCGTTTCGCCAGCGCCGCCAGCTCGCGGTGCAGCGTCACCGGATCCGGCGTCGTCATGGCGCCGGCAATCACCTCGTCCGGCGCGATGATGCCGAGCGTGCCGACGCTCGCCGCCGGCGTGCCGAGCGCCTGCCAGATCTGCCGCGTGAAATGGGCGACCGAGGTCTTGCCGTTGGTGCCGGTGACGGCGGCGACCGTCGCGGGCTGCGGCGCATGGAAGCGTGCCGCCATCAGGGCGAGGCGGCGGCGCGGATTGCTGTCGGCGACGACGGCGACCGGCCGCGGCCGGGTCTGCAGCGCCTCGAGCCCGTGCGCGTCGGCGGCCAGCACCGCGACGGCGCCACGCTCGACCGCGTCCTCGATGAAGCGCGCTCCGTCGAGCTTGACGCCCGGGAGGGCGGCGAAGAGATAGCCGGGCTTCACCGCCCGCGAATCAGCGGTCAGCCCGAGAATATCGGGCGAGTCGTCCGCCGCCGCTGCCGCGGCTGAAAGTTCGTGATCGATCATGAGTTCAGTTAGCCGCAAGCTTCTTGACCAAATCTCCGGGTGACTGGATCGCCAGCGCCCGCTGGATGTCCGGCAGGTTCTCGTCGACCGGCTTGACGCCGAGCAGCGGCGCCATCCGCATCACCGAGCGACCGACGACCGGCGCCGCCGTCCAGCCGGCCGTCGCGAAGCCGTGCGTCTTCGCGCTCGGATGAGGCTCGTCGATGATGGCGATTATGAGGTAGCGTGGGTCGTTCATCGGGAAAGCGCCCACGAAGGACGACAGCAGCGCCTTGTGCTTGTAGCCGTGCGTCGAGGCCTTCTCGGCGGTGCCGGTCTTTCCGCCGACGAGATAGCCCGGTGCCGCCGCATACTCGCCGGTGCCCTTCTCGACGACGAGGCGCATCAGGCGTCGCATCTCGTCCGAGGTGCGGGGCGACAGGACCTGCTGGCCGGCCGGCGCGATATCGGGGCTGCGCTTGATCACCGTCGGCTGGAACAGGATGCCGCCGTTGACGACGGCGCTTGCCGCCACCGCGACCTGCAGCGGGCTGACCGAGATCCCGTGGCCGAAGGCGACGGTCATCGTGCTGACCTCGCGCCACGGGTTGGGCAGCTGCGGCGTGCCGATCTCGGGGATCTCGATCATCGCCGGACGCAGCAGCCCGACCCGGCCGAGGAAGTCGCGCAGCTTGTCGGTGCCGGCATCCATCGCGATGCGCGCTGCGCCGAGGTTCGAGGAGTACTCGAAGATCTCGGGGAGGCTGAGGGCGCGGTGCAGCGAGTGGTAGTCGTTGATCGTGAAGCGCCCGACCTTGATCGGATGCGCCGCGTCGTAATAGCTGGCGAGCGTCGCGGTTCGCGTCTCGAGCGCCATCGCCAGCGTGAAGATCTTGAAGGTCGAGCCCATCTCGTAGGTGCCGAGCGTCGCCCGGTTGAAGATCGTCTCGGCGGTCGCGGTGCCCGGCTTGTTGGCGTCAAAATCGGGCAGCGAGACCATCGCCAGGACCTCGCCGGTATGAACGTCCATGACCATCCCGGTGGCGCCGATCGCGGTGAACTCGGTGACCGCGTTGGCCAGCTCCTCGTGCAGAATATTCTGCAGCCGGACGTCGATCGACAGCGCCAGCGGCTCGCGGCGCGACTTCAAGATGTCGTCGAAGCCGCGCTCGATGCCGGCGAGGCCCTTGTTGTCGATGCCGCTATAGCCGACGACGTGGGCGGCGAGGTCGCCGGCCGGGTAGACGCGGCGCTCCTCGCGCTGGAACTCGAAGCCGGGAATGCCGAGGCGGTTGATCTCGAACTCCTGGCGCGGCGTCAGCTGGCGCTTGAGCCAGACGAAGCTGCGATCCGATGTCAGCTTGGCATAGACCTCGGATTCGCTGAGCTCGGGCAGCACGCCCACCAGCTTCTTGGTCGCGTCGGCGGCGTCGATGATCTGCTTGGGATTGGCGAAGAGCGACGGGCTGACCAGCGTCGTCGCCAGCAGCACGCCGTTGCGGTCGGTGATATCGGCACGGCCGACCTGGACCTTCTCGACCGGCGCGCGCTGCGCCAGTTCGGCCTTACCGCTCGGCTTGATGACCGTGACATCGACCAGCCGGAGGCCGATCACCGCGAAGGCGACGGCGAAGAGCGCGGCGGTGACGAGCAGCCGGTTGCGGCCGATCTCGAGCGTCTGCTGCGCCGGCTCATCGAGCGCGACCGGGGCGCAGGGCGCTGGCTTGAAATGCCGCGGCCGGCAGGGGTTGTCGTCGTAGCCTTTGGGCGGCTTCATCGGTCGATCCTCAATTTGGCGTTCGCCAGCCGGGTCGGGGCGATGGGCGCGGGAAGGGCGGGCTTGGTGCCGGCTTGAAACGGGGCTTGAAACGGGGCTTGAAACGGGGCGGTCGGCGCTGCGCCGTCGGCAACGGCGGGCGGAACCGGGCGCATCGGGATGCTGTCGATGGTGCGGAGCTGCGCCGTGCCGATCGGACCCAGCGTCAGGAACCGCTTGCTGAGATCGTCGAGCCGCGAGGGCTGCGCGAGATAGCTCCACTCCGCCTTCAGGACGTGGATCGCGTCGTCGTCGGCGACGATCGCGCGGTTGACCTTGGCGAGGCGATCCTCGAGGTCCATCACAGCGTATTTGACCTCGAACATCGCAAAGCTGATGCCGGCGACGAGGCTGAGCCAGATCAGGGTGCTGAGCCGGATCATGCTGTCCCCCATTGGGCATCGACCGGCCAGGCCGGCGCATCGAGCCGTTCGGCGGCCCGCAGCCGCGCCGAGCGGGCGCGCGGATTGCCGGCCTCCTCGGCTGCGCTCGGCCGGATCGCCTTGCGCGACAGCAGGCGGAAGCTGGCGGCCGGGCCGCCTCCGGCCGCCGGCAGGTGACGCGAGCCGCGTGGCGCGGTGTCGCTGCGGCGGCGCAGGAACTCCTTGACGGTGCGGTCCTCGAGCGAATGGAAGGCGACGACCGCCAGGCGGCCGCCCGGCTCCAACAGGCGCTCGGCGGCGGCAAGGCCGCGGTCGAGCTCGCCGAGCTCGTCGTTCACGGCGATGCGCAGCGCCTGGAAGGTGCGCGTCGCCGGGTCGATACCGCCGGCTTGGCCGGGAACGACGCTGCGGACGATCTCCGCGAGCTCGCCGGTGCGGCGGATCGGCGCCGCGGCGCGTGCCCGCACGAGGGCCTTGGCGATGCGGCGCGACAGCCGCTCCTCGCCATAGCGATAGATGAGATCGGCCAGCTCTTCTTCGGGCAGCGTGTTGACGAGATCGGCGGCGCTGCTGCCGTCACGCTCCATCCGCATGTCGAGCGGCCCGTCCATGCGGAACGAGAAGCCGCGCTCGGCCTCGTCGATCTGCGGAGAGGAGGTGCCGAGGTCGAGGGCGACGCCGGAGACCACCGCGATGCCGGCCTTCTCGAGCAGCGATGCCATGTCGCCGAAGCGGCCGGCGATCAGGGTCAGGCGGCCTTCTGCCGCGGCCGCCTGCACGGCGCCGGCGGCGATCGCATCGGGATCGCGGTCGATCGCGACGACGCGGCAGCGCGCCGCCGCGAGGATGGCCGCGGTATAGCCGCCGCGGCCGAAGGTGCCATCGACGTAGATGCCGCCGTCCTGCGGCGCCAGCGCGGCGAGCGTCTCGGCGAGCAGCACCGGCTCGTGTGCTTGCGGAGTCATGTCGGCGTCACCGGAGGCGCCGCGGCGGGCGCAGCGGCGGCGGGGCGGCGGCCGGGCAGGGTGATGCCCTGGCGCTTCGCCCGCTCGCGCATCTCGTCCTGATGGCGGGCGTAGGCGGTCGGCTCCCAGATCTGGAAGGTGCGGCCCAGGCCGACGAAGGCGGCGTTCTCGGTGATTCCGGCATGCTCGACCATGAAGGGCGGCAGGATGATGCGCCCCTCGCTGTCGAAGGGGATCTGCTGGGAATCGGCGAAGATCCAGGACAGGCTGTCGTAATCCTCTGAAAATTCGGGGAGCTCGGCGAGGCGATTGCTCATCTCGTCGAGCCGGTCGATGCCGCTGCCCTCGATCGCCGCACTTTTGAACGAGCGGAACGCGACAATGCCGTTGAAACTCTGCTCCGCCAGGGCGCCACGGAACGACGCCGGAACCGAGACACGGCCCTTGCGGTCGACCTTGTTGACGAAAGTGGACAGGAACAAAGCCACGCCACGCTCCCCGCCGGCCCCATCATCCCGGCAACCCTGCTCCAGGAGCGACCGTCACCCGCCATTCGGGAACGGTCATGATGGGAAATCATGGGATATCATGGGCGAACATGGGCGTCAAATAATAATAAACCGTTAATTACAATGTTCGCGCTAGAGGTTTGCTGACTCTCCTTCGTTTTTTCGCTCTCCCGCCAGTGCTTTGCGCGTCATGCGGAAGGATATCGATTTGACGTCAATCAAGTAATGTTCTCTATTCGTTCGAATTTCGGCGGCCGCAGCGCGAGCGATACCAATGCCCAGCCCATCGTCCCTTGGGCGGAGGGGGACCAGCAGGCCTCGCTACAAATTGTGGTTAACGGCGTTACAGCCTCAACCTATATCCTTGTCGCCGATGCCCGCAAGGATTCGGACGTATCAAACTGGTGAATCCCATGTAATCGCGCGGCTGCTCGCTCGCTTGTTCTATGCAGCGGGCGCTCTTCGCCTTCTGCGTGAGACTAATGCCACGGCAGCGGCTGCTCTTGCCCGCGCGGTGCCGCGACTCGCTGGATGTTGAGAAATGCCAGACGGCCTGTAAGCCGGGTTCTGTCCCCGCTTGCGCGGGAGATGGTCATTCATCTGGGACGCCCGTTACCGGGCGCCTCGCGCGACCGACCCGGGCGACAGCGCGGAAATCCGCCCGGCTTGCCTTGCGGCTTGCCTGTCGCCCCTACTTGGTCTTGCTCCCGGTGGGGTTTACCATGCCGCCCTCGTTGCCGAGGCCGCGGTGCGCTCTTACCGCACCCTTTCACCCTTGCCGCCCATGCGATCCCATACGGGTCCGCACAGGGTTGGCGGTTTGCTTTCTGTGGCACTGTCCCTAGGGTCGCCCCCGCCGGGCGTTACCCGGCACCGTATTTCCGTGGAGCCCGGACTTTCCTCCCTCCGCACTGGCAGAACCGGTGCGAAGAGCGACCATCCGGCCGTCTGGCAGGCTTTATGTGGGCCCGTTCGCCGGTCCTGTCAAACGATCGCAGCGGCCGCGGCGCGGATTGCGATGCGCCGCGCCGTCTCGCCGTCGAGTACGCCGTCGCAGCGCGCCGGCCGCCAATGGCGCTGAAACGCCGTCACGGTCGCGGCGAGGTCGCCGGTCGCATAGCCGATCGCCGTGAGCTGACGGGCGGCGTCGCCCGGCGTCGCCGCCGCGCCGAAATCCGGCCACAGCCCGAGCCCATCCGCGGCGAGCCCCGCCCAGGGAAATTTCTCGCCGGGATCCTGCTTGCGCGCCGGCGCGACGTCGGAATGGCCGAGCACCCGCGCCGCCGGGATGCGATGGCGCGTGACGATGTCGCGCGCGAGTTCGGTCAGCGCCGCGATCTGCGCTGCCGGGAAGTCGCGATAGCCGTACTCGTGGCCGGGGTTCTGCAGCTCGATGCCGATCGAGCACGAGTTGACGTCGGCAACGCCGCCCCAACTCGCTGCCCCGGCATGCCAGGCGCGATGCTCCTCGGCGACGAGACGGGTGATGGCGCCGTCCTCGTCGATCAGGTAATGCGCGCTGACCTGGGCGGCGGGATCGCACATCCGCGCCAGCGCTGCGGCGGCGCTGGTCATGCCGGTGTAGTGCAGTACGAGCATGTCGATACCGCTCCGGCGCGGGCCGTGGTTTGGTGACGATAATTGCCGGATCTGCATCCTGTCCTGCTCGCACTTTCACCCTCCCGCCGTGCAGCAACGGAAGGGTGAGGGCATGGTGCCAGCATCGACGGCGCCGAGCTATTCAAATCCTGTTTGGATAAATCTCTCTTGATTTGGTCATAAAATCGAGCATATCATGACCAGGAGGCGGACATGAACAGACTCGAACAGACCACGCCGCGCGCCGACCGCCGCGCATCTGCCTGCCTGCATTTGGCCTGCAAAAACAGCTCGCCTCGTCCCCAAGGGTTACGGCCGTCGCCCTGCCGCGTCGCCTGCTTCGCGCCTGTATTTCGCGTGCCGCGCTTGCTCCTGGCCATCAGCGCCCCGATCTATCCTATAATCCGGCGCGATCCACCATCGGGGCGAGGACCATGAGCGCTCTGCACAGCAAGGCCGGGCATGTCCACGCCACCCAGCGGTGGCGCCACGGCCACTATTTCCTCGGCGTTCATCATCGCCGTAACGAGCGCAAGGTCTGGCTGGTCATCGGCCTGACGAC
>JAQGID010000263.1 GCA_028291405.1 Rhodospirillales bacterium | reverse complement strand
ATGCACGCCTACGTGACCTCGGATTTCTCGCTGCTCAACGTCGCCCAGAACAGTCATTCGATGAAGCCGATGCTGTACAAGGTGACGGGCGTTTGGAGCAACCACGAGGGCTCGATGCTCCTGTGGGTCTTGATCCTCTCGCTTTACGGCGGGGCCGTCGCATTGTTCGGCGGCAATCTGCCGCCGCGGCTCAAGGCGCGCGTCCTCGCGGTTCAAGGCATGATCGGCGCCGCCTTCCTGCTTTTCATCCTGCTGACCTCGAACCCGTTCCTCCGGCTGGTGCCGGCGCCGCCCGACGGGCAGGGGCTCAACCCGCTCCTGCAGGATCCTGGACTCGCCTTCCATCCGCCGTTCCTCTATCTCGGCTATGTCGGGTTCTCGATGGCATTCTCCTTCGCGGTCGCGGCGCTGATCGAGGGCCGCGTCGACGCCGCATGGGCCCGCTGGGTGCGACCCTGGACACTGGCCGCGTGGTGCGCCCTGACGCTCGGCATCGCCATGGGCAGCTGGTGGGCCTATTACGTGCTGGGCTGGGGCGGCTGGTGGGCCTGGGACCCGGTCGAGAATGCCTCCTTCATGCCGTGGCTCGCCGGCACCGCGCTGCTCCATTCGGCGATCGTCGTCGAGAAGCGCGACGCCATGAAGAGCTGGACGATTCTCCTCGCCATCATCGCCTTCTCGCTGTCGCTGATCGGGACCTTTCTGGTGCGTTCGGGCGTCCTCACCTCGGTGCATGCCTTCGCGGTCGATCCGGCGCGCGGCACCTTCATCCTGGCACTGCTCGTCGTCGCGATTGGCGGTTCGCTGACGCTCTACGCGATCCGCGCCCCAGCGCTCAAGCTCGGCGGGCTCTTCGCGCCGATCTCGCGCGAGGGCGCGCTCGTCCTCAACAATCTGCTGCTGGCGACGGCGTCGGCGACGGTCTTCCTGGGCACGCTCTACCCGCTGTTCCTCGACGCGATCGGGGGCGCCAAGGTCTCAGTCGGGCCGCCCTTCTTCAATGCGACCTTCGTGCCGCTGATGGTGCCACTGCTGGTGGCGATGGTCTTCGGGCCCTTCCTCGCCTGGAAGCGCGGCGATCTCGCCGGCGTGCTTGGTCGGCTCAGCTTCGCCTTCGCTGCCGCTGCCGTCGTCGCTCTGGCGACGTGGTGGCTGCGCACCGGCGGGCCGGTCGGCTCGATTTTCGGCATGGCGCTCGCCGCCTGGATCGCCGTCGGAACGCTCGTCGAGTACGGCGAGCGGATCAAGCTCTTCGGCGGGCCGCTGGGCCAGAGCTGGCAGCGCGCCCGCAACCTGCCGCGCGCCGCCTACGGCATGACGATCGCGCATTTCGGCGTCGCCGTGGTCGTCGCCGGCGTCACCGCCTCGGCCTGGCAGAGCGAGCGCATCGAGACGATGAAGCCGGGCGACAGCGTCGCAGTCGCCGGGTATTCCTTCCGCTTCGACGGCGCCCAGCCGGTCGAGGGGCCGAACTACTCGGCGCAGCGCGGCCGCTTCACGGTAACGCGCGACGCGCGCGAGATCGCCGTCATGCAACCGGAGAAGCGGTTCTATCCGGTGCAGCGCATGCCGACGACCGACGCCGCGATCCACACCAACGGGATCGCCGACCTCTATGCCGTCATCCAGGAGCCCTCGGGCGAAGCCGGCGCCTGGGTAGTACATCTGTACCACAATCCCCTGGTTCCCTGGATCTGGTTCGGCGCCATCATCATGGCGCTGGGCGGCATCGTCAGCCTGACCGACCGGCGCTTCCGCGTCGGCGCGCCGGTGCGCCGCACGGCGCCGGCCGGCGATCGCGCCCGCGCCTGAGGATCGGTCATGCGACGGCTCCTCTACGTCTTGCCGATCCTGCTCTTCGCCGTGCTCGCAGGGTATTTCTTCCTCGGCCTCAAGCGCGACCCGTCGTTGCTGCCCTCGGCGATGCTCGACAAGCCGGCGCCGGATTTCGCCCTGCCGGGCATCGGCGAGAAGCCCGGCCTCGCACGCGCCGACCTCGCCGGCCGCGTCACGCTGGTCAATTTCTTCGCCTCATGGTGCGCGCCCTGCCGCGTCGAGCATCCGCTCTTGATGCGGCTCGCCGGCGAGGGCCGCATCGCGCTCTACGGCATCGACTACAAGGACAAACCCGAGGACGCCGCCCGCCTGCTCGTTCAGCTCGGCGATCCCTATAAGCGCATCGGCGTCGACCGGGAGGGCCGCACGGCGATCGACTTCGGCGTCTATGGCGTGCCGGAGACCTATGTCCTCGACAAGGAGGGACGCATCCGCTTCCGTCAGGTCGGCCCGATCAGCGCCTCCGATTACGACGGCAAGATCCTGCCGCTCCTGAAGCAGCTCGGCGCGTCGTGATGCGACCCTCGCTCGCCGGGATGACGACGGGGTGGGTGGCGAGGCTGCTGCGGAGAGCCTGCGGCCGATTTCTGTTCGGCGCCGTCGCCCTGTACCTCATGCTCCTCTCGCTTCCGGCGCTTGCTGTCATGCCCGCCGAGCGCCTCACCGACCCGGCGCTCGAGGCGCGGGCCCGGACGCTCAGCCAGGAGCTGCGCTGCCTCGTCTGCCAGAACCAGTCGATCGACGATTCGAACGCCGATCTCGCGCATGACCTCCGCGTGCTGGTGCGCGAGCGGCTCTCTGCCGGCGACAGCGACGCTCAGGTCCTCGCTTATCTGACGAGCCGCTACGGCGACTACGTCCTGCTGCGGCCGCCCGTCGAGCCAGCGACCTATCTTTTGTGGTTCGGGCCGCCGGCGCTGCTGCTCGTGGGCGGCCTCGTCATCGTCGCCGGCTGGCGCCGTCGCGCTGCAACGAACGCCGCCGCGGCGACCCCGCCGCTCAGCGCCGACGAGCGGCGACGCCTGGCGGAGATGATGGACGAAGGCGGCTGAGCGATGCTTATCGCCGTCCTCGCCCTGCTCACGATCGGCGCCGTCGCCGCCGTCGTCTGGCCGCTCCTTCGGCCAGGTCGGACTGCTGCCGCCGACCGCGGCGCCTTCGACCGCGCGGTCTACAAGGATCAGCTGGCCGAGCTGGCGCGCGAGCTCGAGCGCGGCGTCATCGACGACGCCTCGACGACCGCGGCGCGACTCGAGATCGAGCGGCGCCTGCTGGCGACCGACGCGGCCGGCGAGGCGCCGCCGGCCCCGGCGGCGCGCGCTCGAATCGCGGCGATTGCCCTCGCCCTCGCCGTCTCGCTCGGCGCCGTCGCGCTGTATCTCCGGCTCGGCTCGCCGGGCCTGCCCGACCAGCCCTTCGCCGCGCGCAGCGTCGAGAAATCGGTCGCCGAGGCGGGCCATGGGCGGGGCGATCTCGTCGCCAGCATCGACGCGCTCGCCGCCAAGCTCAAGGCAGATCCGCAGGACGCGTCAGCCTGGCTCCTGCTCGCGCGCAGCCAGGCAGCGCTGCAGCGCTGGTCGGACAGCGCGGGCTCCTATCAACGGGCGGCGGCACTGACCGGCTCGCCCGAGGCGAATGCCGGCGCTGGCGAAATGCTCGTCATGGCGGCGGACGGCCTCGTCACGCCGGCGGCGCGCGAAGCCTTCGCCGCCGCGGTCAAGAGCGATCCCGGCAACCCTGCGGCGCGGTTTTATCTCGCGCTCGCCGACGCGCAGTCCGGCAAGCCGACGGAGGCGATCGCGGCATGGCAGCGATTGGTCGACGAGACGCCGCGCGAGGCGCCCTATCGCGCGATGCTGCGACGGCAGATGGAAGAGACGGCGCGGACGGCAGGAATCGAGCTGCCGCCCGACACCGCCGCGCCGCGAGCTGCCGGCCCGAGCGCCGAGGATCTCGCCGCGGCGTCCTCGATGACGCCGGAAGCGCGTCAGAAGATGATCCGCGGCATGGTCGACGGGCTCGCCGCCCGCCTCGCGCAGAACCCGAACGATGGCGCCGGCTGGCTGCGTCTGGCGCGCGCCTACGGGGTGCTGGGCGAGACCGGCAAGGCGGCCGAGGCAGCCTCGCGCGCCGCCGCCCTCGCGCCCGACGATGTCGAAACGCAGCTGAGCGCGGCGCGCGCCGCGATCGCCGCCGCCGGCGTCGGCAAGGATCCCAGCATCGCGGTTCCGGCGCCTGCCGTGGCGGCGCTGCAGCGCGTCTTGGCAATCGCCCCGGCACAGGCGGATGCCCTATGGTATCTCGGCCTCGCGGCGGCGCAGCGCCGCGATACGGCGGCGGCGACGGATTATTGGAAGCGGTTGCTGGCCGCACTGCCGCCGAGCGGCGAGGATCGCAAGATGGTTCAGGCGGCGGTCGACGCCCTGACATCCGGAAAGGGCGGTCGGCCGTAAGATGGCCGTAAGGAGGATGGCCGATGATCGGCCGGGAGCACGGTTATTTAACTGATTTTGGTGCACCGTCGTACTTTGGGGTAATTTTCGGTGTTTCAATTCTTTGGATTATCGAGCATCGCCCTATGTTCGTCGTCGTTATGCCGGTCCGGGCGCCGTGATTGCAGGGATGTTTCGTTTGGACGATGAACCCAAGAACCTTGGCGAGCCCATAGGCGCTCCACGCTCCGAGATCCCGGTACCTCCGGTCGCCGGCATCGCGCCGCACGACGGGCGCCGTGCTCTTTTGACCGGCGGCCTCGCCGCCGGCTCTCTCTTCGTCACCCTGGCGAGCCGGCCGGCGCTGGCGGCGTCGAGTTGCACGATCTCTGGCATGACCTCCGGCATCGGCTCGATCCGGACAGCGCCGTCGGTCGGCGGCTGCGGCTCGCCGCCGAGCTGCTGGTCGACCCGGACGTCTGATTGGATCGGGTTCAGCGGGACGACGAAGTTCACGACCACGTTCATGAGCGGCGTTGCCTCGGCGATGGGCTACTACGGTACCGACAGTTTTTCCGCATGCCTGACCGGCACGACGACTCCGGTCGTCTACGTGGCCTTCGGCAGCAGCGTCGCGTACAGCCCTGTCAATACCCTGGCTCAATGCGTCGCCGCGGTTCTCAACGCTTCCCTGTTCGGCAGCGACAACACGAAGAACGCCCATGACTACTACAATCATGGCAGCGTCTCGAAGGTGAAGACCACCATCAACAACTACCTCAAGGCGGCTTCGCAAGGGAGGGCCTCGGTCGGCGGCAGCGTTGGGCGCAACAACTCGACCATGGCATCCAATGCCACGACCTGCATGAACAGCCTCACAAACTTGCTGACGGGGTGGAACACCCAGGGCGGCTCGGCCTGTTGAGCGGCATCGCGCCGGGTCCGGGACGCTGGCGGCCGGCCGCGGGCCTGCTATGGCGATCCTTCGACGACGAACTCGTCGTCTATGACGACCGATCCGGCGACACGCACCGCCTGACGCCGCGAAGCGCTGCGGTATTTCTCGCGCTCCAGCCGCGAGATCCGATGATCGAGACGGGCACTCTCGATGCCGAAGTCATCGACGGCCTCGCGAGACTCGGTCTCGTCGAGCCCGAGTGATCCTCAGCAGCATTCCGGGCGGCGAGGTCGCGCGGCGGCTGCGCGGCGACGGGCTGAGTCTGAGGCTCGGTCCCTTCACGGCGGCGATCCGCTCGCCGATCGCATCGGTCGCCGAGGGCATCGCGGCACTCTACGCAGACAACGAGACGCTCGAAGAGCCGGGCTTCCGTGACTTCCACCTCTCGGTCGACGCCTCCGGCGGGCTGCGCCGCTGGGTGCGCCGGCAATGCCGCTTCGATTTCGACGGCGCCAGCCCGTTCAAGCCGCTGCCCGTCGCGCACGCGCTGCCGATCCTCGAATGGGGGCTCAACTGGTGCATCGCGAGCAACGCGCATCGCTATCTCATCATCCATGCCGCGGCGATCGAGCGCGGGGGCCGGGTCGCGATCCTTCCGGGCGAGCCGGGCGCGGGTAAAAGCACCCTGTGCGCCGGCCTCGTCGGATCGGGCGGCTGGCGCCTGCTGTCGGACGAGCTGAGCTTGATCGACATGGCGACCGGTCGCTTCATCCCGCTGGCGCGTCCGATCAGCCTCAAGAAGGAATCGATCGAGATCATCCGCGGCTTCGTCCCCGACGCGGTGCTGAGCCGGGAAACGCACGATACGACCAAGGGCAGAGTGGCGCTGGTCAAGGCGACGGCGGACAGCGTGCGGCGCGCCGGCGAGACCGCGGCGGCGGGCTGGATCATCTTCCCGCGCTTCGTGCCGGGGGCGCCTCCGATCCTCGAACGCCAGAGCAAGGCCGCCGCCTTCATCGAGCTCGCGACCAATGCCTTCAACTACAGCATCCACGGCAAGCGCGGTTTTACCGTCGTTGCGGATGTGGTCGAGACGTGCGAGTGCTACCGCTTCACCTATTGCAGCCTCGATGATGCCGTGCAGGTCTTCGCTTCCCTCGCTCTGACGCGTTGATCGGGCGACGTGGTCATGGACGATTCGCTCATGGCGCTGATTCGGCATCCCGAGCAGGCGCGCGCGCTCGATTCCGTCGGCTGGGACGTGACAATCCGTCAGGCGCGCGCCGCCGGGCTGCTGGCGCGGCTGTACGGCCTGCTGACCGCGCGCGGTCTTCTCGACGCAGTGCCGGAGGCGCCGCGGCGCCATCTCCACGAGGCAGACGTCGTCGCCAGGAAACACGCCCGCGACGTACGCTGGGAAGTCGTCTGCATTCGCCGCGCCCTCGCCGGCGTCGTTGACCGGGTGCTTCTCCTCAAGGGCGCTGCCTACCTCCTTGCCGATCTGGCGCCCGCCAGGGGCCGCGTCTTCAACGACATCGACATCCTGGTGCCGCGCGAAATGTTGCAGGACGTCGAGAACGCGCTGCAGATCGGCGGCTGGGTCTTCGGCAAGCTTGACCCTGCGGACAATGAATATTACCGGCGCTGGATGCACCAGATCCCGCCGATGACGCATGTCGCGCGCCAGACCGCCGTCGACGTCCACCACACGCTGGTGCCGCTGACGGCTCGGCCGCGGCTCGATCCGCAGTCGTTGCGGGACTCGGCGCGGCCGGTGCCGGGCGAGGCGGCCATCGACGTGCTGGCGCCGGAGGACATGGTGCTGCACAGCGCCGTGCATCTCTTCAACGAGGGCGAGTTCGGGCGCGGCTTGCGCGATCTCTGCGACCTCGATCTGCTGCTGCGCCATTTCGCCGCCGCGCTCGGCTTCTGGGAGCGGCTGGCCGCCCGCGCCGTCGCGCTCGATCTGACGCGGCCGCTGTTCTACCTGCTGCGCCATGCCGCGCGCCTGCTCGAGACGCCGGTGCCGGCCGAGTTGCTGGCGTCGCCGCTCGGGCGGCCGGCGGCGCCGGTGCTTGCGCTGATGGATGCGCTGCTCGGCCAGGCGCTGCGCCCGTCGCACGCGAGCTGCCGCGACGGCATGACCGGCGTCGCGCTTTTCCTGCTATACGTGCGCTCGCATTATTTGCGGATGCCGCTGCGTCTCCTGCTGCCGCACCTCCTGCGCAAGGCCTATACGCGACGGTTCCAGGATGAATGATCCGACTCCGGCCGAGCTGATGCGCCTGCTGCGCGCCCTCATCGCCAGCGGCGCGCTGCGCCTCGATCTCGACTTCAAGCGTCTCGATCACATGGATTGCCCGGTCGCGGTCGAAGCCGACAGCAACGTCTGGATCTATGCCGGGGTCGCGCTCTGCGCGCTCGTCTTTTGGCTGGGCGGAGCGTGGATCGGCCTCGCGGCGGCGGCCGCGTGCCTGATCCTCTACCTGACCCTCGGGCGCCGTTATGTCCACCGCCGCCTGCGGCGCCGAATTGACGAGGCGGCGTTGAACGACAGCGAAATCTGGCGCCGGCTCTGGCGCTTCGGCGGTGTCGCGCTGGTCGCCGACGACGGGATCCGCTGCGTCGCGCCGGAGGACAATTGGATGGCTCTCGTGCGGGCGCGTTCCGGCGTCTGAGCCAGCCGAGCGGCTTTATTGTCGCACCGATGCTAACGGCTTTCTTCGACAAGCGTTTTATGGTGCGACGCACCTGCCATCATCGCCTCGGAGGCGAATGTGAAGATCATCCGCTCGCTCGAAGCCTGGGACACCCGCGCGATCCGACTCGTCATGGCCGGGGCCGGCGCGACGCTGGTCGCAGCGGCGCTCACCACCAACGTCGCGTCGTTCCTGCTCGGCCTCGTCGCCATCATGGCCTGCGGCACGATGCTGGAAAGGAACTATCGACGCGGCGCCTATGTCGAGGTCGCAAGGGACTCGAGAACCTCGCGGCGCCGGATCAGCTCTCGCCGGTGAAGCGTCCGGCGCGGGCTTGCGTCTTGAGGACGGTATCGAGG
Organism: Rhodospirillales bacterium; assembly: GCA_028291405.1. Classification (GTDB taxonomy): domain Bacteria; phylum Pseudomonadota; class Alphaproteobacteria; order ATCC43930; family CGMCC-115725; genus URHD0088. The sequence goes on along the minus strand of JAQGID010000263.1, from coordinate 4,697 downwards.
TCGGGCCAGCCGTAGGCGACCGCTTCGACCGCGGCGCCGGACAAGCGCAGCGTCCGCTGACGCACCAGCTTGCCAATGAGCCTCTCATAGAAATAGCGCGACGGATTTTCCCGCAGCACCCAGACGATCGCCGAGGATTGGCCACGCGCGAGGTGCTGCGCGAAGAGGCCGAGCAGCAAGGCGCGGCCGATCCCTTTGCCCTGATGGTCGAGCGCAACGTAGAGGGTGAAGATCTCGCCCGCGAAGCCAGAGTCGCGGTCGCGGCACGGACCGCAATTCCCGAAACCCTCGACCCGTCCGAAAGCGTCGAGCCCGACGATCGTGTCGCCGGGATGACGGGCGATCTGGCCTGTCCAGACCCGCCGCCGATCGGCGACCGAGAGGCCGACCAGCATTTTGTCCGGCAGCAGACCGGCATAAGTGCTCTGCCAGCATTCAACGTCGATCCGACCGATCGCCGTGGCATCCGCTCTGGTGGCCGGCCGCACCGTGATCATCGTGCTGTCGTCTCCCATCCTGACCCGTCGAGCATAGAACGAGATTCGCCGATTTGTCGCCCAGAATAGCGCATCGCGTTGCGCGTCGTTCTCGGCTGGTCGCCTAAGACCGAGCGCTGCGACTGTCCCGCGACGTCGTCGAGCTGGAGGTCGAGGGCAAGCCGACGACACTTGGCACGCACCGGCCCCCTAGGTATGGTGATGGCATGCATTACCTTACCTTCGCGACCACGCTGGGAGCGGCTTTCCTTCTGGTGCTGCCCGCTCTCGCGCAGACTCCACCCGCCAAGAAGCAACCTGTGAAGCCGCTGGCGGCCGCTGCGCCAGCTGCGCCGCAGCCGAAACGGCTGGGGACGACGGACGGCTGGACCGCCTACACCTCGCCTGAGGCGAACGGACACATCTGCTATCTCGTCGGGTCGCCGACGAAGAGCGAGCCCGCGAACCTCAAGCGCAATGCCGTCCACGTGCTGGTGACCCATAATACGGCCGACAAGACGAGCAACGTCGTCAGCTTCGTCGCCGGCTATCCGTTCAAGGACCAGAGCGACGCCGATCTCGACGTCGGCGGAAAGAAGTTCAGCCTTTTTACCAAGGACGACACCGCCTGGGCGCGCGATTCGGCAACCGACAAAGCGGTGGTCGAGGCGATGCAGAAGGGCAAGACGGCGACGATCAAGGGCAGCTCGGCGCGTGGCACCGCGACGACCGATGTCTATTCGCTCGCCGGCTTCGCGCCGGCGCTCGCCGAGATCGATAAGGCCTGCAAGGTCAAACGTTGATCGCGCTTTCGCGAACGATAGCGGCAAGAATTTCCTCTGATTGCACGAGACGCACATGACCGCCTTCCAAGCGATTTTCACGGCGATCCTTCAGGGTATCACCGAGCTTTTTCCGGTGAGCAGCCTCGGTCATGCCGTCATCCTGCCCGGCATCCTCGGCTGGAACATCGACCAGCACGCGCCAAGCTTTCTGCCCTTCCTCGTCGTGCTCCACCTCGGGACGGCGGCCGCTCTGCTGATCTACTTCTGGCGCGACTGGATCGAGCTGTTGTTTGCAGTCCTCGGCCGGTCGACTGCGAATCCGCGCGCCGACGGCTTGCGCCTGCTGGGTCTCATCATCGTCGCCACCATCCCGGCGGTGATTCTCGGCTTCGCCTTCGAGAAGGCGCTGCGCGGATTGTTCGGCGTGCCGCTGATCGCAGCGGTGTTTCTCGTCGTCAACGGCTTCCTGCTGTTCGCCGGGGAGCGGCTGCGCCGCCGCGTCTCCCGTGACACTCTGCGGACGCTCGACACGGACGGCGACACCGGCTTCGGCGGCCTGCGGGATCTCAGCTGGCGCGGCGCGCTGATGATCGGGCTATGGCAATGCACCGCCCTCATCCCCGGGATTTCGCGCTCGGGCGCGACGATGGTCGGCGGCTTGCTCGCCGGGCTGCACCATAAAGATTCGGCGCGGTTCTCGTTCCTCATCGCGACGCCGATCATCGCCGGCGCCGCCGTCCTCGAGGTGCCGAAGCTGCTGCACAGCGAGACGTCCGGCGGAATCACCGGGCTCTCGATCGTCGCGGGAATCGTCGCCGGCATCACGGCCTATGCCAGCATCGCCTTCCTGATGCATTATTTCCGCAAGCACGATTTTGAGGCGCTCGACCCCTTCGCCTGGTATTGCTGGCTCGTCGGGGCGGGGACCCTCGCCTGGCTGTTTTTCCGCTGATTTGCCCGTCGAAACAGCGGCGCGGCTGGTTTTTCTTTGCGCCGCAGCGGCGCCATCCCTATATCACTGCCCACCATGGATGATGTGATTCTCCCGGCGCCGGCGGCCGATGCCGCGCGCAAGAACCTGATCGGGTTGAGCCGCGAAGAGTTGCTTGCCGAGATGGCGAGCATCGGGGCTGCGCCCTTCCGGGCGAACCAGCTCTGGCACTGGATCTATCACCGCGGAGTCACCGATTTCGCCGCGATGACCTCGCTCGCCAAATCCTTCCGCGAGCAGCTTGCCGAGGCGTATGTCGTCGGCCGGCCCGAGGTCTCGCGTGCGCTTGCCTCGATCGACGGCACGCGCAAATGGCTGCTTCGCTTCCCCGACGGCCAGGAGATCGAGACCGTCCACATTCCCGAGGACGACCGGGGCACGCTCTGCGTCTCCAGCCAGGTCGGCTGCACTCTCACCTGCAAATTCTGCCATACCGGAACCCAGCGGCTGGTGCGCAACCTCGATGCCGCCGAGATCGTCGGCCAGATCATGGTCGCCCGCGACGGCCTGCAGGAATGGCCTCTCGCCGCCGAGGCACGGCCGCCGCGCCCGGCCGGACCGCGCCCCTCCGAGCAGGAGGCGGAGGACCGCCAGCTCACCAACATCGTCATGATGGGGATGGGCGAGCCGCTCTATAATTTCGAGGCCGTCGCCAAGGCGCTGCGCATCGTCATGGACCACGAAGGCCTGTCGATCTCGAAGCGCAAGATCACGCTCTCGACCTCGGGGATCGTGCCGATGATCGAGCGCTGCGGCGCCGAGCTCGGCGTCAATCTCGCGATCTCGCTGCACGCCGTGCGCAACGATTTGCGCGACGAGCTCGTGCCGATCAACAAGAAATACCCGATCGCCGAGCTGCTCGCCGCTTGCCGCACCTATCCGGGCTCGAGCAACGCCCGGCGCATCACCTTCGAATACGTCATGCTGAAGGGCGTCAACGACAGCCCGGCCGAGGCGCGCGAGCTGGTGCGGCTGCTGCGCGGCATTCCGGCCAAGGTCAATCTGATCCCGTTCAACCCGTGGCCCGGCGCGCCCTACGAATGCTCGTCGAACGCCGCGATCAAGGCGTTTTCCGACATCGTCTTCGAGGCCGGTTATTCCTCGCCGGTGCGGACGCCGCGCGGCCAGGACATCATGGCCGCCTGCGGCCAGCTCAAATCCGACAGCATCAAGCAGCGCCGTAGCGAAATTCTGCGAGCGGCGGCAGAGGCGCCGCTCTAAACTCCCACCGGCAGGCGCCGTCAGAGCGCGCTGAGGAGGGAGCCCGAATGGCCGCGCGTGACGGGGTTTTCGACTATATCATCGTCGGCGCCGGCTCGGCCGGCTGCGTTCTCGCGAATCGGCTCTCGGCGGATCCGCGCAACCGCGTCTGCCTGATCGAGGCCGGACCCTCCGACCGCAAGCAGCCGGTGCGGCTCAAGACGACGGTGCCGGTCGGCTCGCGGACGATGCTGCCGCACGAGAAATACAATTGGAACCACGCCTTCACGACGACCGGGCGGCTCTTCAACCACGCCATCCCGTGCCCGCGGGGCCGCGTCTTTGGTGGCTCCAGCGCAGTCAACGGCATGGTCTATATCCGCGGCCACCGCAGCGACTACGACCATTGGACAGCGCTCGGCAACCCCGGCTGGGGCTGGGACGACATCTTGCCGATCTTCAAGCGCCAGGAGAACCGCGAGCGCGGCGGCGACGCCTATCACGGCACCGGCGGCGAGCTGAACGTCGCCGAGCTGCGCTCGCCGAACCCGCTGTCGCGCGCCTTCGTCGCGGCGGCGGAGGAGACGCAGCTGCGCCGCAACGACGATTTCAACGGAGCCGAGCAGGATGGCTTCGGACTATATGAGGTGACTCAAAAGAACGGCGAGCGCTGGAGCAGCGCCCGCGCCTTTCTCCATCTGGCGCTGTCGCGGCCGAACCTCGAGGTGCTCGCCGACACGCTCGTGACGGCAATCGACTTCGACGGCAACCGCGCCTCGGGACTGACGGTCAGACGCCATGGCGAGAAATCCGCCATCGCCTGCCGCGGCGAGATCATCCTCTCCGGCGGAGCGATCAATTCGCCGCAGCTCCTCATGCTGTCGGGGATCGGCCCGGCGGCGGCGCTGCGCGAGCTCGGCATCGCGGTCCGCGCCGATCTGCCAGGCGTCGGGCAGAACCTGCAGGATCACCCGACGGTCGCGCTCATCGTCTCCGACCCCTCGGGGCGCAGCTTCGCGCTCAATCGCAAGACCTTTGCCGGCCTCGCGACGGGCGTCCTGCAATATCTCTTCGCCCGTCGCGGGCCGCTCAGCACCAACATCGTCGAATCCGGCGGCTTCGTCCGGACGCGTCCCGACCTCACCCGCCCGGACCTGCAATTCACCTTCATGCCGACGTTGAAGGACCCGCAGCGCATCCTGTCGCGCACGCACGGCTACGGCATCTATCTGACGCTGTTGCGGC
>JAQGID010000259.1 GCA_028291405.1 Rhodospirillales bacterium | reverse complement strand
TTGGCGATCACCGCGGCGGCGGCGGGCACGACGCGCTGCCCGTCCGTGAAGGCCGTCGAGCGCGACGTCTCGACATGGCGCGTCATGGCGCCGATGCGCACCGTGCCGTCGTCGAGGCGGGCGATGCCGGAGAGGCCGGCAATGCCGGAGAGGCTGATCAGCGCCGGCGGCTCGACGAGGCGGGCGTTGAGCATCGCGACCAGCGTCGCGCCGCCAGCGAGCGGACGGGCGCCATCGTGCCGCTGCAGCAGCGCGATCGCCTCGGCGACGCTTTCCGGGCGATAGAATACGGCCTCGATCATGACGCGCTCACCGGCTCGACGCGGGCGCGAAAGGCGGTAGCGAACTCGCGGCCGACGCTTTCCGCCTTCTTCTTCATGACGCCGAGGCCGAACTTTCCCAGCCGTCCGACAACCGAGACCTCGGAGGAATAGAAGACCTCGGTCTCCGTCGGACCGAGCTCGGTCAGGCGCAGCACGTTTTCGGCGGAAAGCGTACTGGCCCGGCTGCCTTCCTCGCCGCGTGTCTTCGATAGCAGCTCCGCAGGCGGGTTCTGCGAGGTGAGCTCGACCTCTACGTTGAAATTCGCCTTGATCGGACCGAGCGCGACCTGGACATGCGCCTTGTAGCTCGTCGGGCTGACCAGCGTGACGCTGTGGCAGCCGGGGACGCAGGGCGCGACGACGGCCGGATCGGTGATCGCCGCCCAGACCTGGTCGCGCGGTGCGGCAACGGTGAAACGGTCTTCGATTCGCATCGCGGCCTAACGCCGCTCGCGAGCGACGATCATCCCTAGATCGACGACGCGGCCCTTGTCGATCACGACCTCGTTGTCGAGCATGATCGTGCAGTCGCGCATCGGCACGTCGTAATGGCCGCGCGTCGTGCGCTTGCCGCCGCCTTGCGTGTTCGGGCCCGTCGAGAACAGGAAATTGCCCGGGAAGGTGCGGGCAGCGGCGCGACTGCGCTCGGGCTCGTCGCCGTTCAGCGCGATGCCGTACCAGAGCGCCTGCGGATTGAGGCCCCAGCCGAGATGCGAGACGGCGAAGGGATCGCGATCGTCGGGACCGCTCTTGTTGTCGGTGAGCCAGTCGCGCATCAGCTTGGCGTCGAGCCCGCCTTCGATCTTGCTGACGAAGCCGTCACGAATCTCGAGCCGCACCGCGTCCTGAACGTAACGGCAATAGGGCAGGATGACGATATCGCCGGGCTGGAAGACGACGGTGCCGTTGGCGCTGCCCTCGTTCGGAAAGGTATGGACATGGCCGCCGCCCCAATGGTCGAAGTGGCCCGGCTCGTCGGCATAGCCCCATTGGCTCATCACCGGGTACTCGCCGCAGGTATAGGTGAGATCGGTGCCGGCCTCGCTGACGACGCGGACTTCGCGCGTCTTGGAATAGCGCTGCTCGGCGTGCTTTACCGCCTGCTTGAGGCCAGCGGGCGACATCAGCTGCTCGAGATCGTCGGGCGCGTCGATGATCATCAGAACGCGCGTGCCACCCTTCGTCACCTCTTTGAGCCAGCGAGTGAACAGCGGCACGTGGAAGATGACGATGATGTCGGCGGCGCAGAGCGCCTCGAGCGTCCCCTTGCACTTGCCGATGGTCGGAACGCCGACCTTGGTCCAGGACGGGATCGAGTTGACGCAGAGTTCGTAGACGTCGGCGCCCAGCGCATCGGCGGCGGCGAAGGAAGCCTGGACGTATTCGCGGCGGGTCGAGAGGTCGGTGACGAGCGCGACCGTGTCGCCCTCTTTCACCTTCGACATCGTGAACTCGCGCTGGTAGAGCATCGCCAGCTTGGAAGGGTTGACCTCGACCGTCCGAATCGCTGCCTGCATGGACCCCTCCTTACCGGTTCCGAGTGGCGTGCCGCGGCGCGAGACCATAGTGTCGGCGGCCGACTCTGGTAACACCGAATAACGTTCGGTAATGTCGCGCTATGGCGATCCGCTGTCAACGGCCTGGCTCGGGCCGGTCGCCAGAAGCCCAGGAGGTTTCGTTTGGCTCAAGTTAAGAAGACGGCCGTCCGCGACGCCATCCTCGGCGCCGCCTGGAAGCAATTCTCCGAGGACGGTTACAACGGCTCGACGCTGAGCCGGATCGCCAAGGCTGCCGGCGTCTCGACCGCGAATCTCTACGTCTATTTCCCGTCCAAGCTCGACATCCTCTATGCAATCTACAGCCCGTGGATGCGCGATCGCCTGACCGCGCTGGCGCATGACGCCAAGCAGATTGCCGAGCCGCGAGAGCGGATCCGGTTCATCATCCGAAATCTGTGGCGCGATATTCCGGCCGCGGCCAACGGCTTCGCCAACAACCTCATCCAGGCCCTGTCCGGCGTCGCCGCGGAGGCGGCCTACGATCCCGGCCTGCTGCTCTGGTGCGAGAACATCGTCGCGGAGATGATCCGGGACGCGCTGCCTCCCCGCCGCGTGTCCGTCGACGTCGAAACGCTGGCCCATGTCATGTTTATGGCTTTCGACGGTTTTGCCGTGAACCTCCATTTGCAGCGCGGCGAACGCTGCACCGACGCCGCGATCGAATTGTTCTGCGACTTTCTTCTCGGCCGGCAAGATTGAGCCGTTCCGCACAGGTCCGTCGTGGGCCGGAGTCGGCGGCGGCTATTCGGCTCCTTTGTCATTGTGGCTCGGCGGCAGCGCGCTTGGCGAGGTATTCGCGCTTCAGCCGCTCGCGCACGGGCACGAAGTCGTAGGTCGGGAAGAATTCCGTCGAGAAGACGCCCCAGGCGCAGCGTTCGATCTCGATGTTGACGGTGTTGAGCAGACGCGGCGGCAGCCGCAGCGTCACGATCTGGCCGATTCCCATGACGACGTTCCAGCTGACGATCTCGACGCCTTGCGGCGGAAATCGCTCCCACCACGCAGCCTCGGCGAGACGGTCCTGGATTTCGTCCATGTTCTTGGACTGATCGTGCTTGAGAAAGATGGTGAGAAGGATGGTCTCGGGCGCGTCAGCCATCGTGTGGTCCGTCCTATCAGGTCCCATGCTGCAGCGCTGTAAGGCAGAAGCCACCGCGAGAAACTGCAGCATCCAGCATGTCACCGGACCCGAGGCCGATCAATTCAAGGATATGTCGGAGCAGATGATCCGACACTCTAGCAAAGCTGCTGGGGCCGTCAGCCTCCGGCGAGGGGGGCGGCCGTATTTTCAAGCCTTCCTCCCGGTCGATCTTGCGTCATATTGTCCGGATGAACTTCCGCTCGCTCTATGCTCACGGCTTCGCCCGGGTCGCCGCCTGCACCATCCGGACGTCGCTCGCCGACCCCGCCCGCAATTCCGATGCCGTACTGGCCATGGCACGGAGCTGCAGTGACGAGGGCGTAGCGCTCGCGCTCTTTCCCGAGCTCACCCTCTCCGGCTACTCGATCGAGGATCTGCTGCTGCAGGACGTGCTGCTCGACGCGGTGGAGCAGGCGGTCGCGACCATCCTGGAGCAATCCGCCGGCCTGCGCCCCGTTCTCGTGATCGGCGCGCCGCTCCGCCATGTCGGACGGGTCTACAACACCGCGCTGGTGATCCATCGCGGACGCCTGCTTGGCGTCGTGCCGAAATCCTATCTGCCGACCTACCGCGAGTTCTACGAGCGGCGCCAGATCGCCGGCGGCGACGTCCTGCGCGGCGAGATCGCGGTTGCGGGCCAGCGCGCGCCGATCGGCAACAATCTGCTGTTCGCCGCCGAGGATCTTCCGGGATTCGTGCTGCACGTCGAAATCTGCGAGGATTTCTGGATCCCGATTCCGCCGAGCGCGCCGGCGGCGCTTGCCGGCGCGACGGTGCTCGCCAACCTCTCCGGCAGCCCGATCACCATCGGGCGGGCGGACAGCCGGCGTCTGCTCGCGCAATCCGCCTCGGCACGGTGCCTCGCGGCCTATCTCTATGCCGCGGCCGGCACTGGAGAAAGCACCACCGATCTCGCCTGGGACGGCCAGGTCATGATCTTTGAGAACGGCGTGCGTCTCGCCGAGGCCGAGCGTTTTCCGCCCGAGGGCCAGTCGGTCATCGCCGATATCGATCTCGACCTGCTGCGCCAGGAGCGCATGCGGATGGGCACGTTCGACGACAACCGCCGCACCCATGCCGCCATCACCGACGATTTCCGCACGGTCGCATTTCGCCTCGAGCCTCCCGACGACGATCTCGGGCTGCGGCGGCCGCTCGAGCGCTTTCCGTTCGTGCCGTCCGATCCCGCCCGGCTCGAGCAGGATTGCTATGAGGGCTACAACATTCAGGTTGCCGGCCTCGTACAGCGGCTGCGTGCCGCCGGGCTCCAGCGCGTCGTCCTCGGCATCTCCGGCGGGCTCGATTCGACGCATGCGCTCATCGTCGCGGCAAAGGCGTTGGATCTGCTCGGCCTGCCGCGCAGCAACATCCTCGCCTTTACCCTTCCCGGTTTCGCCACCGGCGATGCGAGCAAGGGGAATGCCTGGCGCCTGATGCGCAGCCTCGGCACGACGGCGCGCGAGATCGACATCACGCCTGCCGCCCGCCAGATGCTCGGCGACCTCGGCCACCCGTTCGCCGGCGGGAATCCGGTTTACGACATAACGTTCGAGAACGTGCAGGCTGGGCTGCGGACCGACTACCTCTTCCGTCTCGCCAATCAGAACGACGCGATCGTCATCGGGACGGGCGATCTCTCCGAGCTGGCGCTCGGCTGGTGCACCTACGGCGTCGGCGATCAGATGTCGCATTACAACGTCAATGCCGGCGTACCGAAGACGCTAATCCAGCATCTCATCCGCTGGGTTGCGAATTCCGGCCAGTTCGCGCCGCAGGTCGGCGAGACGCTGGAGGCGATTCTCGGCTCGGAGATCTCGCCCGAGCTGGTGCCCGCCGAGGAGGGCGAGGCGCTGCAGAGCACGGAAGCGAAGATCGGTCCCTATGCGCTGCAGGATTTCCATCTGTATTACACGCTGCGCTACGGCTTCCGCCCGTCCAAGATCGCCTTCCTGGCGTTGCATGCCTGGGCCGATGCCGCCGCCGGCACCTGGCCGCCCCATTTCCCGCACGATCGCCGCCGCGAATTCGCCCTTCCGGAAATTCGTCACTGGCTGGAGCTATTCCTGCTCCGCTTCTTCGCCCTCAGCCAGTTCAAGCGATCCGCCCTGCCGAACGGCCCGAAGGTCACGACCGGTGGCGCGCTCTCGCCGCGCGGCGACTGGCGCGCGCCCTCAGACGGCAATGCCGCGGCTTGGCTCGAGGAACTCTACCGCAACGTCCCGGAGGCGTGATGTCGAACGAAATCATTCACGGCCCGCTCGGCCAGGGCACCGTCCATGTCTGCGTCGACATGCAGCGCATGTTCGCGGAAGAAACCGAGTGGCACATGCCGTGGATGGAACGCGTCCGGCCGGTCGTCGCACGGCTCGCCGAGCGCCGTCCGGCCGACACCATTTTCACCCGGTTCATCCCTGCCGCCCATCCGGGCGAGGGGCACGGAACCTGGCGTCGCTACTACGAGCGCTGGGCGTCGATGACGATCGAGAAGATGGGCGCCGACATGGTCAAGCTGGTGCCTGAGCTTGCGCGCCTCGTGCCTCCCGCCGCCGTGGTCGATAAGTGGGTCTACTCGCCCTGGACGGACGAGACGTTGCATTCTTGCCTGCGGGCACGTCGCGCAGACACGCTGGTGATTACCGGCGGAGAGACCGATGTCTGCGTTCTCGGAACCGTGCTCGGCGCTGTCGACCGCGGCTACCGGGTCGTGGTGGTCACCGACGCGCTTTGCAGCTCGTCGGACGCGGCTCACGACGCCTCGCTCGCCGTCTACAATATGCGCTACAGCCAACAGGTCGAGACCGCGCCGGCAGACCTCGTGCTGGATACATGGCGATAGGAACCCCCGGCCGCCGCTCCAAGCGGGACAACGAGGATTAGGAAGTCAATCCTTCGGTCTTGGCGGGAGTGGCTCGGCTGGAGAGCCGGGAAAATTTGCTGCGAGCCATTCGGCGTCCTCCTCGGAGACGCCGTGCCAGATTGCCTCCATGCCTGCCTTGATGATGAGCACGCGATCCGATAAATGCAGCAGCGGACGAACCCCCGCGTAGATCTGGTCGGCCATCAGCGGGCCATCGACGATCCAAGTCCCGGGGATCGGGTTCGCGTAGCTGTCGTAGTATCGTCGAATCCAATCGCCGATTCGCTCGGACATCGCCGTCTTGGCGGCATCGAACGAGATCACATGGATCATCTCGCTTCCTCGAACCTCTGCCTAGGGGCGGAACTCGTCTCCTTTCGAACATCGGTGCTGCGAAGGCAGTTCCTGATGCGCTACGTCAGCGCGCGTGGCACATCGCCGCGGTAACGGGCGACGCCAGAACCTCGGCCCTTCGCCAGCCAACCGACGCCCTCGCTTTCGTGGGCAATACCCGTATAAGCCCCATCATCCCATTATCCTCATGCTGCATCAGATGGCAGTGGAACGGGATATCGCCGGCAAGCTCGTCGGGAAAGAACACTTTGATACGGACGCGGCCCGGCACGAGCGGCGAGCCCGGCGGCATCGTCGCGTCGGGGGTGGCGAACGGAACGTTCACGACATCGAGCAATGGCGGAGTTCCGTAGGGCCTGCCGTTCTCTTCGAGAACGCGGAAGTGAAGCTGGTGGATGTGGAAGGCATGCAGCTCATGCGTCCAGTTCTCGATGACCCATTCCTCGACGGCGCCGGCTCGCACGGTGATCAGCGGCGGGCTCGCCATCGAGAAGGGCCGCATCTCGGCACCCGACTTCAATTCGGTGACCGAGAAATCGTTCTCGTCGACACCGTCGGCCGTGCCGGCCCGCGGATATTCGGCGAGCGCAAGGGTTCGAACGCGATCGGTCCTGCGCTGCAGGAGCCCCGAAAAATAAGCCGGGGCTGCCTTTACAGAGGATTCATCGGATGCGACGGCCGGCGGCGGCACCGCCGGTCCGGCGCTGATGACGGCCAACTGCCGTGCCGGCTCGGGATCGCCGGCACAGCCGGTATTGACGGCATCGGTCACGAGATAGCGCTTTGTGCCATCCGGCGGTGAGGCGACCAGAAATTCGAGGCGCCCGCCCGGCGGCAGGAGCTGCCGGTCGGTTGCGGGTTCCGGCGGCAGCCGTCGTCCGGCATCGTCCGTGAGCGGCGCGCCGTCGCGGGCGATGATCTCGATCGGGGTGGGGCCGCCTTCTTCATCGACGACGGCGAGATTGAGATAGTCGTCGGTCGCGCCGTTGACGATCCGCCAAAGCTGCTTGCTGCCAGCCGGGATCGATAGTTTCGGGAGATTCGCATCGCTGCCGGGCGTCGGCTTGCGAATGTGGTCGAATTCGATCTCGCCGTCGTCGTCCAGTCGCATCGCTCCGACCTCGTTGCCTTGCGCGAGACGATTTTCCTCCATGTCGCCGGCACGAATCGGCGTGCCGTTGAGCGTGAGGGCGCCGTCGAGATCCGCAGCGCCGCAACCGACGAGATGATCGATATCGACGGTGGCGTGCGCCGACGTGGCCGGCCGCCGCGCAGGCCGAGGATGGTGTCGTGGCATCGTCGTCGCGGTGCCGATGACGGCATTGCCCTTCTGGCGCGGCTTTCGCGTCTGGCCGATGACTAAGACGCGCTCGGCGATGCCGGCGTTCCGTCGTGCCTCGTCCTCCGGCCCCTCGATGACAATGGCTCCGAGCAGGCCCATCTGGACCTGGGCCCCGACCTCGCCGTGGATATGCGGGTGATACCAGTAGAGGCCGGTCGGCATCGTCGCCGGCACCTCGTACACGTAGGTGATCTCCCGCCCGCCGCAGATTCGAGGCCCGACCGCCGGATCGGCGCAGGTCTTCATCGTCTCGTCCTGGGGCGGGACGGGGGGCACGGGAAAGCCATGGAGGTGCAGATTGGTGATGCCGGTCGCAGCATGATGCATGCCTGGAATCACCGGGTAGAATCCGGCGCGAAACGGTACCGGCTGCCGGTCCTCCCGCAACGAGGTGGTCGGAAGATAGGTTTCGATGGCGGCGGGGTCGGTGATCTCGTTGCGCAACGTCACGGTCAATTGGTCTCCCGGATGCAGCCGTATGACCGGAGCCTCGGCGATCCCGTCGACGACGTAGCAAAGCCGGTCGCCATCCTGGCGGACGATCAGCGACAAATGCTTGGCGCCACCTTCGGGAACGAACTCGCGCGGCGCGTGCCCGTCGGGGGGTGCGCCGACGCCGCAGGGCGCCGCTGGCGTCGAATGCGGGTCCCATGCCGCCCGCGCCGATAGCGGCGCCGCGAGCAGCAGCGAGGCGATCCAAATCACTCTAAACGGGAAGCGCATTACGACGGTCCGTCGCCCGATGAAGCCCGGCGCATTCCTGCAAGATCGTGTTGCCCCCTGCCGGGGCATCCGGTGCGGCGAATGCCTTGCACCGGTATGCCGAGGCGGCCAGACTGCATCACGCCACAGTACCGCTGGACAAATTCAAGCGAAACGAAAGCGTCATCCGAACCCGATATCTTTTGGGCGTACTGCCTTTCGCAGGAACGCCACCCTGCGCAATGTTAGGGACACGTTCTGAAGAAAGGAAACATCCATGAGCGAACGGCGCCCGGCTTCGGCAGCGAGGACCTCCTTCACCGCGCTGACGATGGGCGTGTTGCTGTCCGGCGGCGGCTACACGCCCCTCTTCGCCGCCACGCCCGTCGCATCGACGACGACGCCGATCAAGCACGTCGTCGTGATCTTTCAAGAGAACATTTCCTTCGACCACTACTTCGGGACCTACCCCAATGCCAAGAATCTCCCCGGCGAAACGCCTTTCACGGCCCGCGCCGGCACGCCCTCGGTGAACGGGCTCACGGGCGCCTACGCGGCGCCCAACAATACCTCGCTTGCCGCGACGCGGTCGACGACGGTGCAGCCGATGCGCATCGGCCCCAACGATCCGGTGGTCAACGGATCTACGATTCCCGATGCCCTCAAGACGACCACCTGCTCCGTAAACCACAGCTACCGGCCCGAGCAGCTGGCCTATCACGGCGGACAGAATGACCTGTTCGTCCTGAATACCGGCTCGTCAAGCGCCGGCTGCGCCCCGGACAAATCGACCGTGATGAGCTATTTCGACGGCAATACCGTCACCGCGATGTGGAACTACGCGCAGCATTTCGCGATGAGCGATAACTCCTACGGCAGTACCTACGGCCCCTCGACGGTCGGCGCGCTGAACCTGGTTGCCGGCAACACCCAGCGCGTCATCGCGTCGCCCGGCGTGACCCAGACCGTCACGACGGTCACCGAGGCGGGTGTGATCGCTCCGCCGGCGATCGCGCGGACGGAGCTCGTTCTCTCCGATGCGCCTGGCGTCGCGATTCACGCCAACGACCAGACGATCGGCCTCGGCATGACCGCCACCGTCACCGTCCTGGGCAGCGACAATTCCGGCAATACCGGTAATTTCTCGGTGCTCGGCGACGTCCGGCCATATGGTGATGACTGCAATCCGCCCGCCAACGTCACGAGCCTGGCCAGCGATGCGAATCATCGGAACATCGGCGATCTGCTCAATACCGCCGGTCTGTCCTGGGGCTGGTTCCAGGGCGGCTTCGCGGCGATCTCGAACGATCCGCCGAACGCCGCGGTCTCCCCGTCGAGCAACTCGCCGCTGGCGGTCTGCAGCGCGCTCCACCAGGGTGCGGACGGCAATCCTAAGGTCGACTATATCGCCCATCACGAGCCGTTCCAGTACTTCGCTTCGACCGCGAATCCGCATCACCTGCCGCCGGCCGATGCCGCCGAAGTCGGGCGTGATGGCCCGGCGAACCACCAGTACGACCTTTCCAATCTCTTCAACGTCACCTCGGAGAGCGGCCCGACGAGCCGATCCTATACGATCGACGGCCTGGCCCCCGGCGTCATCCTACCGGCAGTCACCTTCATCAAGGCTCCCGGTTTCATGGACGGGCATCCGCAGTATTCGAACCCGCTGCTCGAGCAGCAGTTCGTGACGCAGGTCATCAACGCGCTGATGCAGTCGTCCTACTGGCCGAACATGGCGATCATCATCGCCTACGACGATTCGGATGGCTGGTACGACCATGTCGTGCCGCCGCTGGTGAATCCTTCTGCGGTCATGAACACCGGAGCTAACGGCAACAGCCACGATGGATTGACCGGCGCCAGCTGCGGCGTGCCGGCAGCCGGCGCGGTGAACGGACGCTGCGGCTACGGGCCGCGCCAGCCTTTCCTGGTCATCTCGCCCTTCAGCAAGATCAACTTCGTCGACCACACCTTGATTGACCAATCCTCGATCATCCGCTTGGTCGAGGACAACTGGGGCCTCGGCCGCATCGATCCCTCGCCGAAGCCCGTCGGCCAAGGCGGCTCCTTCGATCAGATCGCCGGCTCGCTGCTCAACATGTTCGACTTCACCAAGCAGCACAGCCTCAACGGCCTGATCCTCGACAAGACGACGGGTCTCGTTCTCTCGGGAGCCGACGATCTCTAGAGTTTCGTCGTACGCGCGGCGCCGTCAGGAACCGGTGTTGATCCAGACGGATTTCGCCTCGGTGAAATTCTCGATCGCGGCATCGCCATGCTCGCGCCCGAAGCCGGAGTCGCGTGCGCCGCCCCAGGGAAGCCTGATGTCCGTCGGTCCAAAGGTATTCACCCAGACGGTCCCGGCCTTGAGCCGCCGTGCGAAGCGATGCACCCGGGCCATGTCGCGGCTCCAGACTCCGGCTGCCAGGCTATAGACGGTTCCATTGGCGATGCTGAGCGCGTCCTCGTCGTCCTTGAACCGAATGACCGCTGCGACAGGTCCGAAGATCTCTTCCTGAGAGATGCGCATGTCGTGCTCGACCCCGGCGAAGACGGTCGGGCTCACGAAATAGCCCGTCTCGCTGCGGCGTCCGCCGCCGGTTACGATCGAGGCGCCCTCGCCGACGCCGATGTCGATGTAGCCCAGCACCCGCTTCATCTGGACGTCGGATACCAAGGGTCCCATCCCGGTGGCCGGATCCCTGGGATCGCCGACGCGGATCGCCTGGGCCCGTGCGGCGAGCCGCTCCACCACCTCGTCGTAGATCGAATCGTGGACCAGGATCCGCGACCCGGCCGAACAGACCTGACCGCTGTTGAAAAAGATTCCGGCAGCGGCGGCCTTCACAGCGGCCTCGATGTCGGCGTCGGGGAAGATGATGTTGGCGGATTTGCCGCCGAGCTCCAGCGTCACGCGCTTGAGGTTGCCGGCCGCGCCGCGGAGAATCTGGCGACCGACTGCCGGAGAGCCCGTGAAGGTCACCTTGTCGACGTCGGGATGCTCAACCAGCGCGACGCCGGCCGTCTTGCCGAAGCCGGGTACGACGTTGAGCACGCCGGGCGGGAACCCCGCCTCGAGCGCCAGCTCGCCGATCTTCAGCGCCGTCAGCGGCGTGATCTCGGCCGGCTTCAGCACGACCGTGCAGCCGCAGGCGAGGGCCGGGGCGATCTTCCACATGCCGATCATCAGCGGAAAATTCCACGGCACGATTGCCCCGACGACGCCGAGCGGCTCGCGGACGGTATAGGTCAGGGCGTCGGCGCGGGTCGGAATCACCTGACCGTTGATCTTGTCGGCGAGCCCCGCGTAATAGCTCAGCGTGTCGAGCACCGCCGGCAGATCCTGGCGCCGGATGGCGGAGACCGGTTTGCCGGAATCCAGGCTCTCGAGATTGACGAGCTCGTCCTGGTCGCGACGGATGAGATCGGCAAGCTTCAGCAGCAGGGCGCCGCGCTCGGACGGACGCAGCCGCCCCCAGTCGCCGTCGAAGGCGGCTCGCGCCGAGCGCACCGCGGCATCGACGTCCTCTGCGTCGGCCTCGGCGACACTCGCGATGACGCGTTCGGTGGCGGGATCGATCGTGTCGAAGTATCGGCCGGATGCCGCGGGAATGCACTTTCCGTCGATCAGGAGATCATGGCGGTTGGTGACGAGATCAAAAGGCATGATTTCGCATCCATATATGTCGTAGAGTGCCTATATTGCGACGGCGCCCTCGGTCGTCGTAAACTGGCAATAGACATATGGGCGAACACCTACCGAAGTAAATATGAGGCTGACTGCCTATCGTCCCAGGAAGATATGAATAAGATTGCCTATTCGAAAGCCCAGCGCGTTGCGCCGAGGGGGCGATGATCCGGATCGAGATCGAGCCGGTCTGGCGCTTTCGCAAGGATGACGATCCCCGGTCCATGCTCGTCATGCTGGACTTCCTCAACGAGATCCGGGAGACCGGCAAGATCACCCGCGCTGCCGAGCAGGCGCAGATCTCGTATCGCCACGCCTGGAACCTGATCGAGAAATGGTCGGCCTTCTTCGGCACTTCGCTGGTCGACCGCCGGCAAGGGCGCGGGACAACGCTGACGCCGTTCGGCGACAAGCTCGTATGGGCCGGGCAGCGGCTGCGGGCGCGACTGAAGCCGCAGCTCGAGAACCTCTCCCAGGAGCTGGAAACGGAGATCAACCAGCTGCTGCCGCACGGCCCGGCGATCATCCGCGTCCACGCGAGCCACGGGTTCGCGGTGGCCGAGCTCCGCGAGCTTCTGAGCCGCGACCCCGACATCGTGGTCGACCTCCGCTACGTCAGCAATCAGACCTCGTTGGTCTCCCTCGCGCGCAACGAATGTGACCTCGCCGGCATCCATCTGCCGCAGGGCGAGCTGCGCCAGCGGAGCATCGCGGCGTGCAAGGAGTGGCTGACGCCCGGCCTGCATTGCGTCGTCGGTTTCGTCACGCGCGAGATGGGGCTGATGGTCAAGCGCGGCAATCCGCTCGCCATCGATTCGCTGGAGCGCCTGCTCGACCCCGCGATCCGCTTCATCAACCGCGATCCGGCTTCCGGCACCCGGCTCCTGTTCGAGCAGCTCCTGGCCCAGCACGGGATCGACGGCGTGGGCATCAACGGCTATGCCCAGGTCGAGTTCACCCATGCCGCCGTCGCGGCCTATGTCGCGAGCGATATGGCCGACGCGAGCTTCGGCGTCGAGGCGGCCGCCCGGCAATTCGGTCTCGATTTCATCCGGCTCGTCACCGAGGATTACGTCTTCGTCTGCCTCAAGCTGCTGATCGAGCAGGAACCGATGAAGCGCGTCCTGGCGATCATGCGGAGTCCGGAATTCGATGTCGCCGTTTCGAAGCTGCCGGGATACGCCGCAAAGGACGCAGGCCTGATCAAATCCGTCGGCGACGTCTTTCGGCAGACGGCGTGAGGAAGCGGGCGCCGCGCGTCGTTGATCAGCCGAGGACTTGATTGCGGCGCCGAGATGCTCGATACCCGGTAGCGGGGAGGCTATCGTCGGGATCGAAATCGGTCGCGCGCGCCTGCCACGGCTGCGCCCGGCGATCTGGTCGACGGGCGGTATCGAGGGGAGCTTTGACGTGAACGACAAGCCTGGGGCGGGGAAGGGCATCGGACAATCGGTTCGGCGCAAGGAGGATTTTCGCCTGCTGACCGGCAGCGGCCAGTACGTCACGGACCTCTTTCTCCCCAGCATGGCCTTCGCCGCGCTCGTTCGCTCGCCGCACGCCCATGCAAGGATCGTCTCGATTGACAAGAGCGCGGCCGAGGAGGCGCCCGGCGTCATCGCGGTCTTCACCGGCGAGGAGTTTCTCGCCGACGGGCACCAGGCGCTGAACCATGGTGCGTCGCTGGTCGGCGGCGCCGATGTCGTGGTGCGCTTCAACCTCGAGACCTTCGTCAAGGCGCAGCCGATCCTGCCGGTCGACAAGGTTCGCTACGTCGGCGAGCCCGTCGTCATCGTGATCGCGGAAACGCAGAACGCGGCGAAGGACGGTGCCGAGCTGGTCGAGGTCGACTACGAGATGCTGCCGGCGATCGCGATGGCGACCGACGCGCTCGAGCCCGGCGCGCCGCTGGTGTGGGAGGAGAACGGCTCGAACCTCGTCGTCGACGTCGAGGTCGGCGACAAGGCGGCGACCGAGGCGGCCTTCGCCAGGGCAGCGCATAGGGTGCGCCTCCAGACCTGGATCCAGCGGGTTACCGGCACGCCGATGGAGCCGCGAAACGCGGTAGCGGAATACGATTCGGCCGCCAATCTCTATACGCTTCATGCCGGCACCGGCAGCGGCGTCGTCCGGGAGAAGGCCGACCTCTCCAGCGCCCTCGACGTGCCGCCGGAGCAGGTACGAACGCTCTGCGGGGACATGGGCGGAAATTTCGGCACGCGCAACTCATTCTTTCCCGAATACGCGTTGCTGCCCTGGGCGGCGCGCCGGATCGGGCGGCCGATCAAATGGCTCGGCGACCGCACGGAATCCTTCCTCAGCGACTACCAGGGGCGCGATCTCCAGGTCGATGCCGAGCTGGCGCTCGACGCCGACGGGAATTTCCTCGCGGTGCGCGGGACGAACCTCAGCAACGTCGGCGGACATACGCTGTCCTACGTGCCGCTGCGCAAGGGACTTGGCATCATGTCGGGGATGTATCGCATCCCGGCGGTGCACTTCCGCGGCATCGCAGCCCTGACCAACACGCCGCCGACGACTCCGTACCGCAGCGCCGGCCGGCCGGAGGCGATCTACATCATCGAACGGCTGGTCGATCTCGCCTGCGACGAGCATGGCTTCGATCCCGTCGCGTTGCGCCGGCGGAACATGATTCCGCCCGAGGCGATGCCCTATACTAACGGCGTCGGCATCACTTACGACAGCGGCGAATATGAGAAGGCGATGGATGCCGCGCTCGCCCTCGCCGACTGGGACAATTTCCCGTCCCGTCGCGAAGAATCGCGAAGCCGCGGCAAGCTACGTGGAATCGGCATCGGCAATTACATCGAGGGCGCCGGCGGCTTCCCGCGCGAGCGCGCCGAGGTCACCGTCGATCCGAAGGGCCGCGTTGAGCTGGTGCTGGGCACCATGAACAGCGGCCAAGGCCACGAGACGAGCTTCGCGCAGCTGCTCAACACCTGGCTTGGCGTCCCCTTCGAGAGCGTCGATTACGTCGCGCACGACACGGCGCGCGTTTCGGCCGGTGGCGGCTCGCATTCCGGCCGCTCGATGCGGCTCGCCAGCCTCGTCATCGGCACCGCGACGGACGAGATCATCGAGAAGGGCAAGAAGATCGCCGGCTTCGTCCTCGAAGCCTCGCCGATGGATATCGAGTTTCACGCCGGCTTCTTCGAGATCAAGGGCACCGACCGCCGCCTCGGCATCTTCGAGGTCGCGCAGGCGGCGGCGACGCGGGACGATCTGCCGGAGGAGCTGCGCGGTAAGCTCGACGGGATCGGCGACCAGACCGTACCGGTCGGGGCCTATCCGTCCGGCACGCATATCTGCGAGGTCGAGATCGATCCCGACACCGGCCTCGTGAAGATCGTCGCCTGGTCGGGTATCGACGACGTCGGGCTCGCGATCAACCCGATGATCCTGCACGGCCAGACCCACGGGGCCGCCGCCCAGGGCATCGGCCAGGCGCTGCTCGAGGCCTGCCACTACGATCGCGAGAGCGGCCAGCTGATGTCGGCGTCGTTCATGGATTACGCCGTGCCGCGCGCGGATTTCCTGCCGTCGTTCAATTGCAAGCTCGTCGAGGTCCCGGCGACCAGTCACCGCTATGGCATCCGGCCGGGCGGCGAGGGCGGCACGACGCCGGCGCTCGGCGCTGTGACCAATGCCGTGGTCGACGCGCTCTCCGGGCTCGGCGTCAGGCACATCGAGATGCCGGCGACGCCGGAACGTGTATGGCGGGCGATCCAGGCGGCGAAGGCAGGCTGAGACGCTATCGCGCCTCGCGCCAGGCGCGCGGCACGCAGGCCTTCATCGCGGCGCCGACGCTGACGATGTCGACCTCGGTGCCGTAGAGGAGCTGCATCGTCTCGGCGGTGATCGTCGCATTGGGCGTGCCGATCCGTGCCAGGGCGCCGTCCTTCAGCAACGCGACCTGCGTCGCGCAGGCGAAGGCCTGCTCGGGGTGATGCGTCGAGAACAGCACCGCGAGCCCGCCGGCGGCAAGGCCGCGAACCTGTTCCAGGACACGCAGCTGGTTGCCAAAATCGAGATTGGCGGTCGGCTCGTCGAGGATCAGCAGCCGCGGCTCCTGGGCCAGGGCGCGCGCGACCAGCGCCAGCTGACGCTCGCCGCCGCTGAGGCGCAGCCAGTCGCGCTCGCCGAGAGCCGCGATGCCCAGCGTTTCCAGCGCCTTGTCGGCCGCATCATGGTCCGCGGCGGACGGGGCGGCGAAGGTGCCGCGATGCGCGGTGCGGCCCATCAGCACCATCTCGTGGACCGTGAAGGGGAACTGCCCGGCGCCGCTTTGCGGGACATAGCCGATCGCCTGGGCGCGCCGCCGCGGATTCCAGCCTGCGGTATCGGCGCCGTCCAGCAGGATCTGGCCGGCAAGCGGCGCCAGCAGGCCGAGCACCGTCTTGAACAGCGTCGTCTTGCCGCCGCCGTTCGGACCCAGCAGGCAGAGCACCTCGCCGGGGGCGACGGCGAAGCTCACCGGACCGCCGACGATGCGGCCGCGATAGCCGAAGCTCAGATCTTCGACACCAAGGCCCGTGCTCAATTCCAGCCTCGACGGCCACGCGCTAGCAGCACCAGGAACACCGGCGTGCCGATCACCGCCGTCAGCACACCGAGCGGCAGCTCGATCGTCCCGAGCGTGCGCGCCGCCGTGTCGACCAGCAGGAGATAGGCGGCGCCGAGCAGCGCCGCCATCGGCAGCAGCCGAGCGAAGGACGGCCCGACGATCAGCCGCGCGATATGCGGCACCACCAGCCCGACCCAGCCGACGATGCCGCTGACCGAGACCGCCGCTGCCGTCATCAGCGTCGCCGCCGCGACGATGCTGATCCGCACCAGCCGGACGCGGACGCCGAGGGCGGTGGCCTCCTCGTCGCCGAGCGTCATGACGTCGAGCTGCCAGCGCAGCAGGATCAGCGGCAGCAGCGCGAGCGCGACCGGCACGGCGATCGGCAGGAAATCGGAACGGTTGAACGCGGCGAGGCTGCCGAGCAGCCAGAAGGTGATGGCGGGAAGCTGGTTCTCCGGATCGGCGAGGAATTTCATCAGCGCCACGCCGGAGCCCATCAGCGAGCCGATGACGACGCCGCTCAGCACCAGCACGAGGACCGGATCGCGGCCCCGGATCGCCGCCGCGACGCCGTAGACGAATATGACGGCGACGAGGCCGCCGGCGAAGGCGGCCGCCTCGATCCCGGCGACCGGAAGGGCGAGAAAGATGCCGAGGACGGCGCCCAGCGCCGCCCCCGACGAGACGCCGAGAATGTCCGGCGACACGAGGGGATTGCGGAAGAGCCCTTGATAGGCGGCGCCGGCGCTGGCGAGGGCGGCGCCGACCAGGATCGCGCCAAGGATGCGCGGGCCCCGGATGGCGAAGATCACGGTCGCCGCGGCGGTGCTCGAATCCGGCAGGAAGCGCAGCTTCGCCCAGAGCAGCGACGCGAGCATCGCTGGCGTCACCGGATAGGCCCCGACCGCGAGCGCGACGAGAACGGCGGCGAAGAGCAGGATCAGCGCCCCGGCCAGAACAGGGGCGGCGCGCAATTCAGCTCGGCGGCGTCGTGCCGGCGAGAAGGGCTTTGAGCTGCTGGTCGCTCGGCTCTCGCTGATAGAAGAGGGCATAGAAGCGGCGCGCCTCGCTGCGGATATCTTCGGGAAACAGCGAGGGATAGAGCAGTTTCGCCAGCCAGCGCAAGCCGATCAACCGGTTGGCGGCGGGCGGCTCATCCACCCAGCCGAAGGGTTGCGTCGGGGCGAGGTAGATTTGCTTCGCCTTGACCGCGGCGAGCTGCTGCCACAGCGGGTCGCTCCAGACCGTCTGGTAGAAGCCGGCGTCGATCGTGATGACGACATCCGGCTGCCAGGCGAGGATCTGCTCCATCGAGACGGTGGCGAGGCCGCGCGCGCCGAGCGTCGGGGTCGCGACGTTGCGCCCGCCGGCGAGTTCGATCGCCTCGGCATTGATCGAGCCGGCAATCCCGGTCTCGAGGCCGCGCGGGCCACGCGCGACGTAGATCGACGGCCGCTTGTCCGGCGGCACGGCGGCGATGCGATCCTTCAGCAGCGCCAGCGTCTCCTCGGCATAGCGCGCCAGCGCCTCGGCGCGCCCCGGCGTGCCGAGCACGGTGCCGAGCTTGCGCAGCGTCGACGGCGTGTCGGCGAGGCCGCCGCCGATCAGCACATAGGGGATGCCGGTCTGCTGCTGTACGCGGTCGGCGAGCGAGACGAAAGTGTCGCTGACGTAGCCGAGGTCGAGCACGAGATCGGGCGCCGCCTTGACGACGGTCTCGAGGTTGATCGTGTTGCCGCGCCCGGTGAGCCGTCCGAGCGCCGGCAAGGAACCGGCCGCCGGTGGCAGGAACGCCGCCTCCGCCGGGCTCAGACCGCGGGTCGTGCCGACGAGCTTCTCCGGCGCCATCATCAGCATGTCGGCCGAGGCTGGCGGTCCGGCGGGCAGGACGTGAGCGACGTGCAATGGGATCGTGACGCTCCGCCCGCCATCGTCGGTGAAAACGGTCTGTGCGGAGACGGCGAACGGGAGAAGCGCGGCAGCGACGAGCGCCGCCGCGAGCGGCCGCAGCCTCATGTTGCGACCATCACGTCCGATGCCTTGATCACCGCCATGGCGGCGCCGCCGACCTTGAGGCCGAGATCGTCGACCGCCTCGTTGGTGATGGAGGAGGTGATGATCACGCCATTGCCGATGTCGATCCGGACATGCGCCGTGGTCTGGCCCTTGGTCACCGCGACGATGGTGCCCTTGATCTGGTTGCGCGCGCTGAGCTTCATGATCTTCTCCTCTGGAGGTCGCGTGGAAAGAACATGGTGCGTGCCGCCGCGTTCCGACATCTCACGCCGTTCCTTTGGCGGCCCAGGCGGTTGCGGTCATGCTGCGCGGACCGTCGGGCCGGCCGGCGAGATAGGCGGCTCCGACCGCGTCGGCGAGCCCAGCCAGCGATCCGGGATCGAGCTGCCTGACGTAATCGCCGACCGGGCCCTGCGCGCTGGCGATCGGTTCCCAGTAATCGGCGAAGTCGGCGTAGACCATCCGCATCGTCAGCGAGGCGGCGACGATGTCGCGCACCCCGGCCTCTGCGAAGGCGGCTTCGAGTTCGCCCGGCCAGGTCAATGCGGCGGCGTATTGACGGGCGCGCGCAGCCGCCGCCTTCGGATCGCGCGCCGCTGCCGTGTCCCAGAAAATACGCTGATAGGTGAGACCACCGGCGAAATCCCAGACTGCCGTGGCAATCGCGCCCCCGGCCCGCGTCACGCGCCGCATCTCCCGCACTGCCCGCAGCGGCTGTGGCACGAAATTGAGCGCCAACAGCGAATAGCAGCGGTCGAAGCTGCCGTCGGGAAGATCGAGCGCGTCCGCGTCGCCGCTACGGAACGACAGACGCGGATCGCTGCTCTGCGCCTGCGCATGAGCGACATAGGGCTCGGCGATATCGACGCCGGTCACTGCCGCCGGCTCCCGGCGTGCGGCTAGCGCGAAGGCGAGGCTGCCGGTGCCGCAACCGAGGTCGAGGATGCGATCGCCATCGGCGATCCCGGCGAAGGCGATGAACTGTTCCGCCAGCTCGCGGCTCCAGCGGCCCATCAGGCGTTCGTAGGCGGCGGCATCGGTCGCGGTATAAGTCGAGGGCATCGGGCGGTCCTGAGCCGTGGAGCGTCGCAGGCGCAGTATCCTAGCAGATATATCGTAGAGGGTGAACGAGCCGTATCCGTGCTCTTTACAATCCCCGGTGCGGCAATCTCGCTTCAGTGCATCGTCCAATCGCGCGAATCGCTTTACGCAGGGATGTATACCTGAAAATATAACGAATCATGACCCGAGGAGAACACGATGACGATGATCCACAAGCTACCGTCTTTCGCACGACGGATCCTGGCAGCAGTGGTACTCGTCGGTCTGGCAACGGTCGCGACCGCTCCGGTCGCGCATGCCGAGGGCCCGGATCTCCTGGTCTTCGCCGCGGCGAGCCTCAAGGACGCACTCGACGAGGTGAACGCGCTCTACGAGCGCGACAAGCACCAGGCGGCGAAGACCTCCTACGCCGCGAGCTCCGCCCTCGCCAAGCAGATCGAGGCCGGCGCACCGGCGGATATCTTCATTTCCGCGGATCTCGACTGGATGGATTATCTCGCCGGCAAGAATCAGATCAAGCCGGCGACCCGCTCCAACATCCTCGGCAACAAGCTGGTGCTGGTCGCGCCGGCGAGCAGCACGATCAGCCTGACGATCGCGCCGGACTTCCCGCTCGCCAAGTCGTTGGGCGATGGCCATCTGGCGATGGCCGATCCGGCCTCCGTGCCGGCCGGGAAATACGGCAAGGCGGCGCTGGAGAAGCTCGGCGTCTGGGCCTCGGTGTCGGCCAAGGTCGCGTCGGCCGAGAACGTCCGCGGCGCGCTTCTTCTCGTCGAACGCAACGAGGCGCCGTTGGGAATCGTCTACCAGACCGATGCGACGGCCGACAAGGG
>JAQGID010000252.1 GCA_028291405.1 Rhodospirillales bacterium | reverse complement strand
CGGCGCCGCGTGACAATTGCCATGCGGGCGCTTCCGGGCGAAGATCGCCGGGAGAGAGACATGATCAGAGCATGAAAGATCCTTACGACGTCCTCGGGCTGCGCCGCACGGCGCCGGCCGACGAGATCAAGCGCGCCTATCGCAAGCTGGCGAAAAAACTGCATCCCGACATGAATCCGGGCAACAAGCGGATCGAGCAGCAGTTCAAGGAGCTGACCGCCGCCTACGAGATCCTGTCCGACCCTACCAAACGGGCGCGCTTCGACCGCGGCGAGATCGACGCGAGCGGCGCCGAGCGCGGCTTTCGCCAGAGCAGCCCGCGCGGCGGCGGCGCGCGGCCCGGCGGCTTCCCGGACGACGACGTCTTCGTCGACGACCTCTTCGCCGATCTGATGCGGGCGCGCCGCGGCGGCACGGCATACGGGACCGGTGCCGCGAAGGGCGGCGATGCGACTTTCGCGCTGCCGGTTCCCTTCCTGGAGGCCGCGCTCGGCGCGAAGAAACGCGTCACGATGGGTGACGGCAAGGTGCTCGACATCACCGTCCCGCCCGGTATCGAGAGCGGCCAGACGCTCCGCCTCAAGGGGCAGGGACACCCGGGAAAGGGCGGCGCTCCGGCCGGCGACGCGCTGATCGAGATCACGGTGCAGCCGCACGACATTTTCACCCGCAAGGATCGCGACATCCACGCCGAGCTGGCGGTCAGCCTGCCCGAGGCGGTGCTCGGCGCGACCGTCACGGCGCCGACGATCCACGGCGCGGTGACGCTCAAGGTGCCGGCGGGATCGAACAATGGCACGAAGATGCGGCTGCGCGGCAAGGGCATGGCGCCGCAGGGCGCCGCCGCCGCGGGCGACCATTACGTGACGCTGCGGATCGTGCTGCCGGAGCCCCCCGATCCGGAGCTGACGCAATTCCTCGAGACCTGGTCGCGCAAGCACGGCTACGCGGTGCGCGAAAAGATCGCGACCGAGTGAGGCCGGGGCCCTTGAGTCCGGGCCCCAAGAGCAGTATCGGATGAGATGGAATCGCTTTGCGATACCATCTCATTGAGACTGCTCCGCCCTTTTAGGTTGGAGCGAATTCGCCGAAGACGAAAGCGCTCTAAGGCTTGAGGCGGCGCCGCGACTGCAGCAGCTCGGGACCGTCTTCGATGTCGGGCTTCGCCAGCAGCGAAGCAAGGCTGACGCTCATCGCATCCGCCTCGGCCGCGGCAAGCCGCTGCATGGCGCCGACGATGCGCTCCTGCCACGGCAGCTCGGCCTCGCCGGCGTCCCAGCTGCCGGCGAGCGGCAGTCGCATCACGCGATAGAGGTCGAACAGCTTCGTCGATGCCAGGGAGCGCGCGAGGACCCAGCCGCCGTCGCTCGCCGCCACGACGAAGCCGGCCTCCTGCAGCGGCACCAGATGATCCTCGACCGTCGAGGCGGCGAGGCCGAGGCGGCGCGCCAGCTCGGGCGTCGTGCTGGTGCCGCCCGAATCGCTGCGCTCGGC
This sequence comes from Rhodospirillales bacterium, assembly GCA_028291405.1. Lineage (GTDB taxonomy): Bacteria > Pseudomonadota > Alphaproteobacteria > ATCC43930 > CGMCC-115725 > URHD0088. The sequence goes on along the minus strand of JAQGID010000252.1, from coordinate 22,612 downwards.
GAGCGCCGCCAGCAAGGCGAGCGCGACGCCGAGATGCCGGCCGCCGGCCGAGACGTTCTTCTCGCCGCGGTCGACCCGCCATTGCGGCAGCGCCGCCGCGACCACGGCGCCGAACAGGATCGCCGCCCAGCAGATATACATCCAGAGGAGGAAGATCGGGATCGCGGCCAGCGCGCCGTAGACCGTCTGATACGATGCGATCCGCGCGATATAGAGGCCGAACCCGAGCTTGAGCAGCTCGATCGCTACGGCGGCGACGATCGCTCCGACCAGCGCCTCGCGCCAGCGCACCGTGCAGTTCGGGATCAGCGCGTAGACCATCGTTCCGGCCATCGTCTCGAGCACGAAGGGAACGATCAGCGCGACGCGATGGAAACCTGCGGCCGCCACCTGCTCGACCGTCTGCGCGTCGAACCCGGCGCTCCGCGCGAGGCTGTCGAGATAGCCCGACAGCGAGAGTCCGACGCCAATCAGCAGCGGGCCAAGGGTCAGTACGGTCCAATAGACGAGGACGCGGTAGAGCCAGGTCCGCGGGATGCGGACCCGCCAGATGCTGTGCAGCTGCTCCTCGATCGTCGCGAGCAGCAGGATCGCGGTGATGACCAGCGCGATCACGCCGACCGCGGTCGTCCGCGCCGCCGCGCCGGCGAAATATTGAAACCACCACGCCGTCTCCTCGCCTACCGCGGGAACGACGTACTGCAGCAGCACCTCGAGAAAATGCTCGCGGGCGGCGTCGAAGATCGGAAAGGCCGAAAGAATCGCCAGGACGATCGCGGTCAGCGGCACCAGCGAGACCAGCGAAGTATAGCTGAGCGCGCCGGCGCCGGTCAGGCACCCGTCGGCGATGAACCGCGCCACCGCGTAGCGCGTGAACGCGACGAGCGTCGCGCCGCTGCGTCTCAGTCGTAACTGGGGCGAAATCATTTGTTGCCTAATGCATTACCGGATCGGAACCGCGCCCGCGGCGGCACAACCCGCGCTTGGCCCGGCCTCCGCCGATCGTGTAGGATGCCGCAGCCTTGCGGGGCCCTGCCCCGCCGCACCGACTTTCGAGGATGGTTTTCTCAATGAGTGATGCACAGCCGCTCATGGCCGGCAAACGTGGCCTCGTCATGGGCGTCGCGAACGACCGGTCGCTGGCTTGGGGAATTTCCGCCGCCGCGCATAGCCACGGCGCCGAGCTCGCCTTCACCTTCCAGGGAGAGGCGCTGGAGAAGCGCGTCCGGCCGCTGGCCGAGAGCGTCGGCAGCGACTTCCTCGTCGAGTGCGACGTCACCGACGAGGCCAGCCTCGATGCCACCTTCGCGGCGGTCGAGGCACGCTGGGGACGACTCGACTTCCTGGTGCACGCCATCGCCTTCTCCGAGAAGGAAGAACTCAAGGGCAAGTATTTGGACACGAGCCGGTCCAATTTCACCCGGACGATGGACATCTCGTGCTTTTCCTTCACCGACATCTGCCGCCGCGCTGCGCCGCTGATGACGGCGGGCGGCTCGTTCCTGACCCTGACCTACGCCGGCTCCGAGCGAGTCGTGCCGCACTATAACGTCATGGGCGTCGCCAAGGCGGCGCTCGAGGCCAGCGTACGTTATCTCGCGGTCGACCTCGGCGGCCAGAACATCCGTGTCAACGCGATCTCGGCGGGGCCGATCAAGACGCTGGCCGCCTCGGGGATCAGCGACATCCGCTATATCATCAAATGGAACCAGTATAATGCGCCGCTGAAGCGCAACGTGACGATCGAGGACGTCGGCGGCGCCGGCGTCTATCTCCTCAGCGAGCTGTCGTCCGGCGTCACCGGCGAGGTCCATCACGTCGATTGCGGCTACCACGTCGTCGGCATGAAGGCGGTCGACGCGCCCGACATCTCGACCGTCTGACGGGTCTCGCGGTGGCCGGCAATACCTTCGGCACGGTTTTCCGCTTCACCAGCTGGGGCGAGAGCCACGGGCCGGCGATCGGCTGCGTCATCGACGGCGCGCCGCCGCGGATCGCGCTCAAAGAGGCAGATATCCAGCGCTATCTCGACCGTCGGCGGCCGGGAACCTCGCGTTACACGACGCAGCGCCAGGAGGCCGACGAGGTCAAGATCCTGTCGGGCGTCTTCGAGGGCGAGACGACCGGCACGCCGATCTCGCTGCTGATCGAGAACACCGACCAGCGCTCGCACGACTACACCAACATCAAGGACAGTTTCCGGCCGGGCCACGCCGACTATACCTACTGGGCGAAATACGGCATCCGCGACTATCGCGGCGGCGGCCGCGCCTCGGCGCGCGAGACCGCGACCCGCGTCGCCGCCGGCGCGATCGCGCGCAAAATCCTGGAAAAATTCCTCGGGCCCGGCGTCGCGATCCGCGGCGCGTTGATCCAGATCGGGCCGCATGCGATCGACCGCGCGAAATGGGACTGGAACACCGTCGAGGGCAATCCCTTCTGGTGCCCCGACGCCGCGACCGCGGCGCGCTGGGCGGAATATCTCGACGGGATCCGCAAATCCGGCTCCTCGGTCGGCGCCGTGATCGAGGTCGTGGCATCCGGGATCCCCGCGGGCCTCGGCGATCCCATCTACGACAAGCTGGACGGCGACATCGCGCGGGCGCTGATGACGATCAACGCCGTCAAAGGCGTCGAGATCGGCGCCGGCTTCGCCGCCGCCGCGTTGTCCGGCGAGGAGAACGCCGACGAGATGCGGCTGCAGGACGGCAAGCCGGTGTTTCTCTCGAATCAGGCAGGCGGCATCCTGGGCGGTATCTCGACCGGGCAGGACATCGTCGTCCGCTTCGCGGTCAAGCCGACCAGCTCGATCCTGACGCCGCGCCGGACGATTACCGCATCGGGCCAGGAGATCGAGGTCTCGACCAAGGGCCGCCACGACCCCTGCGTCGGGATCCGTGCGGTGCCGGTCGGCGAGGCGATGCTGGCCTGCGTCCTCGCCGATCATCTGATGCGCCACCGCGCGCAATGCGGCTGAGCGGCGCTTCCGTCATGGACCCCGCCGGCATCGACCGCCTCAGCCAGCAGATCGGCTTCATCCTCGAGATCGACAAGCTGAAGACGGTGCTGCGCCAGACGCTGCTCATCGACCAGTCGCGGCGCGAGAACACGGCGGAGCATTCCTGGCATCTCGCGATGATGGCGATCACCCTCGCCGATTATGCCGAGCGGCCGGTCGACATCGGGCGCGTCATCCGCATGCTGCTGGTCCACGACCTCGTCGAGATCGACGCCGGCGACACCTTCGTCTACGACGTCGCCGCGAACCTCGACAAGGCGGCGCGCGAGGCCGAGGCGGCGGAGCGGATCTTCGGCCTGCTGCCGCCGGATCAAGGGACAGAGCTGCGGTCGCTCTGGCAGGAGTTCGAGGCGCGGCAGACGCCGGACGCCGCCTTTGCCGCGGCCCTCGACCGGCTCCAGCCCCTGCTCCACAACTATCACACGGAAGGCAGCACTTGGCGCCAGCACGGCATCACCGTCGAGCAGGTGATCATGCGCAACCGCAGCATCGCCGAAGGCTCGCAGCGCCTGTGGGCCTACACCGAGCGGCTGATCGAGGATGCCGTCGCGCACGGCTTCCTCGCGCCCGGCGCGTCCGAGCCCGAGTCCGGTGATTCAGGTCACTTCCAAATGCAACCGAATCGTTAGACAATAATCGCACCGGCCGTCGTCGGTATACTGCCTCGCGACTTGGCCTGTTTCAGCAATGATTGTGAAACGCTTGTTCCTGGAGCGTCCGGCCTCCGTCGGCGAGAGCTACGGCGAGCATCTCCGCTTCGCCGTCGGGATCGGCGGCGCGATGATGCTCGCCGGGTTGTGCGGCACGCTGCATGCGATGCTGCCGTTTTAGTTCACCACCACCGGCAGCAGCACCGTACGCCGGCTGCACGCGCTTCTCGAGGCGCATGCCGCGAAATCCGCCGCGTGCCACCCCGCCGCGGCGCCCTCTTCCGACGATCCGGTCGCCGAACGCGCGGCGCCATGACGCTGGTCGAGACGCTCGGCCTCGTCTTCGGCACGGGACTGGTCGCCGCCGTGCGCAGCGACGATTTCCGCGACGTCGCCAACGCGGCATCGCTGCTGCGCCGGCTGGAGGATCGCGGCATCGATGTCGGCCGGCGCTGGCAGGAGCTGGCCGAGAACGCCGAGCGCCGGGTCGCGGATTCCGTGCTCGTTTTCGCGCGGCTGCATTATCTGATCTGTCTCATCGGGGCAAAGCGCCCGCATGCCGCGGCATCGCCGCGCAGCGCGATGCACGATGGCGCCCGGCGCGGCCGCGGTACGCAGGCCGGGATAGCGGCCTCGATCGGCGTCGGCATGGCCGATGCGCTGATCGAGGCGGCAAGGCAACTCCCGCACGCCACGGCCGATCGCGCGGCCGGCTTGCGCCGGCGCCTCGGCGCGCTCGGCGGCAGCAATGTTCAGCGCGACATCTTTCGGGCGGTCCTCGACGCTCTCGCGGCGCGCCGCAGGCCGCGGAATCAGGCGCCGGACCCCGCGATCGGTCCGCGCTCGGCGGCGAGTTGGACGCTCACCGCACCGTAGGTGCTGACGCAATAGGGCACGAGATAGGTCAACAGCAGCTTGATCCAGTCGACCGATGCGGCGCCGAGCAGCGCATCGCCCTGGTTGATCAGATTGAGGATCGAGCCGACGACCAGCGCGACCCAGAGCGAGCGAACCGGGACGCCGTTGGCGGTCGCCAGATGCCAGATCTTCCGTCGGCGCGCCATCGACCCTCCCTTCCGGCATGGCACGCAAGTGCCTGAAACGACGAGGGCCGGACGCTGCCGCCCGGCCCTCGATCGTCGATATCCGCCGTCCGCCTATTGGACGAGCTCGGGCTCCTTCGGCATCGGCGCCGCCGGGCGCTCGATGAACTCGAACGCGAGCTTGTCGTCGGCACAGGTGACGCGGACGATGCCGCCTTTGGCGAGGCGCCCGAAGAGCAGCTCCTCCGCAAGCGGCTTCTTGATGTGCTCCTGGATGACGCGGGCCAGGGGGCGCGCGCCGAACAGCTTGTCGTAGCCCTTGTCGGCGAGCCACTTGCGCGCCTCGGCGTTGAGCTCGATCGTGACGTTGCGGTCGGCGAGCTGCTCCTCGAGCTGGAGGACGAACTTGTCGACGACGCGGCTGATCGTCTCCTCGTTCAGCGGCGCGAAGGAGATCGTCGCGTCGAGCCGGTTGCGGAACTCCGGCGTGAACAGCTTGTTGATCGCCTCCTCGTCGTCGCCGGTACGCACCTCGCTGCCGAAGCCGATCGCCCGCTTCGCCATGTCGGCGGCGCCGGCGTTGGTCGTCATGATCAGGATGACGTTGCGGAAATCGACCGACTTGCCGTTGTGGTCGGTCAGCTTTCCGTAATCCATCACCTGCAGCAGGATGTTGAAGAGATCGGGATGCGCCTTCTCGATCTCGTCGAGCAGCAGGATCGAATGCGGGTGCTGGTCGATGGCATCGGTCAGCAAGCCGCCCTGATCGAAGCCGACATAGCCCGGAGGGGCGCCGATCAGCCGCGAGACGGTGTGCCGCTCCATGTACTCGGACATGTCGAAGCGCGTGATCTCGATGCCGAGCGTGCGGGCGAGCTGACGCGCGACCTCGGTCTTGCCGACGCCGGTCGGGCCCGAGAAGAGATAGGAGCCGATCGGCTTCTCGGCGTCGCGCAACCCGGCCCGCGACAGCTTGATCGCCGAGACGAGCGCCTCGATCGCGTTGTCCTGGCCGAAGACCATCGTCTTGAGGTCGCGGTGCAGGTTCTTCAAAGTTTCGCGATCGTCGCGCGAGACGCTCTTCGGGGGGATCCGCGCCATCGTCGCGATGACGGCCTCGACCTCCTTGGCGGTGATCGTCTTACGCCGGCGGTTCTCGGGCACCAGCATCTGCGCCGCACCGGTCTCGTCGATCACGTCGATCGCCTTGTCCGGCAGCTTGCGATCGTTGATGTAGCGCGCCGAGAGCTCGACTGCCGCACGGATCGCGTCGGCCGTATAGCGAACCTTGTGATGACGCTCGTAGTACGGCTTGAGGCCGCGCAGAATCTTGACGGCATCCTCGACCGAAGGCTCGTTGACATCGATCTTCTGGAAGCGGCGGACGAGCGCGCGATCCTTCTCGAAGTAGTTGCGATATTCCTTGTACGTCGTCGAGCCGATGCAGCGGATCGCGCCGCCGGCGAGGGCCGGCTTCAGCAGGTTGGAAGCGTCCATCGCGCCGCCGGAGGTGGCGCCAGCGCCGATCACGGTATGGATCTCGTCGATGAACAGCACAGCACCGGGCTGTGCCTCGAGCTCGGTCAGGACCGCCTTGAGCCGCTCCTCGAAATCGCCGCGATAGCGGGTGCCGGCGAGCAGCGCGCCCATGTCGAGCGCGAAGATCGTCGCGTTGAGCAGGACCTCGGGCACCTCCTTTTGGACGATGCGCCGCGCCAAGCCCTCGGCGATCGCGGTCTTGCCGACGCCGGGATCGCCGACGTAGAGCGGGTTGTTCTTCGAGCGGCGGCAGAGGATCTGGATGGTCCGGTCGACCTCCTTCTCGCGGCCGATAAGAGGGTCGATCTTGCCGCTCTTCGCCTTCTTGTTGAGGTTGACGCAGTAGGCGTCGAGCGAGTCGTGGCCGCGCTTCTGGCCCTTCTCTGCCCGCTCCTCCTCCTCGGCGCCGGCGGGGCGCCGCGTTTCCGAGCGGCCCGGCGCCTTGGCGATGCCGTGCGAGATATAGTTCACGGCATCGAACCGCGTCATGTCCTGCTCCTGCAGGAAATAGATCGCGTGGCTCTCGCGCTCTGCGAACATGGCCACGATGACGTTGGCGCCGGTGACCTCCTCGCGACCCGAGGATTGTACGTGGATCGCGGCGCGCTGGAGGACACGCTGGAAGCTCGCCGTCGGCTTCGCGTCCTCGACATGCGTTGAGATCAAATTCGACAGCTCGTTGTCGACGTAGTTTGCAAGGTCGCGTCGCAGCTTTTCGAGATCGACGGAGCACGCCCGCAAGACGGCGATGGCATCCTGGTCCTCGGTCATCGCGAGAAGCAGGTGCTCGAGCGTTGCGTATTCGTGCCGCCGCTCATTCGCATGAGCCAGCGCGCGATGCAGTGTCTTCTCAAGGTTGCGCGAGAGCACGCTCGTTTATTCCTTTCCTGGAAACCGCCGTAGTGTCATTCCTTTTCCAAGGTGCACTGCAGAGGATGCTGGTGTTGCCGGGCAAAGTCCATCACCTGCGTCACCTTCGTCTCGGCAACCTCGTAGGTAAAAACGCCGCAGATACCGACCCCGCGACGATGCACGTGCAACATGATGCGCGTTGCTTCGTCCCGCGTCTTGCTGAAAAACCGCTCCAGAATGTGGACGACGAACTCCATCGGGGTATAGTCGTCGTTCAGCATGAGAACCTTGTACATCGATGGCTTCTTCGTCTTCGGCTTGGCCTTGACGACGATGCCGGTGGTGGGGCTCTCATCGCCGCCGCGTTTTTCGATGCCGCTCATCTCCGGTCGTTCTGATACACGATTGCCGCCATCAAGATATTGGGTGGATCTGCGCCGCGAAAAGCCCCCATCGGGAAATCGCGGCACCGCCCGGTCCGAGAGCGCCGCCGACGCCGGATGCCCTTGCGCGCCTAAGCGGGCTCGCCTGCTCACCAGCTTAGCGGCGACCGGCACGTCAATGATAGCCGAATCGACCGCGCTATCGCCAGCGGACGCGTCGTCACCTCGTCACCCCGCCCCGTCCCGCGGAGCGGCATCATGCGGCAAATCTGCCCCGCCGATCAAAAGCTCCCCTGTTCGTAGCGAGATTTCGGTGACGCGTGCCGAGCCGGCGATCAGCGTCGCCAGAATTGCCTGCGCGAAATTCTGCTGCAAGGCGATGACCTGGGCCAGCGACCCGACATCAATCAGCGAGCGCGCCAGATTGACCGCCTGATCGAGCGTCTGTTCGGCATAAGCGGCAAGCTCGGCGCCGACCTCCTGCAGGCCAACCGCGATAGCCGCCGCAGGCTCATCTGGCGCAGCGGCCGCGGAAGCGACGACCTCGGATCTGCGGCTCGTCGGCGTTGGTCGCGCATCCGACTTGGCCGGCCTCCTCATCGAATCTCTCCGCAACAGCCAATCCCCGTAAGCAATCCCCGTACGCTGCAATGCAGCATAACTCAGATGGCCATCCGCCAGGCTCGTTCAAGCACGCGATTCCGGTGCCGGCTTCGTGCCGTCATCGCAATTTCTTGAAAAAATGTGCGTAAAGAGAAATCGTGGACACAGAGTCAATCATTCCTTAATCTCGTGACAGTTGAATCATCGACGACACTTACCGCTGACGGGGGGTTCAGGCGTGACGAGCGTGATGCATAGGATTCAAACGGCAGGATTCGTCCTGACGGCGCTAGTCGTCGCGGGGACGGTATTCGGGCCGATCAGCAACGCCATCGCCGCTCAAGCAAAAGTTTCGTCGATCGTCATCGATGCCGAAACCGGACAAGTGCTCGAAGAGCATAATGCCGATGTGCAGAACTATCCCGCCTCGCTCACCAAGATGATGACCCTCTACATTACGTTCCAGGGCGTCGAAAGCGGCAGGCTGAAACTCGATCAGGAGTTGCCCGTCTCGCTGCATGCAGCAACACGAGCACCCTCGAAGCTCAACCTCGTGGCCGGCGAGACGGTCGCGCTTCGCGACCTCATCCTCGGCGTCGTCACGAAATCGGCGAATGACGCCGCGACGGTTCTCGCCGAGGGTCAGGCCAGCGGCAGCGAAGCCGCCTTCGCCGAAAAAATGACCCAGACGGCGCGCCAGCTGGGCATGCGCAACACGTACTTCCACAATGCCTCCGGCCTGCCCGATCCGTTGCAGAAGACGACGGCTCGCGACCTGTCGATTCTCGCACGCGCCCTCTATCGCGATTTCCCCAAGGAATATCGGTATTTCGCGACCCGCGAGTTCACCTTTCGCGGCCAGACGATGGCCAACCACAACCATCTGATGAGCTCGTTCCAGGGCATGGACGGCATCAAGACCGGCTATATTCGTGCCTCCGGCTTCAACCTTGCCGCTTCGGCGGTGCGCGATAATCGCCGGTTGATCGGCGTCGTCATGGGTGGCGAGTCGACGCGGTCGCGCGATACGCATATGGCCGCCTTGCTCAATGATGCCTTCGACCAGCGGCGCAGCGATATGATGGTCGCGAAGAACGACGCGCCGCAGGAACAGGACGCTCCCGAGCAGCCGAGCGTCGCGTCACGTGCCGTTTCGGCGCTCTCGCCGGTCGGCCGCGCCGTCGCGGCCCCGGTCGCCCCTCGGCATGCCGTTGTACTGAGCAGCGCCGCGGAGCGCTGGAGCGTCCAACTCGGTGCCTTCTCCAAGCGCGCCGCCGCCGAGAAGGCGGTCGCGACCGCCGCAGCCAAGCTGCCCGGCAGAGGCAAGGTCGCCGAGGTCGTCCCGCCGGGCCGGCTCGACAAGGAGCGCCTCTACCGCGCCAGGCTCGTGAATTTCACCAAGAAGGATGCTGCCGCGGCATGCCGCGTGCTGCACCGGCGGCACATGACCTGCAGCGTCGTCGCGCCGCAAGCGACGAACCTGGCGTCCAACTGAGACGAGTTCGCGCCGGTCCGATCGGATTTCGGACCGGCGCGATAGTTCGATCCGCCGCTTAGAACTTCGGCGCGGCGATGCCGCTTGCGGTGAGCTGCTCGACGATCAGCGCTTTGAGCCGCGACAACCCCGCCTCGTCGCACGCCTCGGCGCGGGCGACCAGCACGTCCTGGGTGTTCGAAGCCCGCAGCAGCCACCAGCCGTCGGCGGTCTTGACCCGGACACCGTCGATGTCCGACATCTCGGCGCCGGATTTCCGCAAGCGGTCGCGGACCTCGTCGACAACGGCGAATTTACGCGTTTCGGAGCAAGGAAAGCGCAACTCCGGCGTATTGACGACGGCGGGCAGGCTGTCGCGGAAGTCGGCAAGGCTGGTGCTGCCGCGCGACAGGATGCCGAGCAGCCGGACGGCGGCGTAGAGCGCGTCGTCGTAGCCATAATAGCGGTCGCTAAAGAAGATGTGCCCGCTCATCTCGCCGGCGAGCGGCGCGCCGGTTTCGGCCATCTTGGTCTTGATCAGCGAATGGCCGGTCCGCCACATCAGCGGCGTCCCGCCCATCCGCGCAATCTCGTCGAACAGCACCTGGCTCGCCTTGACGTCGGCGATGATCGTGGCACCGGGCTGGGCGCGGATGACGTCACTCGCCAGCAGCGCCATGAACTGGTCGCCCCACAGAATGCGGCCCTTGCCGTCGACGACGCCGATGCGGTCGCCGTCGCCGTCGAAGGCGATCCCGAGGTCGCAGCCCTTCTCGGCCACGAGCTGCTGCAGCTGGACGAGGTTCTTCGCCTCGGTCGGGTCCGGGTGATGCGCCGGGAAATTGCCGTCGATCGTCTCGTTGAGCAGGAAATGCTCGCCCGGCAGGGTCCGGGTCAGCTTGACGAGCGCCTCGCCCGTCGCGCCGTTGCCGGCGTCCCAGGCGATCTTCAGCTTGCGCGAGCCGTCGTAGTCCTTGAGGATTCGCGCGACGTAGGAATCGAGCACGCTCTCCTCGCGCACCGACCCGGCGCCGCTTGGGAAATCGCCGTCGGCCGCGACCTTGCCGAGCTGCTGGATGTCGGCGCCGAAGAACGGCTTCTTCTTGATGACCATCTTGAAGCCGTTGTAGTTCGCCGGATTGTGCGAACCCGTGATCATGATCCCGCCGTCGACCGGCAGCGTATACGCCGCGTAATAGAGCATCGGCGTCGGGCCCAAGCCGACCCGCACGACGTCGATACCGCTCTCGGACAGACCCTTGACGAGCGCCGCCTCGAGGCTCGGCGAGCTCAGACGACCGTCGTAGCCGACCGCGACCCGGCTGCCGCCCTGAGCGCCGAGCAGCCGGGCAAAGCCGCGGCCGATGGCCCGCGCATCGGCCGGGTGGAGCGTGTCGCCGACGATGCCGCGGATGTCGTATTCGCGCAGGATCGTCGGGTTGAAGCGGTGGCTGGTCATCGCATCGGTCATGGTTCTACCCTTAGCGGTATTCGGCGAGAATGCGGCGCAGCGGCTCTGCGATGTCCTCGCGCGCCAGAGCGAAGGCGATATTGGCCTCGAGCCATCCGAGCTTGTCGCCGCAGTCGTAGCGGCGTCCGGCAAAGCGCAGGCCGTGGAACGGCCGATCGCCGCCGATCAGCCGTACCATCGCGTCGGTGAGCTGGATCTCGCCGCCGGCGCCGCGGCCGATCTCGCTGATATGCTTGAAGATCGCGGGCTCCAGGATATAGCGGCCGATGATGCTGAGCGTCGAGGGCGCGTCCTCGGGCGCCGGCTTCTCGACCAAGCCGCGCACCGTCGCCAGACGCCCATCGTCGTCGGCAACGTCGAGGATGCCGTAGCGCCGCGTATGCTCGCGCGGCACGTCGACGACGCCGACGACGTTGCCGCCGGTCTCGGCGTGGACGTCGACCATCTGCTTCATGCAGCCGGTCTTCGCGAGGACCAGATCGTCGGGCAGCATAACCGCGAAGGGCTCGTCGCCGACGAGATGCCGGGCGCACCACACCGCATGGCCGAGGCCGAGCGGCCGCTGCTGGCGGACATAGCAGACGTTGCCCGCCGGCGGCAGGGCGGCGCGAAGCTGCTCCAGCTCCTTGGTCTTGCCGCGCTCGGCGAGCGTCGCCTCGAGCTCATAGGAGAGATCGAAATGATCCTCCATCGCGGTCTTCATCCGCCCGGTCACGAAGATGAACTGCTCGATCCCCGCTTCGCGTGCCTCTTCGACGGCGTGCTGGATCAATGGCTTGTCGACCACCGTCAGCATCTCTTTCGGGATTGACTTGGTAGCCGGCAGGAACCGCGTTCCAAGTCCGGCAACAGGGAACACCGCTTTGCGTACGCGCTGATGCATGGATGCTCTTTCGAGTGGGCGATGGACCCCGACAGGGCCCGCGGGGGCGCTGCGATAACGGACCGGAAGTATACTTGTTCCAGGGGCGAGGCAACGTCGAGCTTTTTGCCGCAGGCGGTTCTCGGACACAAAATCGCGGCGCGCGAGCGGTCGCCTAGCCGCCGCTCAACCCTTCAGCAGCAGATCGCGCGCCGCGTTGATCCGGGCGGCGAGATAGGTCGACCCGCCATGATCGGGATGCAGCTTGAGCATCAATCGGTGATAGGCGGCCTTGACCTCGTCCGCCGAGGCCCCTTGAGCGATGCCGAGGATCGCATAGGCCTCTTCGCGCGTCATGGCGGCGGCATGCGCGGGTCCCGCACCGTCGCCGCCGCCAGCGTGTCCGGCGCCGTCCCGCCAACCCGGTACGATGCGGTCGAGATAGGTCTCGAGCAGCTTCGCCGAGGCGGCGTCCTCGGCGCGGCATTCGCGCCAGAGCGCGACGAGCTCGGGAGCCGACAGCTCGGACAGGCGGCGCCCCTGGTGTGTGCCGCGCCGCACCGTCCCTTCCATCGTGCCGCTGTCGTGATCGAGCGTCATGCGGAGATAATCGGTCTCGACCTCGGAAACATTGCCGGCGGCGGGTCCAACGAGCCCGCGGAAGTAGCGCCAGAGCGCATGGCCGCGCAGCACGACCGTGAGAAATGCGCCGGTCAACGCCAGCGCCGGCCCCAGCGCCTCGGTCGCGTAGAGCAGGACGATCGCGGCGATCGCGACGATCGCCAGCCCCCAGCCAAAGCCGCGCGCCAGCACCGCCGGGTTGGCGTTGACGAACCAGCGCAGCAACAGAAAGAGGACGAGGAGGATGATGCCGACGAGGGCGATGTAGGCCATCAGGCGCTCGCGGCTCAGCCTTTGGCGAGCTGGCTCGTCAGCAGCAACGCGGCACCGCCGCGCTCCTTGCCATAGGCCTCGAGGGCCGGCCTCCCGCCGGCGGCATAGACGGCGACGGCGGCGAGAAGCTCGCGGAGCTGCTGCGCGCTGCTGCCGTCGAAGCTGCTGTAGGCGCCCTTGCTGAGCCGGGCGATCTCGCGGAAGCAGCGCGCTGCCACGGCATCGCTGCCTTCCTGAAACACGAAGACCGGGATGCCGAGCAGCCCGAGCTCGCCGGCGCGCCCGCACAGGCGGTCGGGATTCTCCTCCATTGCGTCGCCGACGAAGACGAGCGCGTTGACGCTGCCCTTGCGGGCCTCGGCGACCACGTGGTCGAGAACGCGCTCGATCTGGGTCTCGCCGGCGGCGCAGAAGACACCGCGCATCGCGCGGTGAAGATCGGCGGCGGCGGCGTACCAGCGGCTCGCCTTGCACTCGCGGAAGCCGCGGTAGAAGACGAGCTGGATCTCGAGCCCGCCGAGCGCCTGAGTCGCCTCGAACATCTGTCCCTGGATGGCGGCGGCGCGGTCCCACGTCGGCTGGCGGCTCGCCGTCGCATCCATCGCGAAGATCAGCCTGCCGCTGCCCGCCTTGCGCACCTGCGGCATCGCCGCAACCTTGCGGATGAAGGCGTCGACGTCGCCGCTCGCCGCCGTCGAAGTCAGGCTCTTCGCCTGCTTCTCGTCGTCGCCCGCCATCACACGCCTCTGGCGGCCGCCACCGCGCGGCGGCGGCGAGAGCGATCAGGCGTAGTACGCGGCAGCTCCGGCTTCACGTGTGACGATCCTCGGCTCGGCTGCATTCCCCGAGCTTACAACGCGCAACCGGTCGACGTCATCCGCCGCCCCGCCGCGCGGCCGGCCCCGCACCAAGCGCGGGACCGGCCGGACCGTCAACGAAAGTCGAACGGAAAGACGAGGCGAAGTGCCGGCTGCGGCGCGTAGACCACCGGCGGCGGATAGTAGTAGCCGGGCGCCGCCACGCGATAATCGCGCTCGTGACGCTCGCGCCATTCATGCGCCCGCCAAGCGTGCTCGCGCCGCTCCTGTTGCTGCCAACGCCAATCGTCGCCGCCGCGATGCCGATCGTCGCCACCGCGATGCCAATCGTCGGCGAGCGCCGGTGCGACGCTGGCGCCGCCGATCACGGCGGCAAGGCCGGCCACCGCCAGCAGAGTCCGCAGGCCGCGGCGGGATTTCGAGGTGGAGCCTATCATCATACCCCTCCTTTCACGGGGGGATTCCCGCTTGGGAATCACGATGAAGCAACGATGATAAGCAAGCTTATATTCCGTGACGGCGGATGAAATATCTTTAATCGTAAAAGAGAGTTGGCCGCCGCTTACATAAAGCCGCGCTCCGTTTCCCAATATTCCTGCTGAGCCCGTTCCTGCCGGATCGACTCGTGCAGGGCATCGCGCGCCTCCTGCTCCTGCGGGCTGATTGCGGCCTGTGGCGGCATCTGGCAGCCAGCCAGGACGAGCAGCGCGAGCAACGGCAAAAGCGGCTTCATCGATATATCCTCCCGGATGGCGGGCAAAGGGCCCGCCGTTGGAACACCGCGTGCATCCTCGGCGGCACCTGTCGCGGCCTTCTTGCCGCGGCGATTATATCAGCCGGTCGAGCGTCGCCGCCTCACACTGTGGTGAAGCGCCCCGGGAACGCGGCGAAATCACGGCGCCTTCTGGGCGTCGTCGTATTCGCGCTGCTGGCGCTCCTGCTTCATGTCGCGGGCGGTCTTTTCGAGCTGATAGTAATAGGAGCCCGGCGCCGCGTCGGGATGTGCCACAGAGCGGCTGCAGCCGGCGAGCACCGTCAGCGCCAAAGCCAGCGATAACCCCTTCGCCAATTCCATCCCGATCCTCCTTTCTCAGCAACTCGACGCGGATAGGTGTGGCGCAACGACGCCATGCTGCGCAAGAGCGAAGCATTCAATTCGCCGGCGTCGAACGCCGCGAACAAAGCGGATGCGATGATTGATGGGTTGGGGACGCCGGGCGCGACCCTAGAATTTAAATCCGATGCGCGCGCCGGCGTTGGTGATTCCGGCGTTGTGGCTCGCCAAATTGGCGTTCGAGATGTGGTCGACCATCACCGAGATGCTGTAGACCGGCGTCAGCTGATAGGCGAGCTCGACGCTCTCGCGGAAGAGGACCGGCGAGCCGAGGCGCTTGCGGCCGGTATGCATCGTGTCGGTATAGCCGTCGTGCACGGCACCGCCGAGACTGCCGAGGATCGTCAACCCGTCCTGCGTTCCGACGATGCGCCGAAGCAAGGGCAGATCCCAGGTCAGGCCGAAATAGGCGGCATCGGTGTTGCCGTCGCTATTGACCCAGCCGCCGAGATGCGGCCGCGGCGCGCCGATGATGTTCAGGAACTGCGGCGAGATGAACAGGACCTCGCCGTTGATGTCGACGCCGCTCTCGACGTGCTTGCCGCCGAGGGTGATGTCATGCGCCATCACGCCGGCCTTGACCTCGTCGATGATGCCCTTGTCGTCCGCCTTGGCCCCGGTCGTCATCGCGATGCCGAAACCCGCCAGCAGCGCCACGCGCATCGCAGTCGAACAATCGATCACTAAAGCCCCCAAGCTGATCAAGGCGTTATAAAAACCTATACCAGAATGGCGGGTGGTCCTAGCCGGAAAGAACGAGAAACGCAGGAGCGTCCGTCCTGCTCCTGGTCCGTCGAGATTTCGCCTCTTACGCGCATCCGCAACCCTTCGGCGTGGGCGGCTGTTGCTGAGATACTGTCAATTTCGCAAGGAGCATTCATGTCGAGACATCATCTGACGGCCTCGGCCGCCATCGTCGCCCTGAGCCTCGGCCTCGGGCCCGCGGCACTCGCGCAGTCGAGCATGTCGAACTCCTCGGACGCGGCGGCCGGCGCCACCGAGTCCATCAAACCCGACCAAATGCGCGCCAGCAAGATCGTGGGCGCGACAGTCTACGATCGCGACAACCGCAGCATCGGCAGCGTCAAAGATCTTATCCTCGACAAGAGCGGCAAGGTCGACCGGGTCGTCGTCGGCGTCGGCGGCGTTCTCGGAGTCGGTGACAAGAACGTCGCGGTTTCGATGTCCGACGTCAAGTTCGACAACAACCGCCTGACGCTTGACCGCACCAAGGCGCAACTGCAGCAGGCCACGAACTATCGACTCGAGAATCGCGACACCGGCGCCGGCTCCTCCGCTGTCCCGGTGACGGGCGGCACCGGTGGCTCGAGGATGAACCGCTAGTTCACGGGCGGGTCGTTCAACTCGGGGCGGCGAAGGGCGTGTTGAGCCCTTCCCCGCCCCGCCTCTCCTGAACTCCGCCGCCGATCAAGCGGCGTTCTTCATTTCCACGGAAGTCTCGCGGGTGCGGCCCAAGGCCATGGACAGTAGTTCGATCATCTGCCGCACCAGGCACCACGCAAACGCCGCGAGAGCCGCCGCGTAGACCACGACACCGAGCGCCACCGTCGCAATCAGCGCGCCCCAGGGCGGCAGCTCCGCGGCGATCGGCTCGCGCAGCAAGAGGACGGCCGCCGCCATCACGATTCCCGCGAGCGTCGACGGGGCGGACCGGCGGAAGAGCGCAAAGCCGTCGATTCCCGCCTCGCGCTTCAGCACGATGAGATGGAAAGGAATGATCACGACGGCGACCAGAACCTCCGCTATCGCGACTCCGACGAGACCCAACTGCGTCCCAGGGAGGACGAAGGCGACGACGATCAGGGCCTGGAGCACCGACAGCTTGAAATAGGCCTGCGGCTTCCCGGCGGCGGCCAGCGCCGGCGCCGAATAGAGGTAATACGCGTCGGTAAAGCCGCAGAGGGCCATGATCTCGAGCAGCTTGACGCTGGGCAGCCATTGCTGGCCGAAGACGATCGGCACGGCAAGCGAGGCGACGGCGCCGAGCCCGAGAGCGAGGGGCAACCAGACGGCGTTGAGCAGCTCGACGGTGCGGGTGAAGATCTCGCGGAAACGCGGCCGGTCGTTCTGCACGCGCGAGAGAACCGGCATGACGATCGATTGGATCGTCGACTGCGTCACCAGCCCCATCGTCAGCAGCAGACGCTGCACGAGATAGTAGTAGCCGAGCTGCTCGGTCGTGAAGAAATAGCCGATCAGGGAGACGTCCGCCTTCTTGCCGATGAAGGAGACGAGATTGCTGCCCATGACGCTGCCGCTGAAATGCGCCATCTCGCGAAAGCAGCGCGGCGAGAAGCGCCAGCTCGGCCGCCAATCGCAGCCCCACCAGATCACGACGACGCTGGCTGCCGCGTTGGCGAGCTGCTGAAAGACCAGGCTCCAGACGCCGAAGCCGCTGAGCGCGAGGGCGACACCGACGATTCCGCCGGCGCCGACGCCGATCACCGCGCGCTTGGCAAAGGTGGAAAAATCGAGCCGCCGGCGGAATACCGCCTGATGGATGCTGATCAGTGCCGTGCCGATCGGCAGGACGGCGAGGCAGCGCAGAACCCGCGCCAGTTTCGGCTCGTGAAAGATCGCCGCGATCCAATCGGCGCAAATCAGGATCGCGATGAAGAAGACGACGGCGATCGCGAGATTCGTCCAGAACGCCGTCGTGCAGTGGTCGGGCTCGAGGTTCTCGCGCTGGATCACGGCGTCGGCGAAGCCCTGCACGAGGAACATCTGCACGAAGGCGACGAAGACCAGCGCGAGGCTGATGAGCCCGAAATCGGCGGGGGCGACGACGCGCGCGAGAATCAGGAAGACGACAAAGGAGATGCCCTCGCCGCCGCCATATTCGACGAGTGTCCACAGGGCGCCACGCGCCGCCTTAACCTTGAGCAAGATTCACTTTCTTTCCAGATGACGATGGCGTTCCGTGGTCACGCCGCGACGCCGACGGCGGCAGCGCTCTCGATCGCGGGAACGATGCTCGGCCGCGTCTGCTCGATCGCCTCGAGCGACCGCATCAAGCTCTTGACGAGCTCGCTGTCGCGCAGCTCGGCATAGCGGTTGCGCTGCTCAAGCGAGTCTTCGGCGAGATCGTAGAGCTCGGGCTGAATCTTCTCGTCGAAGGCGCTGCTGACGAATTTCCAATCGCCGTGGACGAGCGCGCGCAACAGCGGGATCCGGAGTTGCGACGAGTCGCGGCCCTTCAGAACGAAGTCGGTGACGACCTCCTGGTAGACCGAACGGTCCGACGCGGCCATGGTCTCCCCGCGAAGCACGGGCGCGAAGCTGACACCGTCGACCGGCGCGGGAACCGGAACGCCGAGGTATTCGAGCAGCGTCGGCAGCATGTCGACGGTGCTCAACAGCGAGTGATCCCGCCGCGCGGCGACGCCGGGGAAGGCCAGCATGACCGGCGAATGGGTGAGAAAACGATAGAGGTGATAATCGTGGTGGAACAGGAAGTTGTGCCGCAGCACGGACTTCCGGCCGGTATAGAGGCCGGCGCGGTAGAACCAGTCGCGCAGCCGCCAGAGCGCCGAGACCCGCCCGTCGCCGCGCAGCCGGTTCATCACCATGCTGGCGTACTCGCCGCGCGGCTCCCAGATCAGATTGTCGCCGTGATCGCCGAAGACGACGACGGCCGTCGTCTCCCAGTCGACCGCCGCGAAGATCGGACCGAGATGATGATCGACCGAGCTGAGAGACCGGTCGTAGAAGTCCCGCCCGTAACGCTCGTGCTTGAAGCGCGGATCGCATTGCCGGTCGGCATGCAGCTCGCAGGTGTGGACGAAGTAGAACCACGGCTGCGCCGATCGATTGAGCTCGGCCAGCTTGGCTTCGACTCGCGCGCCGTAGCCGTCGTGGATCGCCTCCTTCTTCTTGTCGCGCCGCTCGATGTCGTCGAAGCCTTGCAACAGATCGGTCGCATCGGCCATCACCTCAGTCACCGTCGTCACCGTACGATAGCCATCGTCCCGCAGCAGAGTCGCCATCGTCGTGAATTCGCCCGAGAATTTGCGGTCGCGAAAGCTGCGCAGACCGTTCGCGAAGGGATATCGGCCGGTGAACCACGAGCCCATCACCGCCGTCGTATTGCTGCCGACGGAATGAAGATTCTCGAAGGAAAGGCTGCGTGCGTAAAACGCGTCGAGGTTTGGGGTCACGGCGGTCTTGCCAGGACCGCTGAAGCGGTCTTGCCGGAGGCAATCGATCATCACCACAAGGAGGTTCCGCATGATGGCCTTTCCCACCACAGACGCATCCCAAGTTGGGCGGCGATCGCAAACGCAATCGTCCCAGGCTAGTTCCACCCGATCACGCCCCCGCTAGACGCGGCGCAGCAGTTCCTCAGAAAGTAGCAAAACGCCCCGATTCCGCCCATTTTGCCAGGCATAAGAATGCGGTGCGAGACGCATTGGAATAAGTGGGTCGGCGGGACGTTTTATGGGAACCAGCCGGCGAGCTTTATCGGCGACTGATGGAGATTGCGATGCCTCGATCGGCAAGAGATGCCCGGCGGCGCCCGGCATGGGAATTCGTCGCGCTAGGCGCTGCCGCGCTGGTCCTCGGCAGCGGGATTTTCCTCGCGCCCGCGGCGGAAGCGCGGGGTTTCGTGGGTTTTTCGCTCGGCGTGCCGCTCGGCGGCCCGGCCTATCCGGCGTACTATCCGTCACCCTACTACTATGCCCCCCCGCCGCCGGTCTATTACGCGCCGCCGCCGGTTGCTTACGCCCCACCGCCGGTTGCTTACGCGCCGGCGCCGGCCTATGCACCCTCTGGCCCGTCACAGGACAATTGCCGCGAATACCAGTCGTCGGCAACGATCGACGGTCGGCCGCAGCCGACCCACGGGGTCGCCTGCCGTCAACCCGACGGATCCTGGCGAATCGTTCAATAAGGTCACGATCATGCGCACGCGTTGGATCGCCCGAACTTTGGCCGCGCTCGCCGTCGCCGGCAGCCTCGCCGGCTGCATCTATCAACCGGGCCCGGCCTATTCCGCCTACGGTTATCCCGGATACGACGCCTATCCCGGCTATCCGCCCGCGGTGTACCCCGGGCCCGTCTATGCGCCGGCGCCCTATTACGGCGGCCTGACCCTCGGCTTCGGCGAAGGGTGGGGCGGGCGTCGGCATCACTGGCGTTGAGCGAACATGATGAAAAAGCTGCTCCCGGCACTCCTTGCCGCCTTACTCCTTGGCGGACCGATCATCGCCATGCCTGCCGCGGCCGAGGACCGGCACGAGCGACATGAGGAAGGGCGCGAGCGACACGGCGAAGGGCGCGAGCATCGCGACTTCGATCACGGCTGGCGCGACCGCGACATCCATCGCTTTCACGACGGCGATTTCGGGCTCTGGCGCGAAGGACGTTGGTTCCACGGCCGCCACGGCGACCGCCTCGGATGGTGGTGGATCGCCGGCGGCAGCTGGTATTTCTACCCGCAACCGATCTATCCCTATCCGGATCCGTACCGGCCGCCGGTTGTCGCGGGACCGCCGCCGCCGGCCGCGGTCTACTATTTCTGCCCGCGGCCGCGCGGCTACTACCCGTATGTCCCGGCATGCCCGTCGGGCTGGCAGGCCGTCCCTGCCGGCTAGCGCGCTGGCGTCCGGACGCTAGATCAGAGCGACCGCGACGATCACGATCAGCCCAACCGATAGAATAGCGGACAACCACAGCCAGGCGTTGCGGTCGCCTTCCTCGTCCTCATCCACGGTTCGCTCCTGCCGCCCTCTCACCGGTTCTAGGCAGGACGGTCGGCGAAGCATCCCCGCCGCGCGACGAGGCGCACTTGCCACGATTCGGGCGTTTGCTGCGACAAATCCGCGGTGCTAGTTTCGCCGCGGGAAGCCCGGGCCGAACGGCGACAACGTCACACAGAAGGATGAGCCGCGCGTGAAAGTCTTCATCTTCGACCTGCTGCCCTATCGCGAGCACTTGGGCCATCTGCAGACCGGCCGCGAGTTGCCCTATCCCTTGCCGAAGACGCATTTCGATCCGGCTGCTGCGGTCCGCACCTATGCCGAGCATCTCGACGCCTGGGAGGAGATGGACAAGCTCGGCTTCGACGGCGTCGGGTTCAACGAGCACCACACCAGCCCCTATGGGCTGATGAACTCGCCCAATTTGCTGGCCGCCGCGGCGGCGCAGCGGACCAAGCGGCTCAAGCTGCTGATCTACGGCAATCTCCTGCCGCTGCACGAGCCGCTCCGCCTCGCGGAGGAGCTGGCGATGCTCGATTGCATGTCGAACGGCCGGCTGATCTCCGGCTTCGCGCGCGGCATCCCGCGCGAATACAACGTCCACCACGTCCCCCTTACCGAGTCGCGTGCCCGTTTCGAGGAGGCCTACGAGATCGTCCTCAAGGCGTGGGATGAGGAGATCTTCTCCTACGAAGGAAAATTCTGGTCCTACAAGGACGTCGCGATCTGGCCGCGACCGGTGCAGCAGCCGCACCTGCCTGTCTGGACGCCGATCACCGGCAGCAAGGAATCGATCGAATGGGCGGGACGCTACAACGTCCCGATTACGCCCGGGGCGAGCACCCCCGGCTTGCGCGAGGACATCGTCCGCTACTACGCGAAATGCCTGTCGCAGCATGGCCACCGTCTGACCCCGGACCATATCTCGACCGCGGCGAACGTTCATCTCGCCGACAGCAAGGCGCAGGCCGTCAGGGAGAACGGCCCCTATTTCCTCTACTTCAACCGGACGCTGTTCAGCCACGGCAACATCACCGAGACCAATCTGCAGCGCGCGGCCGGCTACGTCACCCCCGCCTCGCTCGACTACGTCCGGCCGGAGAACCTGCCCGCGGCCGGGCGGGCGCGCGAGGATTACCGCGACATGACCATGGCCGACGTCGAGCGCCGCGCCGAGACCATGCCCTGGGGCACCGCCGAGGAGGTGACCAAGCGCCTGATCGACGCCGCCGATGCCGTCGGCGCCGGTACGATCCAGCTGCAGCTCAACCTCGGCGCCATGCCGCACGAGATGTTCATCGAGCAGATCCGCCGCTTCGCCCGCGACGTGCTGCCGGCGCTGCAGGCGCACGAGGTGAAGAGCGTGCTGTGATTGCCCAGCGCCGTCATTGCGAGGCGACGCGACGAAGCAATCCAGGCCGGTGCAGGGGCATGGATTGCGTCGCTGCGCTCGCAATTACGGAGGGGGTGAGCTGCAACTATGACACTCCCGGCGACGCCCGCTATCATGCGGCGACATGACCGCTACCATCGCCGCTGATCCCGCGCCACGACCCAAAGTCTCGCTGCTGGTGCCCTTTACCATTGCCGGCGGGCTCTTTATGGAGGGGCTCGATTCGTCGATCATCGGGACCTCGCTGCCGCAGATCGCCCAGAGCCTCGATGTCACGCCGCAGGCGCTCAGCATGGCGATCACTGGCTATCTGCTGAGCCTCGCCGTCTTC
Source organism: Rhodospirillales bacterium (assembly GCA_028291405.1). Classification (GTDB taxonomy): domain Bacteria; phylum Pseudomonadota; class Alphaproteobacteria; order ATCC43930; family CGMCC-115725; genus URHD0088. The sequence continues at coordinate 446 of JAQGID010000252.1, read as the reverse complement.
ATTCCGATGAGCGGCTGGATCGCCGACCGGTTCGGCGCCCGCAAGGTCTATTGCGCGGCGATCGTGATCTTCACGCTCGGCTCGGCGCTCTGCGGCTTCGCGACGAATCTCGAGACGATGGTCGCGATGCGCATCCTGCAGGGCTTCGGGGGCGCCATGATGACGCCGGTCGGCCGGCTCATCCTGGCGCGCTCCTTCCCCAAGGAGGAGCTGATGACCGCGATGAACTACATGGGCATCCCGGCGCTCGTCGGGCCGATGCTGGGCCCGGTCGTTGGCGGCTTCATCACGACGTATTTCTCGTGGCACTGGATCTTCTTCATCAACATCCCGATCGGCATCGTCCTCGTCGGACTGACGCTGTGGCTTATCGGCGACATCGCGATGCCGCGGCCTCCGGCCTTCGACTTCAAGGGCTTCGTCATCGTCGGCTGCGGTCTCGCCTG
>JAQGID010000246.1 GCA_028291405.1 Rhodospirillales bacterium | reverse complement strand
CCGACGCCGCTGCGCACTCTCGGCAACCATCCGGACGACGGCGAGCCGGTGGCGCTGTTCAAGGGGCGCTACGGCCCCTATGTCAGCCATTCCGGGCTGATCGCCTCGCTGCCGCGCGACATGAGCCCCGACGACATCACGCTCGAGGCCGCCCTGCCCCTGTTGCAGGCGCAGGAGGCCAAGGGCAAGAAACGCAAGAAGCCCGCGAAGAAGGCGGCCGCGGCCGAGGGCGCAGCGAAGAAGGCGCCGGCCAAGAAGAAGACGGCGGCGAAGAAGACATCGGCCAAGAAACCCGCCAAGAAAGAAGCCGCGGAGCCGGCGCAGCCCGCTGCCGCCGCGAAGCCGCAACCGAAACTCGTCAAGCGCTCCGCCGCGGAATAGGATGGCGACGCGCGCCAAGCGGGGGTTGCCGAGCCGCGAGGAGATCCTCGCCTTCATCGCCAGCAGCGCGACGCCAGTGGGAAAGCGCGAGATCGCCCGCGCCTTCAAGGTGGCGCCGGCCGATCGCGTCGCCCTCAAGGGCCTGATCAAGGAGATCGAGCGCTCCGGCACCGTCGAGCGCGGCGCCAAGCGCCGCCTCGCGCCCGCCGAGGCGCTGCCCTCCGTCGGCGTCGTCGAAGTCGTCGCGATCGACATCGACGGCGAGGTCACGGCGCGCCCCGTCGCTTGGCGCGACACGGCACCGCCGCCGCGCATCGTCCTGCGCGAGAACCGGCTGGGTGCCGACGCGGTCGGCGACCGCGTGCTCGCCCGGTTGGAACGCAACGAGGACGGCACCTACCTCGCCATTGCCATCCGCCGCCTGCAGGGCGAGGCCGACCGGATCCTCGGCGTTTACCGCCAGCTCGAGCACGCCGGCCGCATCGAGCCGACCGACCGCCGCGTGCGGACCGAGTACCACGTCGCCGCGGCCGACGCGAACGGTGCCGTCGCCGGCGAGCTCGTCCTCGCCGAGCTCGTCTCGAACGACCGCAGCGGCGCACCGCGCGACATGGGACTGCCGCGCGCCCGGGTGATCGAGCGGCTCGGCGACACCGACAATCCCAAGACGATCAGTCTCATCGCGATCCACAGCCTCGACATCCCGACCGAGTTCCCCGCCGCCGCCATCGCCCAGGCCGAAGCCGCACAACCCGTCGACCTCGGCAAGCGCACCGACCTGCGGCAGGTCCCGCTGGTAACGATCGACGGCTCCGACGCCCGCGATTTCGACGACGCCGTCTGGGCCGAGGCCGACTCGGATCCCGAGAACCCCGGCGGCTGGCACATCCTGGTCGCGATCGCCGACGTCGCCTGGTACGTGCGGCCGGGCGACGCGCTCGACCGCGCCGCCTATGAACGCGGCAACTCGGTCTATTTCCCCGACCGTGTCGTGCCGATGCTGCCCGAGGCCTTGTCGAACGAGCTGTGCTCGCTGAAGCCGGCGGTGCCGCGCGCCTGTCTTGCGGTCGAGATGTGGCTCGACGCCAAAGGCAAGAAGATCCGGCATCGTTTCGTTCGCGGATTGATGCGCTCGGCGGCGCGATTGACCTATGAGCAGGTTCAGGCGGCACGCGACGGCAACCCAGACGACACGACAGGACCGCTGGTCGATACGGTGATCGCGCCGCTTTACGGCGCCTTCGCGGCGCTCGACATGGACCGCCGGTCGCGCGGCACGCTGGACCTCGACCTGCCGGAGCGCCGCGTGACGCTGGGGCCGGACGGCCGCGTCGCCGCGATCGAGACGCGCCAACGGCTCGACAGCCATCGGCTGATCGAGGAGTTCATGATCGCCGCCAACGTCGCCGCCGCGGAGACGCTCGAGCGGCTGCGGCAGCCCTGTATGTACCGCGTCCACGACGCCCCCGACCCGGCGAAGCTCGCGGCCCTGCGCGAGTTCCTCGAAGGGCTCGAGACCGAAGGGCTGCGCCTCGCCAAGGGCCAGGTCGTGCGGCCGCGCCATTTCAACGAGCTGCTGCACCACGCGGCCGGGACACCCTTCGCGCCGATGATCAACGAGCTCGTCCTGCGCAGCCAGGCGCAGGCTGTCTACAGCCCGGCCAATCTCGGGCATTTCGGCCTCGCCCTCACCCGCTACGCGCATTTCACCTCGCCTATCCGGCGCTATTCCGACCTCCTCGTTCACCGCGCTCTGATCGCTGGCCACAACGCCGCGGGAGAAGAGTTCGGCGATGGCGCCCTGCCCCCGACCGAGCCGAATGAGTTCGCGGCGATGGGCGAGCACATCTCGCAGACCGAGCGCCGCGCCGCCGCCGCCGAGCGCAGCGCGATCGACCGCTATACCGCGGCCTATCTCGCCGACCGCGTCGGCGCCAGCTTCCGCGGCCGGGTCAACGGCGTCACCCGTTTCGGCCTCTTCATCACCCTCGAGGACACCGGCGCCGACGGACTGCTGCCGATGTCGAGCCTGCCGTCCGACTATTACATTCACGAGGAGCACCAGCACCGCCTGATCGGCCGCCGCTGGGGCCGCATCTACCGGCTCGGCGACATCGTCACGGTCAAGCTGCGCGAGGCGAATACGGTCACTGGCGGCCTCCTCCTCGAGCTCATCGAAGGCGGCTCGGAGATCGGCGAGGGACTTGGCGCGGCGGGAAAGATCGTGCGCCGCGGGTCGGCGGCGAAGCGGCCGACGAAGAGCCGCGGCGCCACGCCGCGGCCGGCGAAGGCGCCGCGACGCCGGCGCTGAACCGCGCTGCGACGATTAGACCACCGAGGGCGCGCGTTTCCGCCTTGTCTCATGCTGCGGCGAATCCCACATTCCGGGCATAGCTGGAGCTTCCCGTGACCAATGATATCGTGACGATTGCACCGGTCGAAATTCCCGGCCGGGGCGAGAGAGAGAAGAGCGTCGCCGTATCCCGCCGCGAGGCGCTGTGGCGCGGTTTCCGCGGGCGCTGTCCGAATTGCGGGACCGGACGCCTCTTCCGCTCCTACGTCTCGCAAAATCCGATCTGCCTGTCGTGCGGTGAGGACCTGAGCGCCTATCGCGCCGACGACGCGCCGGCCTATTTCACCATTCTGACCGTCGGCCATGTCGTGGTTCCGGGAATGTTGAGCCTGGAAATGAATTATCATCCGTCCGTGATCGTTCACGCGTTGCTTTGGATACCCCTCACGCTCCTGATGACCCTCGCGCTGCTGCCGCGCTGCAAGGGCATGCTCATAGCGCTGCTGTGGTCGCTCGGCGTCCGCAGCTGACGACCGGCGCCGTGCATCCCGCCCCGCGATGGGCGGGGCTCGTCCTGCTGCTCGCGGTTCTCGGCGGCTGTGCCGAAGCCTCGCCGCCACCGCCGATCGCCATCGACCCGTCGGCACGATTATTCGCGCGGGCCTATACCGAAGTCATGGAATATTACGTCGAGCCGCGCACTGCCAGGCAAGCGGCGCTGCCGGCGCTAGAACGGCTCGCGACGCTCGATCCAGATCTTTCCGTGGCAACGAGCCGCGGCGAAATCGTCGTTCGCGAAGGTGGTGCCGTCATCGCCCATATCGTGCAGCCGCCCGACCGCGACCCGCGCGGCTGGGGCATCGCGACCTCGGCGGCGTTGCGCAGCGCCAAATCCGGCTCGCCGGCCATGGCGGCCTTGTCCGAAGGTCAGATCGAGCAAGTCGTCTTCGCCGGCCTGACCGGTAGTCTCGACCGCTTCTCGCGCTATGCCGATCCCGACCAGGTGCGCGACGAACACGCAGCGCGAGACGGTGTCGATGGGATTGGCATCACGATCGACGCTTCGCGGGAACCGATGCGGGTCGCCACCGTCCTCGCCGGCAGCCCGGCGGCGCGTGCCGGCATCGCGACCGGCGACCTCCTGGCCGAGATCGACGGGGTTCCGACAACGACGCTGAGCCGGTTCGAGGCCGAGCGGCGCCTGCGCGGCCCGTCCGGCACGCAGATCGCGCTTGCCGTAAAGCGGAACGGAATAACGGAGCTTCTCCACCGAACGATTTCGCGCGAGTTTCTCGTCGTGCCGACCGTAACCGGACGCCGAGACGGCAGTCTTTCCGTCTTCCGCATCAGCAGCTTCAACCAACATACGACCGACGGCCTGCAAGACGCCTTCGCCCGGCTGCGGCAACAAATGGGCGACGCGCAACGCGGCGTCGTGCTTGACCTCCGCGGAAATCCGGGCGGGCTGCTCGATCAAGCCATTTTGGTCGCCGATCTCTTCATCGACAGCGGCCGGATCGTCGCGACGCGCGGGCGCAACTCCGCCAGCAGCGAGATCTTCGACGCCACGCCGGGCGACATCGCCGCGGGTCTGCCGATGGTGGTGCTGGTCAACGGCGGCTCGGCCTCGGCGGCGGAGATCGTCGCTGCCGCGCTGCAGGACTCCGGCCGCGCCCTGGTGATCGGGTCGAGCTCGTTCGGCAAGGGGACCGTCCAGACGCAGCTGCGGCTGCCAAACGACGGCGAGCTAACGCTGACCTCCGCGCGGCTTTACGCGCCATCCGGCTATCTGCTGCATGAGCATGGGGTCGTCCCCGACCTCTGCACCGCCGGCCTGCCCGACCATCTCAGTGGCGTCGAGCCCCTCCTCCAGCATCGGATCTCGGTAATGTTCGGTCGCTCGCCGCGCCGGCCGGAACTCGACGAGGCGGGCTGGACGCGACTGCGCGGCAGCTGCCGAGGCGATGCTGCCGAGCACCCCGCCGAGATGCAGGCGGCCGAACGAATCCTGGCGGATCCGTCCCTCTACGCGGCGCTGTCGCCCAACGAACGATCGACGCTCGCGGCCCGGTCGCTGCCGCCGAAGGACTCCGCCGCTCGTTAGCCGGGCCCCATGCCGGAACGGGCCGCAATCTCGGCGGCCTTTGCCTCGAACTCGTCCGCCAGACGCAACAACGCCTCCACCAAGTCAGTCCGGTAGGTCGCTGCCAATTCACGAAAATGTTTAGCTTTATCGCGCAAGTACTTGACGTCGTCGCCGTTCATTACACAGGCTTTCGATGGTCAATCCATGAAGTAGCAACACGTTCGTCATCCTCAATGCTCCGTAATTTTCGGAAACATCTTGTGAGAGAAATGTGGCAATCGGGGGTTCGCGCGAAATGAGAGAAATTGTTACTCGGATACCGAAACGGCACTCGGCGGCCAGCCGCCGACATGAATCCGCGGTCAGGCGGAACGACCCGTCGGAAGCGGCGCAGTTTCCTTGACACAATCGGCTAAATGGCTATGGTGACGGCCATCTCATCCTTGCGCAGTCAGGTAGCCGTCAAATGGCGAAGTCCAACACCGTCCTCATCAAGCTCGTCAGCTCGGCGGAGACCGGGTTCTATTACGTGACGAAGAAGAACCCGCGCACCAAGACGGAGAAGCTCGAGCTTCGCAAGTACGATCCGGTGGCACGCAAGCACGTGCTTTTCAAGGAATCCAAGATTAAGTAGGGGGCGGTGCGATCGGCATGAAAAAAGCCGCTCGGTCGAGCGGCTTTTTTCATGCCGATCGGTCGCATTCTGTTACGGAAGCGCCATCCCGAGGTACCGCGACGCCTTGACCGAATCTGCGACCGGCCAGCTCAGCACGCGATTGCGGCCGTTGTTCTTCGCGGCATAGAGCGCCTCGTCGGCGCGGCGCAGCAGCTCGGTCGGCGTATCATCGGGGCTCAGCGTCGTCGAGACGCCGACGCTGACGGTCACCGGCAACATCGTCGTCGTACCCGACACCGCGAAGGGACGTTCGGCGATCGACAGGCGCAGCCGTTCGGCGACGACGAGCGCGACCTGCAGGTTGGTTTCCGGCATGACCACGAGGAACTCCTCGCCGCCATAACGCGCCACGAGATCGAAGCTGCGGACGTCGTGCAGCGCGCGGCTCGCGATCTCGCAGAGCACCTCGTCGCCGGCAAGATGGCCGTAGGTGTCGTTGACCTGCTTGAAGCGATCGATGTCGAACAACAGGAGTGCCGGCCCGACGCCGCTTTCGTCGGCGCGCGTCATCATTCCGTCGAGATGCGCCGCGAGATAGCGCCGGTTGTAGAGGCCGGTCAGCGGATCGGTCAGCGCCAGCGACAGGCTGCGATGATAATTCTCACGCAACCGGTCGTGCAGGCGCTTGCGGCGGATCTGCGTGCGTACCCGGGCGATCAGCTCGTTTCGGTCGATCGGCCGCAGCAGGTAGTCGTTCGCCCCGAGGTCGAGCCCCTTGGCAAGACGGGGCAGATCGCTTTCCTCGGCGACCAAAAGGATCGGCACCTGACGCGTCTGCTCGCTGGCGCGGGAATGCGAGACGAGGCGCAGCGGGTCGCCGTCACCGCCGCCGCCCATGCTGGCGATCACCAGCTCGATCGTCGAATCGAGCTTCTCGGTGGCCTCCTTGACGGTCGTGACGTGAACCATGTCGCTGGTCAGCGGCGCCAGCGCGTCGGTGATGCGCGTCGCCGCCAGGCGGCTTTCCTCAAGCAGCATGATGCGGGCCGGGCTGGCCATCTCGGCAGCGCCCGCGTAGTCGTCGGGCAGCGCGGCAAACCGGCCGCAGACCTCCTCGCGAAGCCGCCACTCCTCCATCATCCGCTTGAGGCGGACGAGCGAGCGCACGCGGGCGAAAAGCGCGATGTCGTTGACCGGCTTGGTGAGGAAATCGTCGGCGCCGGCCTCCAATCCCCGCAGCCGGTCGGCGGCATCCGAGAGGGCCGTTACCATGACGACCGGAATGTCGGCCGTCCGCGGATCGGCCTTCAGGCGGCGGCAGACCTCGAAGCCGTCCATCTCCGGCATCATGACATCGAGCAAGACGAGGTCCGGCAACTCGGCTTCGCAGACGCGCAACGCGCCCGCGCCGCTCGAGGCGGTCAGGACGTCGAAATACTCGCTCGCGAGCTTGGCGCCCAAGAGCTTGACGTTGATCTCGACGTCGTCGACGACAAGGATACGGGCCGACATGACGGGCTCAGCTCAGAAAGCGCTCGACGGTTTCCAGGAAATTGGCGACGGAGATCGGCTTGGCGATATACGCCTCGCAGCCGCCCTCCCGAATCTTTTCCTCGTCGCCCTTCATGGCAAAAGCCGTCACCGCGATGATCGGGATCGAGCGAAGATCGTCGTCCTCCTTGATCCATTTCGTGACCTCCAGCCCCGAGACCTCGGGAAGCTGGATGTCCATGAGGATGAGGTCGGGCCGGTGATGGCGGGCAAGCTTCAGCGCCTCCATTCCATCCTTCGTCTGAAGCGTATCATAGCCATGCGCTTCGAGAAGATCGTGGAAGAGCTTCATGTTGAGCTCGTTGTCTTCGACGATCAGCACGCGTTTGGCGTCGACGCGTTCCGGATTGGGCTGGAACATCTGGTCTCCATTCATTCGGCGCTGAACGATCGAAACGAAATCCGGCGTCCGGCGGGGCTTGATCGTGCTGACCCGCTCGCCGGGATCGCTGTCGGTTTAGACCAGCAATGTTAATAAATCGTAACCATCGGGTCGATTAGATCCGGAGAAACCCAATCATTTGGTGTGTTGCAAGGATCCTATGTTTACCTCGGGACGCGCTGAAGGAGCCCAAATATGTTAACGAAATAAATACCTTAGTTCGGGGTCCAATACGCCGACGCGGCGCGACCCGATCGACGGGCGGCATGGTTGCCCCGCGGGCGTACTTCGCGGCGCGCGCGACATAAGGAAATGTTACGATGGCCTCGGAAAGATCGGCGTAGATGAATGGCGGATCTCTGCCCTTGCGCATAGGCATCGATCTCGGCGGCAGCCAAATCGAGGCGGCTGTCATCGACGCGACGGGCGGCCTCGTGCTGCGTCGCCGCATCGTGACGCCGGCCGGCGATTATGCGGGAACGATCGCGGCGATCCGGACCCTCGTCCTCGGCATCGAGCGGGAAATCGGCGCGGACTGCGTCGTCGGAATCGCCATGCCGGGGAGCATCTCGCCGACAACCGGGCTGGTCAGGAACGCGAATTCCACCTGCCTCAACGGAATGCGCTTCGACCGCGACCTGGCGGCGGCGCTCGGCCGCCCGGTGCGGCTTGCCAATGATGCCAACTGCTTTGCTTTGTCCGAGGCGACCGATGGTGCCGCCTCCGGCGCGCGCTGCGTTTTCGGCGTCATCCTGGGAACCGGCGTCGGCGGCGGCATCGTGATCGACGGTAGCCCGCTGATCGGCCGCAACGCGATCGCCGGCGAATGGGGACACAATCCGCTGCCCTGGCCGGGCGACGACGAGCGGCCGGGCCGCCCCTGCTATTGCGGCAAATCCGGCTGTATCGAGACGTTCCTATCCGGCCCGGGCCTCGTTGCCGACTATGGCGGCGGCATGACGGGCGCGGCGATCGCCGCGGCGGCGCAGGCCGGCGAGACCGCTGCCGCAGCGGCGCTGGCGCGTTACGTCGATCGCCTGGCGCGCGCCCTCGCCGGCGTCATCAACATCCTCGATCCCGATGCCATCGTGCTGGGCGGCGGCCTGTCGCAGATCGCGAGCCTCTATGACGAATTGCCGCGCGCCTGGGTCCGTTACGTCTTCTCGGATCGCGTCGCGACACGGCTGCTGCCGCCGCGTTTCGGCGATTCGAGCGGCGTGCGCGGCGCGGCTTGGCTATGGCCGGCGCCGCCGCGATGAGCGGAATCTGCCGTGACTGCGGAACGCCCGAGCCGGCTGCGTCGGGCGGACCGGCCGTCGAGCGCCGTTGCCGGAGCTGCGGCTCGCGCCGCCTCCTCCGCCATCCCGAGCTCGACACGCTGGCGATCGCGCATCTCGATTGCGACGCCTTCTACGCCAGCGTCGAAAAGCGCGACGACCCGTCGCTTGCCGATAAGCCGGTGATCGTCGGCGGCCGCGAGCGCGGCGTCGTCCTCGCCTGCTGCTACGTCGCGCGGCTCTATGGGGTGCGCTCGGCAATGCCGATGTTCAAGGCGCTCAAGGCCTGCCCGGACGCCGTCGTCGTGCGTCCCGACATGGCGAAGTACCGCGCCGTCGGCGGCGCCGTGCGGACGCTGATGCGCGAGACGACGCCGCTCGTCGAGCCGCTCTCGATCGACGAGGCCTTCCTCGATCTCTCGGGCACCGAGCTGCTGCACGGCGGCTCGCCGGCGCATACGATGGTGCGTCTCGCCCGTCGCATCGAGCGCGAGATCGGCGTCACCGTCTCGATCGGGCTGAGCTACAACAAGTTTCTCGCCAAGGTCGCCTCGGATCTCGACAAGCCGCGCGGCTTCGCGATCATCGGGCGCGCCGAGGCCGCCGAGTTCCTCAGCGCCAAGCCGGTCGGGCTGATCTGGGGCGTCGGCGCTGCGCTCGCCCAGCGCCTGGCGCGTGACGGCATTACGCAGATCGGCCAGCTGCGCGCCCTCGACGACCGCGAGCTGGCCGCCCGCTACGGCGCGATCGGCCGGCGCCTCGGCCATTTCGCGCGCGGCGAGGATTCGCGCCGGATCGTAGCCGACGAGGCGACCAAGAGCATCTCGGCCGAGACCACCTTTGCGAAGGATCTCCGCTCGCGCGACGACATAGCGCGGGCGCTGGTGCCGCTGTGCGAGCGCGTCGCCGAACGGCTCAAGAGCGCCGGCCTCGCCGCGTCCGGCGTCGCCCTCAAGCTGAAGACGGCGGATTTCAAGCTGCGCAGTCGCAGCCGCGCCCTCGCCGCGCCGAGCCAGCTCGCCGACACCTTGACGCGCGCGGCCCTGGCCTTGCTCGACCGCGAGACCGACGGGACCGAATTTCGGCTCGTCGGCATCAGCGCCGAGCGGCTGGCCGAGGCGCATCTCGCCGATCCGCCGGATCTCTTCGACGGACAGGCCAGGCGCGCCGCGCGTGTCGAGGATGCGATGGCGACGATCAGGGCCAGGCTCGGCCGCGATGCCATCGCGCGCGGCACCGTGCTCGGCGCACCGCCGAGCCCGTCCGGCACCGACGCCGACGATGATTAGGTCCTCAGCAACTCGGCTTCGGCAGCGGCTCGATCTCGTCGAGGATAGCGCGCACCGCGAAATCACCGTAGTCGAGGAGCATGTCGCGAGAGACGCCGTTGTCGAGCAGCCGCATGCCGATCTCGTAATCCGGCTTGTCGGTGTCCGGCGAGCCGTCGGGCGGAAAAAAGGCGAGGCGCGCGCGCCACGACGGGCGCGCCAGCAGCGGGCTCTTCAACTTCGCCTCGCCGGCCCCGGCTTCGGCCGTCTGCGGCCCCCCGATCACCGCCGTAACATCGACGGCGTTGTCCTCGCTGGCACCGTCCAGCACCTTGCGCGCGACGAAATTGTCGCCGGCGACGGCGCGCTCGATCAGCACGAGCGTGTGGGCGGTAGGGAACAGGACGCCGGGCGCGAGAGGGATCGTCTTGGCCTCGGGCTTGCTGAACTCGGCGGTGCCGCCGAGCCCGGGTCCGGCGAGGCTGGCATGGCCGCGAACCTCCTCATCCGGCTCGCCGTTCTTCAGCTTGCGCTCCCAGAAGCGATAGGACTGGCCGTTCTTGGCCTCGACCGTGACGAAGCTCGAGGTCACATCGACCTCGGAATCCTCGGCATAGCGCATCTTCATCTTGTAGCGCTGCTCGACCGTCCAGGAGTCGCAGGTCTCGCCCCACTGAAAGGACATCGTGCCCTCGACCCCGACGACACCGCTGTCCTGCTTCGTCGAGGCGAGCGACATGGTATAGACCGCGCGATGTGGCGCGATGTCGACGGCATTGGCACTGCCGGCCAACGCGAGCGACAGGCCGGCGGCTGCCAAGAGAGATTTGCCGGGCCGAGACTTCGTCACGAAATACTCCAGGGCGGCAGAGGATGCGGGATGCACGCGGCGACTATCTCATGCTTCGCCCCGCGTCGGTAGAGCATCATCGATTCTGCCGCAGTGAACGCGCCGGCGCGGCTCTACGCATCAACCTGCCCGGCAGATGCTGCCGAGGGCTTCTCTCTGTCGGCAATTCTTGCCTGCGACGGTCCGACAATTGTCGCAGAAATACGCCATTCCGGTCTTGGCATAGCCCTTGCTGATCAAGGCTTGGAAGAAGCATTCGTCAAAAAAGGGGGCCGAAATGTCATTGCTCGTCGAGACCCAAGGATACGCCCGCGACCGCAAGGTCGACCGCCGCGCCGACAACGTGATCCAACTCAATCTGCCGCGAGAGGCGGATCGGCAAGGCGTCGTCGACTGGGCGATCGCGACAGTCACCGAGGCCGAGCATCGCGTCGCCGCCCTGCAGGCGCGCATCGAGTACCTCGAAGGCTTGTCGGTCACCGACGAGCTTACCGGCCTGCTCAATCGACGGGGTTTCCTGTCGCATCTCGACCGCGCCCTTGCCGCGGCGCGGCGCGGCGGTCCGCACGGCGTGCTGATGGTCACCGACCTCGACGGCTTCAAGTCGATCAACGATCGCCACGGCCATCTCGTCGGCGATCAGGTGCTCTGCCAGGTCGGCTCGCTCCTGGCCAGCCATGTCCGGCGCGCCGACATCGTCGCGCGGCTCGGCGGCGACGAATTCTCGATCCTGCTGATCGGGGCGCATCTCCAAGCGGCGCGCCGCAAGGCACAGGCGCTGGCGCAGCTCGTCAGCGCCACCGGCTTCTCGGTCAGCACGGGCGACGTCGCGTTGCGCGTCAGCTTCGGCCTTGCCGCCTATTGCGGCGAGACGGGCGAGGACGAGTTGATGAACCGGGCCGACATGGCAATGTACGGTCAGAAGCGCCGCCATGCGGCAGCCCGCGCCGCGCATCCCTGAGAGCTGAGCTAGCCACGATCAGGATTGCCGCGGCGCAGCTCCCGCCGAAGTAGCGGCGCAGGTCAGTTGCGCTTGCCGTCGGCCCTCGCCAACTGCGCCACGATCGCGGCATCGGCGGACGCCACGACGAACCCTTGCACCCCTTGCCCTCGCAGCGTCGCGACCTGCGCCCACGCAAGGGGGCCGATCACGACGCGCGCAAGATCCTGACCGGCAAGCCGCACCTCGACGACCCGCGCGCCGTGGCGAGCGAAGCGCTGCGCCAAGCGCGCGGCATTTCGGCGATCGGAGAAACTGCCGAGAACGAGATCGACCGTGCCGGGAGCGGCACCCACGCCGGCGGCGGCGACGGTCCGTGGGGTGGTTTTCCCGGCGATGCGTTCCTCGAACGGCGCCGCTGGATCGGGATGCTTGGGATCCTCGCAGACCGCGCGGCCGACCAGGAGATGCCAGGCCGCGCAATCCTTGCCGGCAGCAGCGGAAATTCCGTGGTCGGAGAGACTCTTGCCGCTCGCGGCATAGCTTGCGCCGTCCGCGGCATAGGAGGCGATGGCGATCGCCGGCGGCAGGCAGCCGCCCAGCAGCATTGGGGTCAGCAGGATCCAGGAGCCGCGCAACGACCCTCCGAGTCGCCTTTCAACGGACTCGGTGAATCACGGCGACTCAGCAATAGCAAGCAAAAACGGCCCGGAAGACGAGCTCAGCGCTTGACCGGCGGCAGATCCAGCTTGATGTAGAGCTCCTTCAGCCGCTCCGGCGGCACCGGCGCGGGCGCCTGCATCAGCAGATCCTGCGCCTGCTGGTTCATCGGGAATGCCACGATCTCGCGGATGTTCGGCGTGTCGGCGAGCAGCATCACGATACGGTCGATGCCCGGCGCCGAGCCGCCATGCGGCGGCGCGCCGTATTTGAAGGCGTTGAGCATGCCGCCGAATCGCGCCTCGACGTCGGCCTTGCTGTAGCCGGCAATCTCGAAGGCCTTGTACATGATCTCGGGAAGGTGGTTCCGGATCGCGCCCGACGACAGCTCAATGCCGTTACAGACGATATCGTATTGGAAGGCATTGATGGTCAGCGGGTCCTGAGTCTCCAGGGCCGCGAGACCGCCCTGTGGCATCGAGAACGGGTTGTGCGAGAACTCGATCTGGCCGGTGTCCTCGTTGCGCTCGAACATCGGGAAGTCGACGACCCAGCAGAAGCGGAACTCGCCCTTGGCGAAGAGGTCGAGCTCCTGCGCGACCTTGGTACGCGCGAGTCCGGCGAGCTTCGCCGCTGCCGCGGCCTTGGCGTCGGCGACGAAGAACACGGCATCGCCGTTGCCGACGCCGGTCAGGGCGCGGAGCCGTTCCAGCCGCGGCGCGTCGAGGAACTTGGCGATCGGCCCCTTGGCCTCGCCATCCTCGCCGAAGACGATGTAGCCGAGGCCGGGCGCGCCCTCGCCGCGGGCCCAGTCGTTGAGCTTGTCGAAGAAACTGCGCGGCCGCGCAGCGGCGCCCGGCGCCGGGATGCCGCGGACGACGCCGCCCTTCTCCAGCAGCCTTGAGAAGACCGCGAAATCGGAGCCGCGGAAGACCTCGCCGAGCTCGGCGATGATCAGCGGGTTGCGCAGATCCGGCTTGTCCGAGCCGTATTTCAGCAGCGCGTTCTCGTAGGTGATGCGCGGGAACGGCGGCGGCGTTACCTTCTTGCCGCCGCCGAACTCTTCGAAAACGCCGTGCAGCACCGGCTCGATCGCCGCGAAGACGTCGTCCTGGGTCACGAAGGACATCTCGAAATCGAGCTGGTAGAACTCGCCGGGCGAGCGGTCGGCTCTACTCGCCTCGTCGCGGAAGCATGGCGCGATCTGGAAATAGCGATCGAAGCCGGCGACCATCAGCAGCTGCTTGAACTGCTGCGGCGCCTGCGGCAGGGCGTAGAACTGGCCCGGATGCAACCGGCTCGGCACGAGATAGTCGCGCGCGCCCTCGGGCGAGCTCGCCGTCAGAATCGGCGTCTGGAACTCGGTGAAGCCTTGCGCGATCATGCGCTGGCGGATCGAGGAAATGACGCGCGAGCGCAGCACGATATTGGCGTGCACCTGCTCGCGGCGCAGATCCAAGAAGCGGTACTTGAGGCGCATCTCCTCGGGGTAATCGGCCTCGGCATTGACCGGGAAGGGCAGCGGCTCGGCCTCGGACTGGACCGCGAGTTCGCCGATCACCAGCTCGATCTCGCCGGTTGCGAGCTTGGCGTTGACCGTCTCGGGGCTGCGGGCGGCGACCTTGCCGGTGACCGTGACGACGCTCTCCAGTCGCAGTGCATCCGCCGCCTTGAACAGCGGGCTCGAGCTGTCGATGACGCATTGCGTCAGCCCGTGATGGTCGCGCAGGTCGATGAACAGCAGCTGTCCGTGATCGCGTTTGCGATGGACCCAGCCAGACAACCGGACGGTCTGGCCGGTGTCGCTCGGACGGAGTTGCCCACAGTGATGCGTTCGGTAAGCGTGCATGGGCTCGCCACGGGATGGTTTGGGTGCTCGATGAGGCCGGCAAGAGCGCATGGAACCTCGCGGTTTGTCAAGCGCCTGTCCCCCCTGAATCGACGCTTGGCTTCCGCGCCCGCCCGATTGCGTGTATAGCTCGGCAATGACCATGATCTCCGATACCGCAACGCTCGCGGCGTTCTGTGAGCGCCTGTCGACCGTCCCTTACGTCACCGTCGACACCGAGTTCATGCGCGACAAGACCTATTGGCCGCAGCTCTGCCTCGTCCAGGTCGCCGGCGCCGAGGAGGCGGCGGCGATCGACGCCCTCGCCCCCGGCATCGATCTCGCCCCGCTTTTCGCGCTGATGGCCAAGCAGGCGGTGCTCAAGGTTTTCCACGCGGCACGCCAGGATATCGAGATTTTTTTCCAGCTCAGCGGCGCCATTCCGCAGCCGCTGTTCGACACCCAGGTCGCGGCGATGGTCTGCGGCTTCGGCGATTCGGTCAGCTATGAGACGCTCGCCAGCAAGCTCGCAGGGGCGCGGGTCGACAAATCGGCGCGCTTCACCGACTGGTCGCACCGGCCGCTGACCGAGCGGCAGGTGCAATACGCGATCGCCGACGTCACCCATCTGCGGCGCGTCTACGAAAAGCTGCGCGAGGAGCTCGAGCGCAGCGGCCGCATCGATTGGCTGGCGGAGGAGATGGACGAGCTGACCAGCCCGGCGACATACAACCTCGACCCGGCGCAATCCTGGAAGCGCTTCAAGACGCGCACCAACAGCCGCAAATTCCTCGCCGTGCTGCGCGAGCTGGCCGCGTGGCGCGAGACCGCGGCGCAACAGCGCGACCTGCCGCGCAACCGCATCATCCGCGACGAGCAGCTGCTGGAGATCGCGGCGCATGCCCCGGCCTCGGTCGACGAGCTGTCGCGCACCCGCGGCCTCGGCAAGGGACTTGCCGAAGGCAAGTTCGGCAGCGAGATCCTCGGCGCGATCACCCGCGCGCTGTCGCTCTCCGAGGCCGAATATCCCGAGCTGCCCAAGCGCCACGAGCCGCCGCCCGGCATCGGTCCGCTCGTCGATCTCCTGCGGGTTCTGCTGAAGCTGCGCTGCGAGGAGAACGGCGTCGCCCAGAAGCTCGTCGCCAATTCCGACGATCTCGAGATGATCGCCGCCTCGGACGAGGCGCCGGTCCGCGGCCTCAACGGCTGGCGCCGCGAGCTGTTCGGCCGCGACGCGCTGGAACTCAAGCACGGCCGGCTGGCCCTCACCGCCGCCGGCAAGCGCATTCGCCTCGTCCGCCTCGCCGCCGATCAGCCGGTGAGCGCGATCGCCGCGGCCGACTGACTTGCGTCAGCCGACCTAAGCGCGCGCGATCCGCCTTGCGCCGTTCAGCTGGACGACGGCGCGGCGCTCGAAGGCGCGGCCGACCGCGTCGAAGCGACGCTGCACCGTTTCGCCCGACCACAGCTCGCAACCTTCCGGGACGCTGAGGACGATCTGATCGTCCATCAGTCCCAGGCGCAACTGCTCGAGAATGCCGACGGCGCCGCCGCTCAGAGAATAGGCAAACCGGAGCGCGATGCCGATGCGGCGCGCCTCGACATGCTCGAGATCGCTGATCAGCCGGCGCGTCGCCTGCTTGATCTCGGCCTCGGCGGGGCCGCCGTACCGGGCATGCAGCGCTGTCGCGATGAAGACCCGCTCGCCATGGTCGATGCCGGCGACCGGCATCCGCAGGCTGCGAAGAAACGCCTCGTCGGCCCGGTAGTCAGGATGCTCGTTCCACGCCGTGTCGCTGAGCAGCGAGATCGCCATACGGAGCCGGAGGTGGCGCGTATCCTCCTGCGGGAAGAGCGGCGACATCCACGTGAATAGCTCCTCGCCGGTGATCCCGAAGCGCGGTCGCGTCCGCGCCAGCGCGATGCAGCCGGCGATCAGCGGATCGCCCCGGCGCTCGGACTCCGACAGGAGATTATAGACATGACCCTCGCGGAGCCCGTAGGCCGAGAAGACGAGCCGCTCGGGCGACAGGATCTCGACGATGCGGGAGAGGACCAGCGAGGCATAGGGCACGGTTTCGAGACGCCGTTTCGAGATCGATGAGATCTTCTCCAGCGACTTGCGCGACAGCCTTCCGAGCATGCGGAAGAACTGCTCGGCCTCGCCGCGTGGCACCGAGTAGTCCTGAATGATGTGGAGCGGATAGTTCATCTGCTCCATATGGATGCGCGCGAGGGCGCGCCACGAGCCGCCGACCAGGTAGAAGCTGCGGCCGCGATAGCGCTGCAGCCAGCCGACACTCGCGATATTGTCCTCGATGACCTCGCGCAGGCGTTTTTCGCTGTCGCCGAACTCGGCGAGGCGCAGCGGGCCGAGCGGCAAGGTTGCCCCCTCCCCGACGAGGCCGCGATCGACCGGCACCAGCTCGACGCTGCCGCCGCCGAGGTCGCCGACGACGCCGTCGGCGTCGGGAATGCCCGCGATGACGCCGAGCGCCGACAGCCGCCCCTCGCCCGGCCCGTCGAGGACCGAGACCTCGACGCCGCATTGCCGGCGGATCTCAGCGACGAAATCGGCACCATCGGCGGCATCGCGCACCGCCGCCGTGGCGATGACGTCGAGTCGGACGACGCCGATCGCATAGGCGATCGCAACGAAGCGCTTGAGGTTGACGATCGCCGAGGCGACGCCCTCGGGGTTCAGCCGGCCGGAGCTACCGAGGCCACGGCCGAGAGCGCAGAGCGCCTTTTCGTTGAACAGAGGGGTCGGAGCACGCGCCGCGGTGTCATAGACCACCAGACGGAGGGAGTTCGATCCGATATCGATGACGCCGATGCGCCCACGCGCGGGGTCGAGGTCGGTGACTGGCAAGCCGCGAAACGCCTTTATTCTGAAGCAGCCGAATGGCCGTGGACGAGGCGCGGCTGCTCGGTGCCGCTCAGCGCACTACCCCGCCCGGACAGGCTGGGGTTCGTCATGAAATAGGTATGAGCGCTAAACGCCTCGCCGTCCAGGGGGGCGCGCCGATACTCCCCGTCGCTCTGCAGCAGCCAGCTTTGCGCCGTGTCTTTGAAATTGGCGACCATGATCTCGTCGAGCACCTGGCGGTGCACCGTCGGATTGGTGATCGGCACCATCGCCTCGACCCGCCAGTCGAAGTTGCGCGGCATCCAGTCGGCCGAGGTGATGAAGACCTTGGCATGGTTCGACGGCAGCTTGTGGCCGTTGCCGAAACAGACGATGCGGCTGTGCTCGAGGAAGCGGCCGATGATGCTCTTGACGCGGATCCGCTCCGACAGGCCCGGAACGCCCGGACGCAGACAGCAGATGCCGCGCACGACGAGGTCGATCTCGACGCCGGCATTGGAGGCGCGATAGAGCGCGTCGATGACGTCGGGATCGACCAGCGAGTTCAGCTTGCCCCAGATCTGGCCGACGCGGCCGGCCTCGGCATGCGCCGTCTCGATCTCGATCAGCTCCATGATGCGCTGCCGCAGGCTGATCGGCGCGATCGCGATCTTCTCCAGCGTCGCCGGCGTCGCATAGCCGGTCATGTAGTTGAACAGTCGCCCGGCGTCACGGCAGAGCGCCGGGTCGCAGGTGAAATACGACAGGTCGGTATAGACCTTGGCCGTGTACGGGTGATAGTTGCCGGTCCCGAAGTGGACGTAGGAGCGCAAGGCGCCGGCCTCGCGGCGTACGACGAGCGAGACCTTGGCATGCGTCTTCAGCTCGAGGAAGCCATAGACGACCTGAACGCCGGCGCGTTCGAGATCGCGCGCCCAGCGGATATTGGCCTCCTCGTCGAACCGCGCCTTGAGCTCGATCAACGCCGTCACCGACTTGCCGGCCTCGGCGGCCTCGATCAGGGCGCGCACCACCGGGCTGTCGTCGCTGGTGCGGTAGAGCGTCTGCTTGATCGCGACGACCGCGGGGTCGCGCGCCGCCTGGCGGACGAACTGGACGACGACGTCGAAGCTCTCGTAGGGATGGTGGACGATGATGTCCTTCTGGCGGATCGCGGCGAAGCAGTCGCCGCCGAAATCGCGGATCCGCTCGGGGAACCGGGCGTTGTAGGGGGTGAACATCAGATCGGGGCGCTCATCGACGATGAGCTGCTTGGTGTCGCTGAGGCCAAGAATGCCTTCGAGGTGAAAGGCTTCGCCGGCCGGGACGTCCAGCTCCTCGGCAAGGAAGGCGGCGAGATCGTCGGCCATGCCGACGTCGACAGAGAGGCGGATGACATGGCCTCGGCGGCGCCGCTTCAGCGCGCTCTCGTAGAGGCGGACGAGATCCTCCGCCTCCTCCTCGATCTCGATGTCGCTGTCGCGCAGGATGCGGAACATGCCCTGGCCGCGCACCCGGAAGCCGGGGAAGAGGTGATCGAGGAAGAGGCCGATCATCTGCTCGAGCGGGAGAAACCGCACCTGGATGCCCGGTAGGCGGACGAAGCGGTTGATCGACGGCGGGATCAAGAGCAGCGCGTTCATCCGCTCGCGGTCCTTGGTGCGGCGCTCCAGCTCCAACGCGAGGCCGAAGCCGCGATTGGCGATGAAGGGGAACGGATGCGCCGGATCGATGGCGAGCGGCGTCAGAATGGGAAAGACGTCGGCCATGAAGATCTCTTCGAGCCATTTCCGGTCGGCGGCCGAGAGGTCCGATGGACCCACGATGGCGATGCCGGCGGCGCCGAGTTCGTCGCGCAGCGCCCGCCAGGTGACCTGCTGGTTCGCCATCAGCGTGCTGGCGCGCTTGTTGATCGCGTCGAGCTGCTGCGCTGGGGTCATCCCGTCCTGGCTCGGCGCGACGATGCCGGCGAGCACATGTCCCTTGAGGCCGGCGACGCGGACCATATAGAATTCGTCGAGATTGCTTGCCGAGATCGACAGGAAGCGAAGCCGCTCGAGCAGCGGATGCGCGGGATTGTCGGCTTCGCTCAGCACCCGCTCGTTGAAGGCCAGCCAGGACAGCTCGCGATTGATGAAACGCGATTCCGACCGAAGATCGATCTGCGCTGCCGGGGCCTTCTGTCGTTGCGCTCGCGCCACTGGCCGATTCTCCCGTTGCCGTACCGTCATCAATCTATAACGCGTCTATGGCGGTGTCATGACGAGTTCACAGGAACTTAGCTTGCGGTGGGCGTCGTGACGACCGCAAATGGCCGCGTGCTGATGCTGCTCCGCCATGCCAAGTCGAGCTGGAACGACGCCAAGCTCGGCGACCACGAGCGGCCGCTCGACAAGCGCGGCCATGCCGCCGGACGGCTGCTCGCGGCGCATTTCGCGACGCTGCAGCCGCCGGCGCTGGTGCTGTGCTCGAGCGCGCTGCGGACTCGTCAGACGCTGGAGCACATCCGGCCGGCCTTCGCCACGCCGCCGCAGATCCTCGTCGAGGACGGGCTCTACCTCGCCAGCGCGCTCGCCCTGCGCAACCGCATCGCCGAGGTCCCGGACGCGGTCGAATCCGTGCTGGTGATCGGCCACAATCCCGGGCTGCACGAGCTTGCCCTCGTCCTCGGGGCGGGAGCGCCGCCGCGTCTGACGGCGCGCCTTGCCGGGAAGTTTCCGACCGGCGCGCTGACAAGTTTCCGACTCGCCGGCCCCTGGGGCGCGATCTTGGCGGCGCCGATCGAGCTCGTCGCCTACGTCACCCCGGCCGATCTCGCGGCGGCGTACGAGGACAGCGATTAGGTTTCGTCGGCCACGCCTTCGAGAACCTGCCGCGCCAGCGGCACGGTGATTCGCCGCCCGGCGGCGAGAGCGGCGCGGTCGAGCCGCTCGACGACGCTGCCGGCGGCGGCGAAGGAGCGGTCGATGCGGCTCAAGAGATAGGTCAGCACGTCCTCCGGCACGCGGATCTGACGGTCGGCGAAGAGCTTGACGAGGATCGCGCCGATCAACCCCTCGTCGGGCGGCAACACGGCGATGGTCGGAATCGCCAGCAACCGCGAGCGCAGATCGGGCAGCGCGATTGCCCAGCGCGACGGCGGCAGCGCCGCGGTCAGCAGCAGATGGCCGCGGCGCTCGGCGATCAGGTTGAAGAGATGCAGCAGCGGACGCTCGGCGGCGCGCTCGGCATCGTCGAGGACGAGCGCGGCGGCTTCGGCGATGCCGGGAACGTCTTCTGCCGTCAGGCCGACGGCGCTGCGGCAGGCGGCCCCGGCGCGCGCCTGCCAGACATGTGCGAGATGCGTCTTGCCGCAGCCCGGCGGTCCGTGGAGCAGCAGCGCCGGCCCCGGCCATTCCGGCCAGCGATCGAGCCACGAGACGGCGATCTCGTTGCACGGCGCGACGAGGAAATCGGCCGCGCCGAAGGCCGGACGATGCGGAAACTCAAAGGCAAGCTGGATCATCGTCGCGCACGATGTCAATGTCTGGAAGGCTCGGCGCTGTCTCGTCCGTAACCGAACGCTCGGCGGCCGGATCGTAGAGCGGGCTCTGGAGATAGTGCTGCAGCGCAAAGCGCGTCAGGACACCGATCGCCGCGGCGACCGGCACCGCGATCATCAGCCCGAGGAGACCGAAGAGGTTGCCGAAGGCGAGCAGCGCGAAGATCACCCACACCGGATGCAGGTTGACCCGCTCGCCTACTAGCCGCGGCGTCAGGATATTGCCCTCGATCGTCTGGCCGACGAGAAAGATCCCGGCGACGATTCCGACGCTGGTCCAATCGCCGAACTGCATGATCGCGAGGATGATTGCGAGGCAGCCGCCAATTGCCGCGCCGAGGATGGGAATGATCAGCAGGATGCCAGTCAAGAGGCCGAGCACGAGGCCGAAGTCGAGGCCGGCGAGCGACAGCGCCAGCGCGTAGTAGACGCCCATCGTCAGGCAGACCATCGCCTGGCCGCGAATGAAGCCGGCGAGCGTGGCGTCGACGAGCAGCGCCTGCTCTCGGATCGTCGCCTCGTAGCGGCGCGGCAGGTACCGGTCGATGGTCGCGAGGAGGCGGTGCCAATCGCGCAGCATAAAGAAGGCCAGGATCGGGGTAATGAAGACCAGCGACAGGATGTTGAAGAAGGCGAGGCCGCCGGTCAGCAGCCCGGTGAGCAGCCGGCCACCCCAGGAGAACGCGTCGCCCAGCTTGCCGCCGGCAGCATCGCGCAGCTTGGCGAAGTCCTCGGGCGCCAGACGGGCCTTGAGGATCTCCAGCAGGCTGTTCAGCTCGCGCCGCGCGGCGTCGAGGAAGACCGGGATGCGGCCGGCGAGCTCGAGGATCTGGCTCTCGACCAGCGGCACCAGAATGAGGAAGACGAGGGCGAAGGCGAGCAGGAAGCCGAGCAGGACGACGAGGCTGGCGCCCGCGCGCGGCAGCCCCAAGCGCTCGAGCCGATCGCACAACGGGTCGAGCAGATAAGCGATGGCGAAGGCGGCGACGAAGGGTAGCAGCACGTCGGAAACGAGATACACCACGAAGCCGAGAAGGACGAGGCCGCCGATCCGGAACAGGGCAGTCTGCCGGGAATCGCGCCTCACCGGAATTGCTCGGCGTTCGCCAGGCTCTGCGCCCAGCGGACGAGATATGCGCCGCCCGAGAGAATGGTGGTGGCGGCGACGGCGAAGATCAGCGCGGTGCCGAGACCATGGTCGTCGATCGTGAAGCCGAGCCGCGCCAGCGTCACCGCGGCGAGCAGGATCTGCAACACCGTATTGGCCTTGCTGATGAACAGCGGCTCCCAGCGGATCCTGCCGGCAAGCAGCTGGATCAGGAGAAATCCGCCGATGATCATGACGTCGCGGAAGACGACCAGGATGACGAGCCAGGTCGGCAGCTGGCCGGCGAGGCCGAGTGTGACGTAGATGCTCACCAGCAGCGCCTTGTCGGCAAGCGGATCGAGCAGCGCGCCGATCGGCGTCTTCATGTCGAACCGCTTGGCAACGAAGCCGTCGACCGCGTCCGAGATCCCCGCCGCCACGAAGATCCAGAACGCGACGTGAAAGGCGCCGTCGAGGATGACCCAGATCGCCACCGGAACGGAGAGCAGCCGTCCCAGGGTTATGATGTTCGGCAGGTTCAACGCGCTCTACCGGACGGTGCCGGCACTTTGTCGCTGCAGCGTCCAGGAGCCCTCGCCGCCGCTCAGCGCGAGATCATGCTGCGCCAAGGCGACGCGCAAACGATCGGGATCGCCGAGGTAGTGGAGCGTCACGCTGGCGCCGTCCTTGGCGAGCGAGACGAGTTCGGTGCCGGTGATGGAAGGAATGCCGGTGAGGCCGTTGCGGACGGCAATCCAGTCGCCGAGCTGGCTGACCGGCACCTGTGCAGTCAGCGTGCCCTGACGGCTGGTATCGACCATCGTATCGCGTTTCCACGCCTCGGAGACGGCGGCCGCGCTGGCCGCGACGGCGCGCTGCATCATCGCATCCTGTGCCTCGCCTGGGTCGGGCTTGTAGGTGGTCGGCGAGCCGATCGCGGTGGCGGCGCCGCCCGGCGCCACTCGGCGCAGCGAAACGAGGAGCTCGCCGGTCGGCTGCAGCGTCGCGATCGCCAGCAGCGCATCGCCGGCGTCATAGCGTGCCGCGATCGCGGTCAGCGCCGCCGGATCGGCAGCGGTCGCCCGCCCGGCGTCGATCGCTGCGACATCCTCGACGTCGCCCAGCGGCACGGCAAGCGGCACCAGCCCATCAGGAACTTTGCGGTTGGCCCAGGCGTCGCGCCATGAGTTGGGATCGTCCCACAAGGTGGCGCGGTCGCTGCTGTTCAGTACCGGCAGGACGACGACCGGCTTGCTCGGCGTCTCGGTGAACGGCACGCCGGCATTCCGCAGCAGCGAGCGCACCCCGTCCGGGCTGAAGCGGAATGTGTATTCGGCCAGGTAGCGGACCCCCGAGCTTCGCTCGTGCGCGACCTCGAAATCCCGCACGAGATTGGGCAGCGCCTGATCGGAAACGCGCGGCAGCCTGCCGTGGTCGGCGGCGAGGGTCAGCCGGTCCATCAGGATGGCGATGGCACGGCGCTCGCCATCGAGCCGCGCCGCTTCGCGCGCCGCGACGGCGTTCGCGGCCGTCGCATCGACCGGTACGCCGGCGACGGTGAAGGCCGACGGATCGGCGGCACGGGCATCGGCGAAGAGCCCCCCTGACATGACGATCGCGACAAAGGCCAACAGGCGGGCGGCCAAGCATATCCGGTTCATCACGGCGTCTCCTCGATCGCGGCGTCCGGCTCGGGACCCGCCGCGCGGTGATCGTCAACCTCGACCGAAGTCACCAAGCTAAGCTATTGAAATAATTCGGTCCGACCCGCCTTTTTCGCGCGCACAGACCACGCGCAGACCATCACACAGACCAACGCTGACGGTCAAGTGAACGGCGACCATGCATCGATGTCACGGCGGGTGATCGTGATCGTCGTTTGACCAGCTCTGCCGGCGAAGCCGCTATTGGTAAAGCCGTGTAGCGAGGGCGAGCATCTCGTCCTGCCGCTCGGCAGTCGTCGAGCCGAGCAGTTTGGCGCTCGCCAGCTCGCGCATTTCCGGGTCGGTCTTTTCGATGATGCCCTCCACGACCGGGATCAGCGCGTTGTTGGCGTAGAGCAGCTGGCCTTTCGGTCGGAGATAGAAGTCGATCAGCAGCTTGGCGGCGTTCGGGTGCGGTGCGTTGCGAAGGACCGCGAGATCGAACTGCACATAGGGCGCGCCCTCCTCGGCGAGGACGAGCGTGACCGGCAGGCCCTTGAGCGCGACGTAATTGGGAAACTGCTGGGGAAAACGGATGGGATATTCGCCCGATGCGACGCGGCGCTCGCTCTCGCCGACGCCGCGGCTGAAAACCGGGCTCTGCGCCTTGAGCCGGTCGTGAAACGCCGCGCCGAAGGCATCGTAGGTCGCCGCGAAGAACGTCTGGCCGCCGCCGATCGCGCGGAAATCATCGGCCAGCAGCCGGCCGCGCCAGCGCGGATCGAGCAAGTCGTGCCAGGACCGCGGACGCTCCTCCGGCTTCAGCGAATTGACGTTCACCAGCATGCCGTAAGCCATGACGAAGTTGGGCACCTGCAACGCGTCGGCGGCGAAGGGGGCACGCAGCCCGGCGATCGCCGGGATATCGCCGTGTGGCTGAAACGCCTGCTCCGCGGCTTGATGACGCATCGTCACGCTGCCGTTCTGCAGGACGTCGCCGAGAAAACGGCCGCTCGTCTGCTCCATGCGGACGCGCTCGCGCTGCTCGCTCGCCCTGAGATCGAGGATGTCGACGCGGATACCGGTGGCGCTCTCGAATGCCTTGGCCACCTGGCGATGCTGCGGCGCCGTCGCCGAGCTATAGAGGGTGACCGAGCCTTCCGTCTTGGCGGCGGCGACGACTGCGTCCCAATCCTGCGCCGCGGCCGGCAATCCGACAGCCGCGACGAGGAAGAAGACGGCAACGCCCGGCGCTGTCCACCTTGCCGTCGCCACGGCGTCAGACTGCCTCTGCAGCGAAATCCACATCGCCCATCGCGTCCTACTCCCTCGTCGCGCCGGCTTTTCGCCGCGGCTTCGGTCAGTGAAGCACGTCGGCGAACCGTTGCCAACCTTGAGTTATCAACGAACGCCGCGGCCCAGCGGCCTGGACAGCGGGCCGCGGTTCCGCGAAAATCAGCGCAACGAACCGAAGAGGACGAGCGAAATGAACCAGGAGGAGAACGCCCTCGTCGCCCGCACTGGTCCGGGGACGCCGATGGGCGAGCTGATGCGGCAATACTGGCTCCCGGGCCTTCTCTCGGCAGAGCTGACGGCCGACGGGCCGCCGGTCCGCATGATGCTATTGGGCGAAAAGCTGATCGCCTTCCGCGACAGCACCGGCCGCGTCGGCGTGATGGACCATCGCTGCCCGCATCGCTGTGCCTCGCTGTTCTTCGGCCGCAACGAGCAGGACGGCATCCGCTGCGTTTATCACGGCTGGAAGTTCGACGTCGACGGCAAATGCCTCGAGCAGCCGAACGTGCCGCCGCACCAGTCCTTCGCCGACAAGGTCAAGGCCAAGGCCTACAAGGCGGTCGAGCGCAACGGGCTGATCTGGGTCTATATGGGCGACCGCGACAAGGCCCCTACCCTGCCGCCGTTCGAGGCGGCGAATCTGCCGGCCGACAAGATCGCCTATCGCTTCGTGCAGCGCGACTGCAACTGGATGCAGGCGATCGAGGGCGATCTCGACACCTCGCATGTCGGCTTCCTGCATTTCGGCGCGGCACGGCCGACCACCCTCGCCGGCGACACGCAGAAGATCGACCTCGTCAAGAATCGCGCCCCCGAATACAAGGTCGCCGACACCGACTACGGGCTGATGTACGGCGCCCACCGCCAGTCCGAATTCGGCGGCACCTATTGGCGCATCGCGCATTTCCTCTACCCCGTGTGGATCATGCCGCCGGTCAGCAGCATCGCCGAGAACGTCATGGTGCGCGCCTTCGTGCCGCTCGACGACGAGCACTGCATGTTCGTCGAGATCGCGCACAAGGATTACCTCGC
>JAQGID010000230.1 GCA_028291405.1 Rhodospirillales bacterium | reverse complement strand
TGGTTCGCCGACAACCGCTACAAGGACTACCTCTACCTCCACGGTCTCTCGGTCGAGATGGCCGAGGCGATGGCCGAATACCTCCACAAGCGCATCCGCGGCGAGCTCGGCTTCGCCGCCGAGG
Organism: Rhodospirillales bacterium; assembly: GCA_028291405.1. Classification (GTDB taxonomy): domain Bacteria; phylum Pseudomonadota; class Alphaproteobacteria; order ATCC43930; family CGMCC-115725; genus URHD0088. The sequence continues at coordinate 5,833 of JAQGID010000230.1, read as the reverse complement.
AGGAGCGCGACCGCGACGCGATGCTGAGCCAGGGCTACCGCGGCAGCCGGTACTCGTTCGGCTACCCGGCGTGCCCGAACCTGGCGGACCAGCGGCAGTTATTGGAGCTGCTGAACGCGCGCGAGATCGGCATCGGGATCACCGAGGAGGACCAGCTCGATCCGGAGCAGTCGACGTCGGCGATCGTGGTGATGCACCCGCAAGCGAAGTATTTCAGCGTGTGAGGAATTGAACCTGGCGTCTGGACGACACCTCAGGTCGCCGGTAATGGATCAGCCTTTGTTCCGAATGTCGGAAGCTTGTCGCGGGCAATGCGTTCGATCCCGGGCGAGGCCCCGAGGCGAGCGATCGGGTGGCTGCCATCGCGGGCCATGGCGACCCCCTGTCCGGGGTAGATCGGCAGCACGATCCATTCCGGATGAGCGTCGGCAAACTCGCAAACGGCCTCGGTCACGCCCCAGGGATGCCTGATGCAGTCGTTGATCATGATGATGGCGGAGGGCAGGCAGCGCCGAGAGACATAGTCCAGCGCGGACCGGCATGAATCGTACACGACAACGTCGATATGCGCGAAACTGATGTCTTTCACCTCCCCGAGCGTGTCCGACCCGGGGAAGACACCGCGCAGCACGGTCAGCCTGGTGCCCTTGCGGTGCAACCGGCGCATTACCTCGTCGGCATCCACATGCGTGAACGTATCGGCCAGCACGAACCGTGCGGTAGGCTGGCAATTCATGAGGTGGATGGCGGTCCCGCCTCGGAGGACGCCGACCTCGAGGATGTTGCCGTTGGGGTCGGACATCCGGCACAGCTGCCAAAGATTGGCGAGACGGGCTGTGTCGTACTCGGTGATGTATTTGATTTCGCGAACGGATTTCTGGAAATGGTGGTCGTGCAGGATTTCCAGGAATTGGGGAACGGTCGGCACCTGAACGAGCGTACGCCGCTGGGCGGCGACCTTGGCTCTTCTGATGACGAAAATCACTCTGTCCGGCAGGACGGCCTTGACCGCGGCCTTGGCCGCGGCCCAACCTGATGTCAGCCGCCGCGGCCTTTCGTGCCGCCCTCCGCCGCGCCCACCTGGCAGCGCCGGTTCGGTCACCGACTTCATCGTCTACCGCCTTCCCGAGCCATGTCGGCGCGGACCGCCGGCGCGCCATCGAATGCGCCAACCGGCATGGAATCGCAACGAGCCCGCGGTTACTTCACGTTCTAAGAACAATTAGTCTAAGAACAATCAGTGTTGCCGGTTGATCCCGCTTCAGCGACGAATTTTCCGCACACTTTGGCGGGGATCGAACGTCTCCCGTTTGGCCGAGCCCGTCGAGGTCCTCCACCGAGCACCCGCCCACCGATCGCCCTTGCCACCACCGCAAAATTCCCGCGAAATTCCGGGGACACTTTACTTAACTTGTTCAAAGGTGCCGCTGCAGGGTCCCCCGTCAGTCAAGACACAGTCGCTGGCGGAAATGGGTTCATGGAGCACTGTGTCAGTTGGTTACGCAGCGAGGGTGGTCGGACCGTCAAAGTTGCGATAGGCGTCAAACCTTGAGGCGCCGCATTCGATTATCGGGCTGAAGACCTGTTCAGGGCCACAGCAGCACGTATGAGCGTCTTGAACGCATCCACATCTACTTCATCGCCCTCATGGAGATCTATGGCGCGCCTGGTGGCGCCTTCAAGGCTGGAGTTGAACAGACCTGAAGGGTCGTTGAGCGAGGCGCCCTTGGAGAAAGTCAACTTCACGACGCTCTTGTACGTCTCGCCGGTGCAGATCAGTCCATCGTGAGACCACACCGGAACGCCTCTCCACTTCCACTCCTCGACCACTTCGGGGTCCGCCTGTTTGATGAGAGCGCGGACATGGGAGAGCGTCTTGCCCCGCCAGTCGTCCAGTTCCTTGATCCTCGCGTCGATCAGCCGAGAAGGGGATTCGCCTTCGGTCGTTGCGCTCTTTTTCATATTGTTTGCAGCTCCTGCCAACTCAAAATCCGCAACTCAAATCCGGTGACAGTTTACTTAACTCGTCGGTGCAATTGCACTCGTCCGCAAGGGACGAAGCCAACGGATGAAGCGACTCACGCAGCGTGCGGACGCACCCGCGCCTTGATCGCGTCGCCCGCGGCGCGGCGCAGCGTTTCGAGATCGTAATGGGCCTGCAGGTTGAGCCAGAACTCGGCAGACGTGCCGAGGTAGAGGCTGAGCCGAAAGGCGGTGTCGGGGGTGATGTTGCGCCGACCGGCGACGATCTCGCTGATCCGGTTCGCCGGCACGTCGATATCGCGTGCGACCTGGGGCGCCGACACGCCGCGGGTCTCGATCTCCTCGCCGAGGATTTCGCCAGGATGAACCGGCGGCAACAATTCATCGATCCTTCGTTTGGCCATCTGTCGCCCTCCTTGGCGTCAATGGTAGTCGACGATCTCCACGTCGAAGGCGTCGCCGCCGTCCCATCTGAAACAAATCCGCCACTGCATGTTGACGCGGATCGCCCATTGGCCTTTCCGGTCCGCGGTGAGCGGGTGCAGATCGTTCGACCGGATCGCGCGTAGATCCTCCAGCGACGTCGCGGCGTTCAGCGCGGCGAGGCGCCTGCGTGCTTGCCCCTCGAACGCCTGGAAAATGCGAATCCGCGCGCCGTTCCAGAGTCCTTCGGTATCTCCGTCCTCAGGCTTGAACGACCTGATCGTACAAAAAATGTACTATGCCTGGCATGATCCGTAAAGCGTATCGCTGCCGAAAGCCCCCTCACACATACTTCGCCCGCACATCCATCGTGCTCTCCCACCCGAGCCGATCGAAATTCTCTGCGATCCAGCGGTCCGCCGTCTCGTAGCCGATATCGTGCAGATGCTCGAGGAAGCCCCGCTCGGTGTTCATCTTGCTGAGCGCGCCGAATTGCGCGAGCTCGGCCTCGGCGGAGATCTCGTGGAAGCGCACGGTGGTATAGCGGTCGTCGTCGAGCGCGCCACCCTCGACGAGGTTCGAGATATTGGCGATGCCGGCCATCTCGTGCACGAGGCTGGCGTTGAAGGTCATCTCGTTGATGCGGTCGAGGATGTCGCGCATCGTGACCGGCACGTCGGGATGGTTGAGCGGGTTGATCTGGATGATCACCACGTCGCTGCTGGCGCATTCGGTGATCAGCGGATGGATCGCCGGATTGCCGAGATAGCCGCCGTCTCGCGCAGCGGCTTGGCGCTCGACGGGTTGAGCTGGCTGGGCGACCAGATCCGCGTCATGAAATCGAACATCATGAAACCTGGCTCCGAATCGACCTGCCACGCGTTGGCGGCGCCGAAGAGCCGCGACATCGCGCTGCGCGGCACGGTGCAGCGCTCGGCCACCCTGCCCCAGAACTCGGCGAGAGCGTTGATCGCGCCCTGGCGCGAGCCCTTGATGAAGCCGGCGGCGAAGACGACCGCGTTCATCGCCCCGGCGCTGGTGCCGCTGAGCCCGTCGATATAAAGGCGCGGCTCGCTGATCAGCCGATGCATGACGCCCCAGGCGAAGGCGCCATGCGAGCCGCCACCCTGGAGCGCGAGGCTGATGTGCTTGGCGTCGGAAATGACTCGGCCGCCGACGGACGGGATGCGCCATATGACCGGGCAGACTCGGACCGCTGGCGGGCATCGAGACACCCTCCGTCACCATTGCCATGCCGGCGAGCCGCCGACACGCGAGAGGGAATGATCGCCCGGCTTGGTGAAGATTGGTAGAACAGGGGCGGGGTAAGCAGGCGCGGACGGAGCGCAGTCGCGGTCGGGCGCCAGCAACCGGGCGGAGGAATGGCGATGGGCATTACGCTGGAAGACGTGTTCGAGCACGGCACGAGATGGTTCGACACGGTGATGTCCGGCGGGTCGGCCGAGGCACAAGCGGCATTCTTCCTCGATCCGCACGCGCGCATCCATGTCACGGAGCGCGGTGTCGCCATCGGCCTGGAAGACCATCACAGGCTGCATGCGCAATGGATCAACGAGATCCATAGCTTCGGCACCTTCGTCCTGAGGATCCTCAGCACGACGCCGAGCCGCGTCAGGGCGACGGGCACGGTCTACTGGCAGGCGGAATACCGCGAGCGTCCGGCGCCCAACGTGATCAAGGCCGTCGTGGGCGAGGACTGGATCCTGGAACGGGTTCCCGACGGCACGCTCAAATTCGTTCTCTACATGAGCGAGTTCCACCACCCGCTGCCGGACTCGGCGCCGATCGATTTGTAATCGGAGCAACCGCCAGCCCGACCGAGCCGCACGCACCATACGGTCGTCATTGCGAGCGCAGCGAAGCAATCCACGAGCGCACCGGCATGGATTGCTTCGTCGCTTCGCTTCTCGCAATGACGGAGGCTGGAACTCGCGCCGCCTTTACGTCCTGTTCTCGCGCGAGGTTTCCAGTTGCTTTGCCCGAGCCTCGTAGTCGGCGGCGCGCGCCAGCAGCTCCTCGCTCTCGCGTCCTTCGAGGAACGAGGCCAGCCAGCGCATCTGCCCGGCCAGTTTTCGCCAGGTCTGCGCGATTTTCCGAGCCGGGGCTTCGCGCTTGTTGCCACGCGCCGAGGGTTCCGCCTCGATCTCGAAGCCGGAGCCCATCAGCTCGTCCTGCATCGGATCGTGCCTGAACGCGATCGGATGAAATTCCGCCCGGCTCGGCACGGCGTTCGCGAATGACGCGACGATCACCAGGGCATTAATGATGCAGCGCGCCGACACGAATTTCCCCACGAGGACGACGATCCCCGAAGATGCTGCCTCGCGACATATGCGTCAAGGCGACGACGGTGGCGCCGCGCCGGTGCGATCCCGCATCGCCTCGCGCGGCGCCAGGAAGTCGGCGATCGCACCGGCCGGTGCCTTGCCATAGAGGCCGCCGCGGCTCGCCGCCGTGCCGGTCACACGGTGCATCGCGACCGCCATCTCGGCGGTCTTGAGCACCGTCGCGATGCCTTCGAGCACGATTGCGCCGCTGATGACGAAGGGCTGCTCCTCGGCGAAGAGCAGCATCGGCAGGCCGCCGGCAGGGATCAGCACGTCGGCGCCGGCGGCGATGAGCGGCGCCACTTGGGCGGCGAAATCTCTGCGCATCGACTCGCGCTCGCCCCGGTCGGTGAAGGCGCGCATGAAGCGCGGCAGATCCGCCGTGATCGCGCGGACGCCGGCGCAGCGCCGCTCGAGCCCGTGGCGGACGATCTGCTCCTCGTGCCATGGGACGAACACCGGGTCGATGGTGACGAGGCCGAAGCGCCTGCCGATCGAGCAGGCGAAGTGCGTCGCCGCCTCGCCGAGCCCGATCACCGGTATGTCCAACGTGCCACGGCACTCGGTGAGGCCGGGCTCCTGGAAATGGCCGATGACGAAGGCGTCGTAGCCCTCGCGTTCCGCCGTCAGCGCGTTGCGGATCGTCTGATCGGCGCAGCGGAACTCGGTGAGCGGGTGGAAGAAGCGGTCGGGCGGCGCGATGCCGATGACGTCGACGGTGACGCCAGGCGCGGCGAGGCGCCGCAGCCGGTCGCACAGCCGGTCGATATAGGGCGCCTGCTCCACCGGGTCGACGAAGCTCTGATACCAGATGCGAATCGGCGCCTTCGGATCCTTTGCCATGGTCACCCTCCCCGTCTTGCCGTCGCGCGAGTCTTAATCCGGATCCTCACCGTCTCATAGCCGCGCGTCCCGCTCCGCGACCAAGGTGCTTGACTCGCTATATCCGATATGGCATATATTTATCCTTTTGGTTCTTTGACATTGTCAACCCGATCGGCGCTTCTCACGGCGCCACCGCCTGCTCAGGAAACGTGGCGGACCCTGCATATCGCCTGCATTTCAGGCAAACGAAGTTT
>JAQGID010000220.1 GCA_028291405.1 Rhodospirillales bacterium | reverse complement strand
CAGACGGCGTGGCGGATAACGTCCGGCGGGAACCGGTGGCGCTTGTAGGAGATTAGCTGCATCACGCCAGATTACCCGCCGACAGCGGGGGCCGAAATCCCGGACCTTCCTGCCCTCGCGGACCTGTCAGAGTTACCCTGACAAGCCCTTCACCATCGATCCGATCCATCAAATGCCGGGACTAAACATCTAGTGAGCTTGAGCGGATCACCCGCGCGCTCGCAACGGAAGGAATCGCAGAGCTGCGGGCTGCACTCATCGTGCTGAAACGGAATGATGCGCGCGCCGTCACGGAAGGCAAAAAGGGATCCATTGCCGCGGCACTCCTTCACGAAGAGACCGGTCCCCCATCCCGCGAAGGCGTCCAGCCGGGCGAGGCGGCGCGGGGGCGCGGGGGGCGGATCGACGCCATCGTCGGGGCGCAGCGGAGAACACCGCAACAGGTGCCTTTGCCCGATCGGTGACCCGCTCGTCTCATCCACTCGCGTCTGCGCCGCTGACGCTGGCTCAGGCGCCTGCAGACGGCGTCTGGCACTACATCTCCCTCGATCGCTTCCCCGATCCCTTGGCCTTTGACTTCGGTTCCAGCCGGTTCTCCGACCCAAGAAAGAGCCCGCGATTTGGAGTCTACTACGTCGGCCAAACGTTTGAGGTGGCGTTTCTCGATACGATTGTCCGCAACGGCAACCCCGGGCCGCTGATCCTGAGTGCCGCCCACTTGAATGCCTACGTTCGCTTCCCTGTCACTCCGACCAGCGCGCTGAACCTTCTCGACTTCCGCGGAGGAAATCCAGTTGCCATGGGCGTGCCCACGAACGCGATCCGAGCAAACTCGCATCGGCTCGGGCAGCGAGCGAGCTGTGCCGCCTACGGGTCTCGTAGCGGCAGTGGTTGGCACGCTCCGTCCGGTTGGGCGGGCGCCATCGCGGTGATCTTCGGTAAGGTTGAGTTGCCACACGCAACCCTGGCCTAAGGATCACCGCGATGACTCCGACGCGACGTTCCTGCGCGAGATGATCGGCTTTGCCGCGCAGCGGCTGATGGAGCTGGAGACCGAAGGCGTGTGTGGCGCCGGGTACGGCGAGCGCGGCGTCGATCGCCGTAACCAGCGCAACGGCGAGCTGGTCAAGGCGATGGGCATGGAAGGGATCAGCAAGAGCCAGAGCCTACCCCGGCGAAAGCCGGGGTCTCGCGGCTCTGCGGCGAGATCGACGACCGCGTCCAGACGTTCCTCAACCCACCGATCGAGGGCGAATGGCCCTATCTCGGGCTCGACGCGACCTACGTCAACGCCCGGCGCGACCATCGCATCGTCTCGGTCGCGGTCATCGTCGCCGTTGCTTCCCTCGCGCCGGTGTCAAATGCATAGCCTGGGTCGCGCGGGTTAGGCAGTAGAAGCAAGTAACCTTGTTAATGCGTCAAAGCCCTTTCGACGCTTCGACCAGCGACCGACCGCGAGAGAGGTTTCCCGTCAAGATTTATCCCAGCCGCGCAATACGTCGGCGCGGTGGCGCGCGGCAGACATCATGAAGGAGAAGTCGTTGCCGGCAAGAATGAATCGCATGCCGAGGCCGATGTAGCGGAGCATCAGCGCTTCATCGCCGATGCCGCCGATCCCGGCCCATTTGCCCTGAGCATGCGCCGCCTCTACGACCTCGCCTGCAGCGGCAATCACGTCGGGATGATCGAGCTCGCCGGAAAGGCCCATTTCCTGGGCCAGATCGTTGACCCCGACGAACAGAACGTCGATGCCGTCGATCGCTGCGATCCCTCGCGCGTTGGCCACCCCTTTCGGAGACTCGATCATCACCACCAAGAGCGTCGCCGCATTGACCTCGCGCGAAACGACGGTCGCCTTGACCGGCAGGTAGTCGTACTGCGGCATGCCGCCCAGCGTCGCTCGGTGGCCGAGTGGCGGAAAGCGCAAGTGCCGCACGGCATCGCGCGCCTCGTCTGCCGTATCGATATGCGGCATGACGACACCCAGCGCGCCGCCGTCGAGGGCGCGCGACGCAATGTCCCATTGCAACGTCGGGACCCGCACGATGGGCGCGATGCCGTTGTCGATCGCGGCGATCGAGATCTGCGACACGGTCTCGAGCGACAGCGAGCCATGCTCGAGATCGATGAACAGCCAATCGAGATCGCTGGCACGCATCATCTTGGCGATCTCGACGCTGCGCGCGAGACGGACGCCGACGCCGAGCGCGACGTCGCCCTTGCGCAAGCGCTCCAACGTCGGATTGCGCAATCCCGCCATGCTCTTTCCTCCGCCCCGATTCTTCTGATGTCCTACGATGCTGCGGCCCCGTCCGATTGTCACGCAGAGATCGCCGCGGCCAAGGCAAGCGGATAGAAACGCCGCGGCGCCTGCCCCGTTCTTTGACTACTGCGGAACGCCGAGTCTACAATGCCCGCCAAGGCCGAGATGCAATACGGCCGTGGAGGCTGGGGAGGGGTCATGCGATATCTTCGGTGCGTCCGCCTCGTTCTGCTGGCGTCGCTGCTCGCGGCATCGTGCCAAGTCTTCGCCGTGAACGCGGCCGAGCCGATCAAGCTCGGCTTCAGCGAGCCGCTCACCGGCGGGCTTTCCGGCACCGGCCGAGTGATGCTCGCGGCGGTGAAGATCTGGGCGGACGACGTCAATGCCAAGGGCGGCCTCCTCGGACGACCGGTGCAACTCGTCTATTACGACGATCAAAGCCAGGGCTCGAACGTCCCCGGCATCTACATCAAGCTGCTCGACGTCGACAAGGTCGACCTGGTGATAACACCCTATTCGACGGCGCTCACCGCGGCGGCGATGCCGGTGATCATCGAGCACGGCAAGGCGGTCGTCTCGGTATCGTCGCTCAACGTCAACAACGCCTTCCACTACGGCCGCTATTTCGCGATGACGAATACCGGCCCCAATCCGAACCGGGTGTTCTCGCGCGGCTTCTTCCGCGTCGCGATGGAGCAGACGCCCAAGCCGAAGACGGTCGCGCTGGCCTATGCCGATCTCGAATTCTCGAAGAACTCGATCGACGGGGCGCACGCGATCATCAAGGAGCTCGGGTTGAAGATCGTCTACGACCGCTCCTATCCGCCGTCGACGGTGGATTTCGCGCCGATCGTCCATGCCGTCCAGGCAGCCAATCCCGACATCTTCTTCATATCGTCGTATCCGCCCGATTCCGTCGGCATGGTGCG
>JAQGID010000160.1 GCA_028291405.1 Rhodospirillales bacterium | reverse complement strand
GAAGATGCGGAGGAGCTCATCGACCGGCGTGCGGCGCGGCCGGAACAAGTGAGGGTGATCCGGGGCTCCGGCGTCGACACCTCTCGCTTCCGCCCGTCGCCGGAGCCGCAAGGGTCGATCGTCGTCGCGATGGTCTCACGGATGTTGCGCTACAAAGGGGTCGAGATCCTCGCCCATGCTGCCCATCTCCTGCGTCGGCGGGGTTTGGATGTCCGATTTCTATTGATTGGGCCGCTCGATCCCGACAGCCCGGCTACTCTGCTCGAGAGCGAGATGCGCCGATTGATCGAACCCGGCGTGATTGATTGGCTCGGAGCAACCGAAGACGTTCCCGCGGTCTGGCGGACCTCGCATATCTCGGCGTTTCCGACCCAATATCGCGAAGGTGTTCCGCTTGCCCTTCTCGAGGCGGCAGCCTCCGGCCGGCCGATCGTCTGCACCGACACGCCCGGCTGCCGTGAGGTGGTCCAGGATGGCGTCAACGGCATATTGGTGCCCCAGAACGATGCGCGGAAATTGGCCGAAGCCATCGCACGCCTTGTGCTAGATGGGGAATTGCGGCGGAGTATGGGAGAAGAAGGGCGGCGTCGCGTCGAGCGGTTCTTCGCCAAAGAATTGATCGTCAGCCAGACACTCGACCTCTACGAGACGGCCCTCGCAGAGATTCCTTAGCCACGCGCCCGCGGAACGATTTGACGGCCTCGATGCCAATTAGAAGTCGCGAAAACAATGACGATGCGGTCGTGAGCGCCATCATCCCGGTCTACAATCGGGAGGCAAGCATCGCAGGCGCCATCGGTAGCGTGCTCGCCCAGCGATTTCATCGATTCGAGCTGATCGTCGTCGACGACGGATCGACGGATGCGACACCGGAAATACTCCACAGGATCCAGGATCCGCGCCTGCGCATTATCACGCTGGCAAGGAACTCCGGCGCCGCGAACGCACGTAATATCGGAATCGCCGCGGGCCGGTGTGAACTCCTGGCGTTCCTGGATTCCGACGATCTCTGGCATCCGAATAAGCTCGAGAGGCAAATCGACGCGATGCGACGGCGAGCCATCAAAGGCCCGAGCTGCACTGGCTTTGCGCTGCATCGCTCGGGCAGCGGTTCGTCGTCGGATCGCGTCCCCCAGGCAGAGGGTTCCTGGCTCGAGAGCTTGCTGGACCAATGTTCGGTAAGTCCCGGGACGACGCTGATGGTTGAACGTAGCGTCATGGAGGACGTTGGCGCCTTCGACGTCCGCCTTAGGCGTTTCGAAGATTGGGACTGGCTGCTGCGGTGTCTCGACCGTTACGAATTGCAGGTCGTACCGGAGATCCTCGCCGAGGTCCATGTCGCCGGATTTGCCGCACCGGCAGTCGTCGATCAAGCCGCGGCGATGCTCTTCTCGCTGCAGCGCGAACGGATTGCTCGGCGCTTCGGTCCGGCCGGCATCAGGCGCTTTCGCGCGAGCCTGTTGATCGAGCGCGCGGTTGCGCGGCTCGCAGCGCGGCAGATTGCGTTCGGGACGATCACCGCCGGCCGCAGCGCCTTGGTCCATCCCCGTCGCTTTGCGACCTTCGCCGCGCGATGCATCGCGAAGCTCCGCGCGCGGGACTTCTAGCGCGATGCGTAATGGCGCTTCCACCAGTCGATCGTCGCGGCGATCCCGTCGGTGAGACCGGTGCGTGGCTTCCAATCGAGCAGTCGCTCCGCCTTGCCGCAATCGAGACAGAGCGACGTCGGAATCGTCGGCCGGGTCAGATCGTGTACGATCCGAAGATCGCGGCCGGACGCCGCGATGATTCTCGCTACGAGATCCCGGACCGAGACGAGCCGGCCGGAACCGACGTTGAAAAGCTCGTACGTGCTTGTCTGGCGATCCAGCGCCCGGACGACGAAGTCAACGAGGTCGGCGACGTAAAGCAGATCGCGCTGCTCCTCGCCGGTTCCCCAGACCCGGATGGTCCCGTCGGTCGCGGTCATGACTTTCGTGACGGTCGCGCCGAAAACGTGGCTTCGCTCAAGATCGAACTTGTCGTGCGGCCCGAAGATATTCGAATGCCGGATCACGATGTGCCGGGTCACGCCCAGCCCAGCGAAGAACTCACACATCTTCTCGATATAGACTTTGGTCCAGCCGCTACCGAAATAGCGCGGCTCCATCGCCGCGTTCGCGTCCCACGCCATCTCGTCGAGCGGCTGTGAACTCGATTGATGCATCACCGTGCAGCTGAAAAAGACGAAATGCCCGACCTTCGCATCGTAGGCCGCCCGCAAGAGCAGCGAGTTCATGACCGCGTTGTCGGTCGTGTGGATATAGGGGCGCGCCACGATGTCGCCGGCTCCCGACGTCGTTGCTGCGGCCTGGATGACGACGTCGACCCCGGCGACGAGCTTCTCGACCTCCTCCATCCGGCGCAGATCGGCTTGGTGCCATTGAACCCCCGGGCAGGTGTATTCCGGCCGGGTGAAGCGGACGGCGTGGACGTCGAGATCGGGACGCTCGGCAAGGCGCTCAATCAAATTGCGGCCGATAAATCCGGTCCCGCCGCAGACTAAGATTTTTCGTCGATTCATGAGTTTGAAGCCGTTGCTTTCATCACCGCTACGCCAAATGAAGGCCGCTGGTACCTCGAGGGCGAATGTCTCACGTCGGGCTAACTCTGATCAACGAAATCCCCGGGTCTCGAGCTCGACGGCAGTGGATACGAACCCTCGAGAGCGGCAAGGGCGGCCAAGCTCTGTCCCTGAGCTCACATAAGGCCATGCCAAGCACGCCTCAGAGAGATCCGCCACAAGCTACCGTCAGACTTGTCGAGCTTACGGAACGAGCCAGACGGAGCCGGACGGTCGTGTCCAGTACGCTTTGTGCGACCTCCTCAGAGGTGTGAGAACGCGACGAAGCACCGCCTAGCGCTGCGGCTGTTGTGGTCTTGACGAGAACGCCGAGGACCT
>JAQGID010000143.1 GCA_028291405.1 Rhodospirillales bacterium | reverse complement strand
GAGCGAATCGCGGGGAGCATGGCGCGGGCAAAGGCGACGATCCACGACGTGGCGAGGGCGGTCGGCGTGCATGCCTCGACGGTCTCGCGCGTCATGAATCCGAGTCGTCGCCACATGGTGACGAGCGAGATGGCGCGCCGCGTCATCGCCGCCGCGACGAGCCTTGGCTATCACCCGAACGCGCTGGCGCACGGGTTGCGGATGCGGCGGTCGAGCACCGTCGGCGTCCTCATTCCCGACATCACCAACCCGGTCTTCCCGCTCATCCTGCGCGGCATCGAGGATGCGCTGGGACCGCTCGGCTATACCGCGATCATCGCCAATACCGACGGCGACGCCTCGCGCGACGCGCTGACGCTGGAGCGCATGCTGGCGCGGCGGGTCGACGGCTTCATCCTGGCGACGGCGCGGCGCCAGGACCCGGTGGTGGCGCGCTGCGTCGCCGAAGATCTGCCGGTGGTGCTGATCAACCGCATGACCTCGGGCATCGCCGGGATCACCGCCGTCGTCAACGAGGACGCGCGCGGCATCGCCCTCGCGGTCACGCATCTCGTCGGGCTTGGCCATCGCCGCATCGCGCATCTCGCCGGGCCGCAGCATCTCTCGACCGGGCACGAGCGGCTCGAGGGGTTCGTCGCCGCGATGGCGGACTCCGGTCTCGCCGCCGAGCAGCGGCTGATTGCGACGGCGGCTGCCTATAACGTCGTCGAAGGCGAGCGCGCGATGCATGAATTGCTCGATGCCGGAGGTTTCACCGCCGTCGTCGCTGCCAACGATCTCCTGGCGATCGGCTGCTACGATGCACTCGCCAAGCGCGGCTTGCGCTGCCCCGCCGATCTCTCGATCACCGGCTACAACGACATGCCCTTCGTCGACAAGCTGAGCCCGCCGCTCACCACCGTCCGCATCCAGCATTACGAGATGGGCGTGCGCGCAGCCAGCCTGCTGCTCGAGCGGCTTGCCGATCCTGACTCCCGCCGCATCGACATCAAGCTCGAGCCTTCGCTCGTGATCCGCGGCTCGACTGCAAGGCTGAACTGACATGACCGACGCTTTCGCGCATTTGCCGGAGCGCCTGCGCGCGCTGATGGCGATGGAATACCCGCGCTTCTCGGCGGCGGAGATGCAGCGCCGCCGGATTGCGCTTGAAGGCGTCATGCGGCGGGCCGGCGTCGACCATCTGCTGGTCTGCGGCTTCAACCGCAGCGGTTCCGGCGTGCAGTGGCTAACCGGCTGGCCGGTGACGAACGAGGCGGTCGTCGTCATGACGCCGGGGCGGCGCGACGCGCTCTTCGTCCAGTATTACAACCATTTGACGCAGGCGCGGCGCCTCGCCGATGCGGCGGATGTTCGCTGGGGCGGCGAATCCACCATCGCCAGCACGATCGAGGAGATCGATCTCCGAGGGGGCGGCCGCGTCGGCATCGTCGGGCCGCTCGGCGTCGCCGGCTACAAGGCGCTGGTCGCGCGGTTCGGCGAGGTCGCCGATCTGTCGGGTGCCTATACGCGGCTGCGCCTCATTAAATCGCCGGAAGAGATCGACTGGCTGCGGATCGGCGCGGCCCTCAGCGATGCCGGGCTCGCGGCGCTGGCAGAGGGGCTACGCCCCGGCCTCAGCGAGCGCGACCTCGCCGATATCGTCGAGCGCGCCTATGTCCCATGGGGCGGCGTCAATCTCATCCATTTCTTCGGCGTGACGCCGATGGCGGCGCCGAACCTCTGCGTGCCGGCGCAGTTTCCCTCGACGCGGCGCGTCGCGTCCGGCGACGTCGTCTTCACCGAAATCAGCGCCGCCTTCTGGGACTATCCCGGGCAGGTCTTGCGGACCTTCGCGGTCGGGGCGGAGCCGCCACCGCTCTATCGCGATCTCCACGCGACGGCGGATGCCGCCCTCGACGCGATCGTGGCGGTCCTCAAGCACGGCACGACGATGGAGGCGGCGGTCGCCGCCTCCGAAGTCATCGAGGCGGCGGGGTTCACGACCTGCGACGATCTCATCCACGGCTTCGGCGGCGGCTATTTTCCGCCGATCCTCGGCTCGCGCTCGCGCCCGGCGGGGAAGCTGCCGGACATGGTGTTCGAGGCCGGAATGACGGTCGTAGTGCAGCCGAACGTCGTGACGACGGACGGGACGGCCGGGGTGCAGACGGGAGAGCTGGTGCTGATCACGGAGACGGGGATCGAGCGGATGCATGGGGCTGCGCGTGGGTTCGCGCGGGTCTGAGCATATCGCTCCCCCCGTCATTGCGAGGAGCGCAGCGACGCGGCAATCCAGCCCGGTCCGACCGTCCTGGATTGCTTCGCCTGCGGCTCGCAAATGACGGCGGAATATGTGACCCGCCAGCCCATCAATACGGATTCGCGATCGGCAGATGCTCCGCCGGATATAGCGTGATGATCCGGCACCCGGTATCCGTCACGACGATCTCCTCCTCGATCCGCGCCGCCGAAAAGCCGTCGCTCGCCGGGCAGTAGGTTTCCAGCGCGAAGACCATGCCGGATTTGATCTCGGTCGGGTCGGTGCCGGAGTTGAGGCGGCTGATGATCGGGCGCTCGTGCAGGCCGAGGCCGAGGCCGTGGCCGAACTCGAGGCCGAAGGCTTCCATCTCGTCGGCGAAGCCGATCTTGTCGGCGGTCGGCCAGCAATTCGCGACCTCGTCGGAGCGGACGCCGGGCTTGATGATGGCGATTGCGGCATCGATCCATTCGCGGGCCCGCTTGTAGGCGTCGCGCTGCGAGGCCGTGGCCCTGCCGACGTTGAAGGTCCGGTAATAGCAGGTGCGATAGCCCATGTAGGACTGGATGATGTCGAAGAACGCTTGGTCGCCCGGGCGCAGCAGCCGGTCGGTGAAGTTATGCGGATGCGGCGAGCAGCGTTCGCCGGATATCGCGTTGATCGCCTCGACGCAATCCGAGCCCTTCGAGTAGAGGTCGTAATTGGCGAGGGCGACGATCTCGCTTTCGCGGACGCCGGGCTTCAGCGCTTCGGCGATCTTCTGGTAGGTGCCGTCGACGATCGACGCCGAGGAGTTGAGCAGCATCAGCTCGTCCTGGCTCTTCAGCTCGCGGGCGTCGAGCATCACCTGCTGCGCGTCGCGAATCTCGAGGCCGAGCGCCTGCAGCTCGAAGAGCATCGGCAGCTCGAGCATGTCGACGCCGAGCGGCATCTTGTGGACGCCCTCTTCCTTGAGGACGGCGTAGATCTCCGCTGCGGCGCGCTTGAACAGCCCGACCTTGGGATGGATCGCGCCACGCAAGCCGACGAGGCCGGCGCGGCAATGGTCGTCCTCGAGCCACGGCGCGAAGAGCCGGTGGTGCTTCGCCGCCGAGCCGAAGTCCCAAACATAGGGCTCGCCGTTGCCGGTGAGCAGGCACCAGCGCGTCAGCTTGTCGCGCGCCCACTCGCCGATCACCGTCGAGGAGATGTAGCGGATGTTGTGCTGGTCGAAGGTCAGCACGGCGCCGAGGCCGGATACGGCGAGGGCGTTGCGGGTGCGGCCGAGGCGGTAGCGGTGCAGCCGCCGGAAGTCGACGCGCTCCTCGAAATCGACGTTCATCCCGCCGAAGGCGGGTATCGGCCGCGTCCAGTCGTGCCGCGGGTCGACGTCCTCGGGCTTGACGATCGTCGGCTCCAGCCGTTGCTTTGCCATGATGCTCCTCAGTCAGTCGGTCTTGGCTTCGCGCCGGTACCACGGCAGGAAGCGGCGTGTCGCCCAGGTCATCGCCGCCTCGACGCCGACGCCGAACAGCGCCAGCAGCAGCACGGCGACGAAGGCCTCGTTGTGATGGAAGGTGCGCGAGTTGAACAAGATGAAGAAGCCGAGGCCTTCGATCGAGATGAAGAACTCGGCGACGATCGCGGCGATGAGGGCGCGGCCGGCGGCGAGGCGAATGCCGGCGAGCAAATAGGGCATCGCCGCCGGCAGGGTGACGCCGAACCAGATCTCGCGCCAGCCGGCGCGGTAGGAGCGGGCGACCTCGAGATGCTCGGGCGGCACCGATTTGGCGCCGTCGGCGACGTTGATCGCGATCGAGAAGAACGCGGCGAAGATGATGGTCGCCATCCTGGCGGCGCCGGTATAGCCGAACCACAGCGTCACCAGCGGCAGCACGGCGACCATCGGCATCGCATAGAGGCCGCTGACGTAGAAGCCGAAGGCGCGCTCGACGAGCTTCACCCGGCCGAGCGCGAGGCCGACAAAGGTGCCGAGGACGATCGCGACGGCGAGGCCGCGCACCACCGCCGAGAGCGTCGCCCAGGCGGCGCTGAGGAAGAGCGGGTTGGTGACGACCGTGGGGATCGCGGCGATGATGCCAAGCGGCTTGGCGACATAGGCGGGCAGGAAGGCGCCGACCAGCACCTGCCAGAGGGTCGCGAGGACGAGGCCGCCGATCAGCTTGATCGTCCAGTTGCTCGTCGGCAGCCAGGCGAACGGGCGTGCCGGGGCGACGATGGTGGTCGCGCTCATCGCCCGAGGCCCCGCCAGGCGGCGAAATGATTCTCGAGCCGTCGCCCGACCGCCATCAGCGCCGCGCCGAGGATCGAGATGATGATGATCGAGGCGAGGACACCGGCGGTATCGAAGTCGCGCTCGCTGACGGTGATGAGGCGGCCGATGCCGGAGGCGCTGAGGTAGAACTCGGCGGCGATCATGCCGACGAGGCCGCGGCCAATGCCCTGCCGGATGCCGGTGAGGGCGAAGGGCAGGGTGTAGGGGATCAGGACATCGCGCCACAGGCCCCATTCGCTGGAGCGGTAGGAGCGCGCGACCTCGATCAGCTCGGGCTTGACGCTGCGGGCGCCCTCGATCGTGTTGTAGAGGATCGGGAACATCGCGAAGAGCACGACGACGACGACCTTCGGCGTGAAGCCGAATCCCATCAACGAGAGGATGAAGGGAATGAGCGCCGCCATCGGCGTCGCGTAGAGCATCATGATGTAGGTTTCGCTCGCGACCCGCAGCACCCGGAACCGCGCCAGCATGACGCCGAGCGGCACCGCAATCAGGATGGCGATGACGAGGCCCGTAAAGAAGAGGGTCATCGATTCGGCGAGCGCGGTGACCACTTCGCCGGAGACAGTGAGCGCGACGAGCCGCGCTACCGTCGCCGAGAAGGTCGAGAGGAAGGCGGCGCTCGTCTGGCTTCCCACCCATTGCCACAGCGCTGCCCCGGCGATCAGGCTGATCGCCGGCGGCAGGTAGCGGATACGCCAGGACTCTCCGGTTGCCACGTCGCGCTATTTCCCGTTCTTGGCGTCGACCATCTTCATCGCGTCGGTCCAGATCGAGGTGTCGACGAGCTTGTCGTAGGTGACCGCCGTCGCTCCCGGCTTGATACCGCCGGTCTTCTTCTGGATGTCGACGACCGCGTCGAGGTTCTTCTGCGTCAGCCCGGCGCTGCCGACCGGCCAGAACTCCATCGCGAGATATTTCTCGATCGCCGCCTTGGCAACCGACGGCGAGCGACCGCTCGGCGCCGCCATCACGGAAACCTTGTCCCGGTTGGCGGGATCCTGGATGAAGCGCGTCGCGTCGATGTCGGCGGCGACCAGCCGGACCATGGCGTCGCGCTTCTTCGCGACGGTGTCGCGCAGCGCGACCAGCACCATGTAATGGTTGACCGGATTGACCTCCTTCGAGGAAGTGATGAAGCTCAGCTTCTGCTTCATCTGCTCCTCGACGACCGGCACGTCGTCGAGATGGAGCACCGAGACCTTGAGCTGGCCGGCGACGACGGCGGCACCGACGCTGGTGCCGAGCGGGATCTCCTGCACATCGCTGCCCTTGAGGCCGCAGGGCGCGATCATCTCGTGCAGCGCGACCGAGCGCGCGCCGCTGATCGAATCGACGCCGACGCCCTGGCCCTTGACGTCGGCGCAGGTCTTGATCGCCGGGTCCGTCGTCGCCAGGACGAAGTCGTTGTTCTCCATGCCGTAGATCGTCACCATGTTGACGCCGGCGTTGGAGATCATATTGATGATCACCGGCGTCGGCGATAGCGACAGGTCGATGTCGCCGGACTGCACGGCGCGCGCCGCGGCGGCGCCGGAATCGAACTCGCGCAGCGTCACGTCCAGCCCGTATTTCTTGAAGAAACCGGCGTCGCGCGCGGTGTATTGCAGCACCGAGACGAAGGCCGGCGGTACGCCCGGCATGCCGAAGGTGATCTTGGCGTCTTCCGCGGCCGCGCCCGTCGGCACTGCGAGAACGATGCTCGTCACGGCACTGGCTACGAGAGCCACCCGAGTTAGATTCTTTTGCATGATTGATCTCTCCTCCCTGATTTCCCTAGGCCAGAGCAACCGCTCCTTTGCCGTCATCCCGGCGAAAGCCGGGATCCATTTATCCACGAGCTCCGTGGCTGAACGATGGATCCCGGCTTTCGCCGGGATGACGGGTGTCATGTGGATTGCTCTCTCTCCGATTAACCGGGCAGCGTCTAGCGGCCCTTCTCCAGT
This sequence comes from Rhodospirillales bacterium, assembly GCA_028291405.1. Lineage (GTDB taxonomy): Bacteria > Pseudomonadota > Alphaproteobacteria > ATCC43930 > CGMCC-115725 > URHD0088. The sequence continues at coordinate 6,342 of JAQGID010000143.1, read as the reverse complement.
TCGAATTCCGCCTGGCGCGCCTCGTCCTTCAGCGTGTTCCAGACGATCTCGCGCAGTTCGGCGAAGCGCGGCAGCGTCAGCGTCTCGCGCGTCCGCGGATGCGGCAGATCGACCTCGATGACCTCGTGGACGGTGCTCGGCCTTCCCTTGAGGACGACGACGCGATCGCCCATCAGCACCGCCTCCTCGATCGAATGCGTCACGAACAGCATCGTCGTCGGCCGCATCTCCCAGATGCTGAGGAGCTCGAGCTGCAGGATCTCGCGGGTCTGCGCGTCGACCGCCGCGAAAGGCTCGTCCATCAGCAGAACTTTGGGCTCGACCGCCAGCGCCCGGGCGAGGCCGCAGCGCTGCTGCATGCCGCCGGACATCTGGTAAGGGTAGACTTTCTCGAAGCCCTTCAGCCCGACCATGTTGATGAAATGCGGCACCTTCTCGGCGATGTCTGCCTTGGCGGCGCCGGCGAGGCGTAGCCCGTAGGCGACGTTGTCGAACACCGTCTTCCACGGAAAGAGGCCGAAATGCTGGAAGACCATGGCGACGCCGGCCCGCGGCTCGGTGACGCGCGCGCCCTCGATGAGGATCTCGCCGTCGCTGATCGGCAGCAGCCCGTCGATGCAGCGCAGCAAGGTTGTCTTGCCGCAGCCCGACGGTCCGACGAGGGCGACGACCTCGCGCGCGCCGACCTCGAGGTCGACATCGCGAAAGACCTGGAAGTCACCGTAGCGCTTGCCGGCGCCGACGGTGCGAATGCGGGATTGGCTAGCCGACTCGGTCCGATGCGTCGGGTCGGTCACGGCGGCGCGGCGAATCGTGGCGGCACCTGAGCTCATTCGGCGGCCGAGGCTGCGGCCGGTGCCGCTTTCTTCTTCGCCCAGTAATCGGCCGATTGCTTGCTTCTCGCCAGCTCTTCCGCGGTCTCGAAGCCCGGCGCCATCGAGGCGTCGGTGCCCGGCATGATCTGGTGGTGCTCGATGTTGAGGGTGCGCAGCCAGCGCTGCTGCCCCATCGTCACCGCGACGAAAAAGCCGAGCTCGACGATCTCCGGCTCGCTGAATTGCGCGTGCAGCCGCTCCCACAGCGCATCGTCGGCCTCGAGGTCCCAGGTGATCGCTTCGGTATAGGCGAGCGCCGCCTTCTGCCGCGCGTCGTAGCGTGTCGATTTCTCGAATTCGATGAGGTCGCGGTAATCGTCCTCGACGATGCCGGCGTTGCGCGATTTGACGGAGCGCTGGTTGCCGCAATACTCGCATTTGACCGAGCGCGAGACGTAGACGCGGCACAGCTCCTTGATGCTGTGATCCATGACGCCTTCGCGGAAGCAGGTCTGCCACGTGTTGGCAAAGGCCCAGAACGTCGCGGGAACGTGGGCGCGGACCGCCTGGCTCTCCGGCCGCGGGGTGCCTTCGTTGCGGCAGCGTTCAAGCTCGGCCAGCATCGCCGGATCGGTGATCGTCGCCGGATCGACGTAGCTGATGCGCTGTTTCGCCATCGAACCCTCCCGTTTCAACGCCGCTCCGTCGTCGCCGCGCGACATCGGCCGCGGCTCGTGCAATCGATTGCACGCATTGTGACCCAGCCGGCGCGGGCGATCAACCATTCACTGACGGCCCGGTCGCCGGGGGGCGGCGGCGACTCGATTTTAATGGACGTTGCTCTATTCCTGTCCGCCCGATGGTCGGCTTGCTGCTTGCTGCTTGCTCTGTCATTCGCGGTGAGCGATACCGGCATCGGCATCCGCGAGGAAATTCGCGGCCGGCTCTTCCAGAAGTTCTTGCAGGCCGACGGATCGATTAAGCCGCGGTTTCGGCGGCTTCAGGCTCGGCTTGTCGATATCGAAGCAGCTCACCGAGCTGATGGGTGGCGGAGCGAGGCCGAGGCGCTCGCGCTTGCTGCCGAAGTAGACGCCGCCGCATCGTGCACCGCGACCGCGATGTCCCACTGGCTTGCCCGGCGCGCCGCCTGGTCGAGCCGAAAAAATGCCCGCCGGGTGATACCGGCGGGCAGGACGATCGTAAGACGGGTTGAAGGTGCTTAGAAGGCGATCTGAGTGCGTACCGCGAGCGCGTCGATATGCGCGCCGTTGGTCCCGAAACCGTTCGTGACGGTATCGAGGCCGCCAGCCGCGTTCAGCTTGTTGATGTCCGCATGGATGTAGTTGAGCATGAAGCGGATGTTCCCATTCACGTACCAGTTCAGCCCGGCCGTGTAGGTGCGCTGGAGTCCGCCGAAAACGCCACCGGTCGTCGCCGAGGAGATGCCGGGAGTGACGTTCGAGTTCAGATCGATCTGGTCGAAACGCGCGGCGACTTCCCAGGCGCCGATGCCGCCATCGTGAAGCGATACCGGATGCGCCGGGGTGATGGTCCCGTAGGCACCGGTCTCAGGGTTGTACTTGTGGCCCTCGCCGGTCAGCACATAGCTCGCCTCGATATAGCCGCCGTCGAAGTTCAGAGTGCGGTTGGCGATCGCCGAGGTCGAGCTGAACCGGTCGACCATGTAGTGATAATATTCGCCCTGGGCGAAGAACGAGCCCCACGCGGCGGCGGCTTCGACGCCGATCACCTCGGCGTGCTTGGTCGTGATCGCGCCGGTGCTGAGGAACGAGGTCGGATCGACGCGCAGATCCGGACGATCGGTCAAGGTCAACGAGTCGACCGGCGGAGTGCCGCTCCTCGGCTGCGCGACATACATGCCGTCGACGCCGAAGTGGAGCGACAGCGCGTCGGTCTGGATCGGGTTGATCGTCGCACGGGCGACGCCGCCGAGCTGCTGGCCATTGCTCCCGGTGTGCGAGACGCCCGCGGATGGGCCCGTCGCATAGCCGCCGGCCCACCACCATGTGCCGTTCGAGCGGACACCGAGCGCGGACCGCGCATCGCCGGCGGCGAGGTTCGTCGCGACCACGCCAGCCGAGGCGCGCTCGAGGAACATGATGTCGTTCGAGCTCGTCGCCTCGTCCAAGGTCCACGGCACGTCCATGTAGCCGCCTTCGATGACGACCGGGCGGAAGCCGGTGTAGGCGAGATAGGCATGGTTGATCTGCGTCGTGGCGGCGCCCGTGTTCGCCGTGTTGCTGGTATCGCTGGTGCCTCCGAATTCGGCGGTGAGCTCGTAATTCCAGTCGCCCATGAACTTGCCGAGGACGCCGATGCGGGCGCGGCGGGCGTTGATGCCGCTGGTCAGCGACCCGGCGGGGTTGCCGCGGGCCTGCGACTGGACGTGTAGATAGTCGGCGAAATCAAGTTGCAGGCGGCTGGTCAGCTCGATCGAGTTCTGTCCGTCGGCGCTCACGAAGCCCGGCCGGTTCTTGGCGGACAGGGTGGCCCGCGGCGCATTGGCCGGGACGGCTGCCGCGGCCTTCGCCTGCTGCTGGGCCTTGGCCGATGTTTCCGCCTGTACTTGCGCCTGAAAGTTCACCTGGCTTTGCAACGATTGCAGCTGCTCCTGCAGCGCCTTGATCTGCTGCTGCAGGGCTTGGGTCGTTTGGGTCGTCTGGGCGGAGCTTGGGTCCGCCATCGCGAGCGTCGCGCCCACCAGGGCGCCGCAGGCGAGCTTGTGCTTAAGCAGCATTGTCAGTCCTTCTGTTACAGCAGGCCGGGATCGGCTTGGCGTGAAACGATGTGCTTCGGCACACCGGCCCCGCGCCGGCTAACTAAGTCGGCTGCAGTTACCGAAAAGCGTCAGCTTGATTGCCGATTTATGACAACCCAGGCGTGGGCTGGGTCGTACGAACCCGCGGGTTATTTTTCGAAAATTTGTTGCGCTGCAGCAACACTTGGGGTCGGCACGGTCGGAACGCGCTCGGCGGGTCCGCGTTGCCCTGTAAGAGCCAGCTTTACGGGACCAGCCTTACGAGGAGAAGTGCGATGGCGGACAAAAACGATCCGCGGCCAAATGCGGCTAAGCCGGCGACGGGACGGACCAGCGACGCGGCGACGACCCGCTCACCGGCCGACCGCGACATCTTCGGCGACGATGGCGCGACACGGCCGGCAAAAGACCAGGAGCACCCGCCGGGTCAACCGTCGAGCGAGGCCGGCGGCGTCGACTGACGCCTGCGGCAAGCCGAGGCCGTCGCCGGGGCCGATAATAAGGGGCCGATGATAAAGAGATTGCGGGCTCATCGATCCCTCCGCCATATTCCTGTCGAGCGACACGGGGCAGAACCGTGCTGGCGGGAGGAGGGTGCCCTTGGTTTTCCTTGCGGTGGATATCGGCGGGACGTTTACCGACCTCATTGCCTTCGACGAAGTCACGCAGCGGATCCGCCATGCCAAAAGCCTGACGACGCCGCGCGATCCGGTGGACGGCATCATCGACTGCATCCGCAAGAGCGGCGTCGACCCCGCCGCCTGCGACAATCTGATCCACGGCTCGACGACCGCGATCAATACGCTGATCGAGCGCAAGGGTGCCAAGGTCGGGCTGCTGGTGACGCGCGGCACACGCGACATCTACTTCATCGGCCGCGGCAATCGGCCCGAGGCCTATAATCTCTTCTTCCACCGGCCGGAGCCGCTGGTGCCGCGGCGGCGCGTCCTGGAGGTGGCCGAGCGGATGTACGCCTCGGGCGAGATCCGCGAGGCGATCGACGAGGCGAGCGTCCGCGCCGCCTGCGAAGAGCTCGCGCGCGACGGTGTCGACGCCGTCGCGATCTGCTTCCTGCATGCCTATGCCAACCCCGAGCACGAGCGCATCGCCGGAAAGATCGTCGAGGCCGCCCTGCCGGGCGCCTATGTCTCGCTGAGCCATGAGATCCTGCGCGAATATCGCGAGTACGAGCGGACCTCGACGACGGTCGTGAACTCGTATATCGGCCCCAAGGTCGGCGGCTATGTCCGCAGCCTGCAGTCGCGGCTGCGCGAGATCGGCTTCGACGGCGAGCTCGCGATCATGCAATCGAACGGCGGCGTCATGCCGCCGGAGGCGGCGATCAAGCGCCCCGTGATGATGATGGAATCGGGGCCGGTCGGCGGCATCATCGCCTCGGCGGAGGTCGGCCGCGCTCTCGGCTACGAGAACGTCGTCTCCTTCGACATGGGCGGCACGACGGCGAAGGCGAGCCTGGTGCAGGGCGGCGAGCCGAGCATGGCTGAGGGGTATTTCGTCGGCGGCTATGCCAACGGCCATCCGGTGATGGTGCCCGTCGTGGACGTCGTCGAGGTCGGCGCCGGCGGCGGCAGCATCGCCTGGATCGACGAGGTCGGCGCCCTCAAGGTCGGGCCGCAGAGCGCCGGCGCCGATCCCGGGCCGATCGCCTATTCGCGCGGCGGCACCGAGCCGTCGATCACCGACGCCAACGTCATCCTCGGCCGCATCGGCACCGACGATTTTCTCGGCGGCGAGATGCGCCTCGATCGCGCCGCCGCCGCCAAGGGAATGGAGCAGCGTATCGCCGGTCCGCTCGGCATGACTGTCCACCAGGCGGCGCGCGACGTCATCCAGATCGCGATCGCCAAGATGTCGCTCGCGGTGCGCGAGGTCTCGGTCGAGAAGGGCTACGACCCGCGCGATTTCGTCATGGTGGCCTCCGGCGGCGCCGGGCCGCCGCATGCCGTCGCGATCGCCCGCGAACTGCACATCCCGCTGGTCATCATTCCGGTCTTCCCGTCGCATTTCTCGGCCGTCGGCATGCTGATGGCGGACGAGCGGCACGACTTCACACGGACCTTCTATGCCGAGCTCGCCAGCGCCGATTTCGCAGCGCTGAGGCGGATCCACGACGAGATGGTCGTCGAGTCCAAACGCCTGATGTCGTCGGGTAAGGAGGTCACGCACCAGGTGCTGTTCGATCTGCGCTACGTCGGCCAGGAATTCACCCTGCCGGTGCCGGTCAGCCTCGAGCAACTCGCCGCCGCCGATCGCAACGGCATCCGCAGCGCCTTCAACGCCCTGCACGAGCAGCGCTATGCGCATCACGCGAAGGACGAGCCGCTCGAGATCATCAACGTCCGGCTGGTCGCGCTCGGCCGCCGCCCCAAGCTCGCGCTGCCGGCGCTGCCGACCAGCAGCGACATCGCGCCGCGCGAGCGCCGGCCGGTCTATTTCGACGATCAGGACGGCGCAGTCGATTGCCCGGTCTACGCCCGCGACGCCCTGCCGCCCGGCGCCAGGATCGCCGGGCCGGCGCTGATCAGCGAATACGGCTCGACGACGGTGATCTTTCCGCAGGATTCGATGGTCGTGGCGCCGACCGGCGAGCTGCTCATCACGCTGGGAGGTCGATGATGGCCGAAACGACAGGCGATGCTCTCGGACCGGTGACGCTCGAGGTCATCCGCAACGCGCTGCCGGCGATCGCCAACGAGATGGCGGCCGACGTCTCGCGGACCTCGTACA
>JAQGID010000155.1 GCA_028291405.1 Rhodospirillales bacterium | reverse complement strand
TTGCGGATGCGCGCCGGCCGGTCGGCGAAGCGCGGATCGGCGGCGATATCCTCGCGACCGAGCACCGCGATCATCCCCTTCCACCACGCCTCCGACCCACCGGGGTGGAGCGCGATCATCGCCCCGTCGGCGCAGGTGAAGACGAAGGATTGCGACATCGCCGTCCGCGATTCCGGCTGCATCTCGATCCCGGCCTGGTGATAGGCAGTGAAGCTGTCCGGCATATAGGTGATCGTCGCCTCGAGCATGCTGAGGTCGATCCGCGCGCCACGGCCGGTGCGCTGCCGCTCGAAGAGCGCGGCCAGCACCGCCGAGCAGGCCTGCATCGAGGTCATCTGGTCGGTGATCGTCGGACCGCGCATCCGCGGGTCGGCGGGATCGACGAAGAGGCTGAGGACGCCCGACAACGCCTGGCCCATCGTGTCGAAGGCCGGCAGCTCGCTATAGGGGCCGTCCTCGGAGAAGCCGGAGATCGAGCAATAGACGAGGCCGGGGTTGAGCGTCTTCAGCACATCGTAGTCGATGCCGAGCCGGCGCATCACTTGGGGCCGGAAATTCTCGATGACGACGTCGGCCGTCGCTGCCATACGCAGGAACGCGTCGCGCCCCTCGGGCTTGGCGACGTCGAGCGCGACGCTCAGCTTGTTGCGGTTGAAGGCGCAGAAATTATGGCCGTAGCCGTGCTCGCCGCCGCCCTTGCCGAGGAATTTGCGGAACGCATCGCCCTCTCCGGGACGTTCGATCTTTATGACGCGCGCGCCGTAATCGGCGAGCTGCAGCGCCGCGAAGGGCCCGGCGATGAAATGCCCCAGCTCGAGCGCCGTGATCCCGTTCAGCGGATTGGCCATGTTAATTTCCTGTCGCAGGGTGCTTGACGTGTCAACGCCGGAAAGCTAGGGGAGAGTCTCGGATGGATCAACGACGGCAACTCACGGTCGACGATGCGCGCAAGCAAGAAGCCTAAGGCGCCTGACGCCCCCGCCGAGTCCAACGGCCCGGTACCGGTGATCGGTCAGCCGCAGACCTCGGGCTTCATCACCTACAAGGTCGGGCTGCTCGGCAAGCTGCTCGACCGCCGCTCGATGCCGTGGTTCGCCGCGCGCTTCGACCTGACGCTGGCGGAGTGGCGCATCCTGACCTTCCTGCACGCGCAGCCCTCGGCGACGGCGAAATCGCTCGCCGACCAATGCCACGTCGACAAGGCCGAGGTCAGCCGCGCCTGCGCCGCGCTGACGCGCCGCGGCTACGCCTCGCGCCGGCCGGACCCGCACGACGGCCGCAGCACCTTGTTCCGCATCACCCGAAAGGGTCGCGCCCTGCACACCCGCGTCATGCCGTTCCGCCAGGCCTTCCAGGACGAGCTCGTCGCCTGCCTGACGAAAACCGAGCTCGCGGCCGCGAACTCGGCATTGGACAAGCTGCTGGCGCATATGCTGCGAGCCAGGGAGCCGCAAGACTGAGCTGACCACCCTGGGTCTACTGAATCTTCAGCCCCATCAGATTGGCCAGCAAATTGCGCTGCATCTGCGACGAGCCCGCCGCAATCGTCGCCGCCCGCGAGTCGCGGAAATGGCGCTGCATGTCGAACTCCATGTTGTAGCCGTAGCCGCCGAGCACCTGCATCCCCTGGTTCGCCAGCTTGACGTAGGTCTCGGAGCAGAACAGCTTTGCCATGGTGATCTCGCGCAGCGCGTCCTTGCCGCTCGCGACCAGCGCGGCGGCGCGCCACATCAGCGTCTTGGCGGCCTCGAGCTCGGTCTGCATGTCGGCCAGCATATGGGCGATCGCCTGGTTGGTGCCGATCGGGCGGCCGAACTGCACGCGGTCCCTGGCGTACTGGATCGCGAGATCGACGATCGCCTGCATCGAGCCGCAGCACGAGGCGGCGGCGACGACGCGCTCGACCTGCAGCCCGGAGAGGACGACGTCCCACCCCATGTTCTCGCCGCCGACCAGCCGATGCGCCGGCACGCGGACGTCTTTCAAAAAAATCTCATAAGTACCGGTGCAGCGCCGCCCCAGCAGATCGAGCTTGCGCAGCTCGACGCCCGGCGTGTCGTTGTCGATCAGGAACAACGACATGCCCTTGCGGTAATGCGCCTTGGTGTCGGTCTTGACGTACATGTTGATGACGTTGTTTTTCGCGGCGGCGCCCGTCGCCCACAGCTTCTGGCCGTTGATGACGTAATGGTCGCCGTCGCGAACCGCGCTCGTCCGCATCGCGCCGATGTCGGAGCCGGCGTCCGGCTCGGACATCGAGATCGAGAACTTGACCTCGCCGGATAGCAGCTTGGGCAGCCAGTGGCGTTTCTGCTCCTCGGAGGCCTTATGCGCGATATTGAGGCCGCAGAAGACGCTGCCGCCGAAGGCCATGCAGAAATCGGCGCTGGTCCGCGACAGCTCCTCGGCGACGATCGCCATCTCGACGGCGCCGCCGCCGAGCCCGCCGTATTCCTCGGGAAACGGCATCGAGAGCAGCCCGGCCTTGACCCATTCGGCGTAGAGCGCATCGGGGTAGGCCGACTCGCGGTCGAGCTTGCGCACGTAAGCTGATGGCGCGTGCCGCGCCATCAGCTTTTGCACCGAATCGCGGAGCATGTTCTGCTCGTCGCTGAAGCCGAAATCCATCGCCAACTCCCGGTCGAGATAATGCGTCAGTGCGCGCCGCGGTTTGCCATGCCGCCGTCGATCGTCACGACGGTGCCGCTGATGTAATGCGACCGCTCGGAGGCGAGAAAAACGACCATCGGCGCGATCTCGTCGACGCTCGCCGGCCGCCCGTAGGGCATCTTGGCGAAGGCCTCGCGCCAGCGGTTCTCGTCGCCGAGCTCGCGCTTGGCGCGTTCCTTGCCGAGATAGACGACGCGATCCGTCTCGACCGGCCCGGGATTGACGGCGATGACCCGGACGCCGCTGTGGATGCTGGCGCCGCCCAATGCCCGCGAGAAAGCCATCAGCGAGGCGTTGCCGGCGGCGCCGGCGATATAGCCGGCGTCGAGCCGCTCGCCGCCGAGGCCGCAGATGTTGATGATGACGCCGCGCTTGCGCTCCGACATCTTGGCGAAATAGGCGCGCGTCATGTTGATGTAGCCGAAGACCTTGAGCTCCCAGCCGGTGCGCCACGCGGCATCGTCGACCTGGAAGATGCCGCCGCCGGGAATGGCGCCGGCATTGTTGATCAGGATGTCGACGTCGGGACAGCCGGCGACGAGCTCGTCGCGATGCGCCTGGTCGGAGAGATCGAGGGCGAAGGTCCTGATCTCGACGTTCGCGGTCTTCCTGATATCCGCCGCAGCGGAATCCAGCAGCTCGCCGGAGCGCGCGGCGAGCATGAGGTTGCAGCCCTCGGCGGCGAACCATCTGGCGATCCCGAGCCCGATGCCCTTGGAGGCGCCGGTGATGAGCACGCTGCGGCCCGACAAGTTCAATTCCATGGTTGCATCCTCAATGATCCGGAAAAATGATCTGCCGCAACGGCGGCCGAATTGCAATCGCGGTCGCTTGACGCACGGACCGTCACCCTATCCGCCGTCATTGCGAGGAGCGTAGCGACGAAGCAATCCATAGGGTGAGTGCGGCAGGCACTGGATTGCTTCGCTGCGCTCGCAATGACGGCAAGGGAGCGTGCAAGCGTCGCGCCGCATCACTGCACCCGTTTCGCCGCCTCCTTGACGAGGCTGAGATCGGCATGCGCCTTGACGTCGACCGCGACTTTAAGAAAGCCCAACTCCTTCTGCAGATCGACGTTCTTCTGCATCGCGTCGAGATCGGGCAGCATCGCCGGGTCGCGGTACTCGTCCTTCTCGGTCAGGAACCAGCTCTCGAACGCCTCGGGCGGCCGCTTCGTATAGCGGGTGACGATTTCGATCGCCTGCGCCCGGTTGGCGGGGTCGCGGTACCAGCGCAGCGAGCGCAGCGTGTCTTCGAGGAAATCGACGAGCGCCGCCCGGTTCTTCTCGATGAACCCCGAGCGTGTGCCCCACGAGAGCAGCTGCGTCTTGCCCATGGCATCGCGCTGGGTGAAGAGCGGCCGGCCGACCGCGCGAAACTCCGGATCCTGCGCGAAGGCGACCGTCGCCGGCACGAGGTCGGCCTTCCGTTCGGCGAGCAGCGCCCGCATATTGGCGTAGGAGGCCTCGATGATCGTGTAGTCGCGTTTCTCGATCAGCCCGTGGCGCTGGAGCATTGCGCGCATCCCGATGTCGAGACCGGCGCCGACGACGTTGGTCGCCAGCACTTTGCCCTTGAGATCCTCGATCGTCTTGATCGGCCCCTCCTTCAAGACCATGAACTCCGAGGCGTAGTAGCCGTCGGCGGCGTCCTGGAACTCGTCCGCGATGATCCGCAGATCGTCCATCCGCGCGTTCTGGACGGCATAGCCGAGCGACGAGTAGCTGACCTCGGCGATATCGAGATCGCCGGAGGCGAGCGCCGTGATCATCGGCGTCGACCCCTGGAAGCGCATGGGCTCGACGACGTAGGACTGGCCGACGTGCTTGGCGATTCCCTCCTTCTCGAAGAGGATCGGCACGATCGACGACGGCACCGTGATCCAGGCGACGCGGATCTTCAGCGGCTCGGCGCGTCCGGCGGCGCCGAGTGCGAACAGGACGGCGAGGGACAGAAGCATCAAGCGTGACAAAGGCATCAGGAACTCCGGCGCATTACCACGAAACTAGAATATCTTCCGATGTCGTCATGCCCGCGCTTGACCCGGGCATCCACGTGTTCCTTCGGAAAAGCGGCACCACGTGGATGGCCGGGTCGAGCCCGGCCATGACGGAAAAGGCGACGTCCTTCACGGCCCCAACCGCCGCGCCGCCTCTTCGACAAGGCTGAGATCGGCGTATCTATCGACGTCGACGTCGATGTTGAGGAAGCCGGCGTCCTTCTGCGTCTTGAGGTTACGCGCCACCGCCTCGAGGTTCGGCCGGTCGTCGGGATCGCGGTACTGGTCCCTCTCGGTGAAGATCCAGCCCGCGAAGGCCGCCGGCGGCAGCTTGGTGAAATCGGCGACGATTCGCACCGCCTCGTCGTGGTTCGCGGGATCGAGATACCAGCGCAGCTCGCGGATCTCGTCCTCGAAATAATCGACGAGCGCGGCGCGGTTCTTCGCGATGAAGCCGGTGCGGGCGACGCGCGTCAGGATCTGCGTCGTCCCCATCGCATCCTTGAGATAGAACAGCGGCCGCGCGATCGCCTGCAGCTGCGGCGAGTTCAGGGTCACGTTGATCGTGATGATCATGTCCGCCTTGCCCTCGGCGAGCAGCGCGGTCATGTGGCCGTAGTCCGATTCGATGATCGAGTAGTCGCGCTTGTCCTCGAGACCGTGCTTGCGCAGCAGCGAGCGCATCCCGATGTCGGTGCCCGAGCCGATCACGTTGGTCGCGATCGTCTTGCCCCTGAGATCCGCGATCGTCTTGATCTTGCCATCCTTGAGCACGACGAAGGGCAGCGAGAGATGGCCCTCGACGCCGTCCTGGATCTCGTCGGCGATGATCCGCAGGTCGGTCAGCCTGGCGTTCTGGATCGCGAAGCCGAGCGAGGCGAAAGCCATCTCGCCGATGTCGAGATCGCCGGTGGCCAGCGCCGTGATCATCGGCGAGGTCCCGGCGAAGCGCGTCGGCTCGACCGTATAGGACTTGCCGAGATGCGTCGCCAGCTCCGGCTTGGCGAAAAGGATCGGCGACAGCGAGGTCGGCACGGTGATCCAGCCGATCTTGATCCTGACCGGCTCGGCGGCCTGCGCCGTGCCCGCCAACAGAAGCAGCCCTGCCGCGGCGATGATGCGCCACCGCGCCGCCATCCGTCCCCTCCCGAAATATCGTTGCCGGCTCAACGGTACGAGAGATCGCGAGTTTAGAGAAGCGCAGAGTTTATCGCCGCGGGCCGCGCCGTTACGACAGCGGACCGGTCGTCAGAGGCCAGCTCGCGTCACGCCAGGCCTTCATGCCGCCGTCGAGCGCCGTCGCTTGCGCAAACCCGAGCTCCCGCAGGGTCGCGGCCGCGAGCGTCGAGATATAACCGAACTCGCACACGACGATGATCCGGCGCGTCGGATCGGGAAGGTCATGGTTGACGCGCAATTCTAATTGTCCGCGCGGCAAATGCCTCGCCCCGGCGATATGGCCGGCCTCATAGGCATCCTTCTCGCGGACGTCCAACACGACGAACCCCGGATCACCGTTCTCGACGCGTGCCTTGAGATCCTGCATCGAGACGAAGGCAATGACCGAGGCCGCGTCGGATAAAAGCTGCGCCACCGTCTTGCCGCCGCTCATGTTGGTGCGCAACGCCTCGGTCAGATGCGTCGGCGCGGCGAGATCGAGGTGCTGCATCATCGCGACGAAGGCGCCGCGGTCGCGGTTTTGCAGCCGCGGATTGGTTTCGATCTCGGCTGCGATCGTCGTGTGCGACCGGCCTTTGTAGTCGTGCCCGGGATAGACCGTCGTGTCCGGCGCGAGCTTCAGCACGATGTTGAACAGGCTGTCGTACAGCGCCTCGGGATCACCGGTCGGCAGATCGGTGCGCCCGGTTCCGCCGATCAGCAGCGTATCGCCGGTGAAGACGCGGTCTTCGGCGATGAGACACAAGGAATCGCGGGTGTGTCCGGGCGTGTGCAGCGCCTGGAGCCGCATATTGCCGACGCGCAATATCTCGCCGTCCGCGAGACGGAAATCCGCATAGGGCGCCGGGCTGAGCCGGTGCATCACGACTGGCGCCTTCAACAGCTTCGCGAGCTCGCGGCTGGCGGAGAAATGATCGGCATGCGTATGCGTATCGATCACGTAGCGGATGCGCAGCCCCTCGCGCGCCGCAAGTCCGACATAGTGGTCGATCTGCGGCATCGCCGGGTCGATCAGCACGCCAGAGTGCGTGTCGCTGCACCCCAGCAGGTAGGACTGGCAGCCGCCCGTGGCGATCTGCTCGAAGATCATCGGGCGGCCCCCTCCGGCTCAAGCGGGCTGTTTCGCCGTCCGGAGATATGGCTTGTGGGTGACGAAGCCGGGGAAGAGCCTTGTCGCGTCGTCATCGCTCACCGCCGTGGTGATGATGATGTCGTCGCCCTGCTGCCAATCCGCCGGTGTCGCCACCTTGTGCCTGGCGGTCAGCTGAAGCGAGTCGATGACGCGGATGATCTCGTCGAAATTGCGCCCGGTCGCCATCGGATAGGCAATCATCAGCTTGATCTTCTTATCGGGCCCGATGATGAACACGTTGCGGACCGTCGCGTTATTGGCCGGCGTGCGACCCTCGGAAGTGCCCGGCGTTTCGGCCGGCAGCATTCCGTAGAGCTTGGCGACCTTCAGGTCGGAGTCGCCGATCATCGGAAAGTTTGGCGCCGTGCCCTGGGTCTCGGCGATGTCCGCCGCCCATCTCGCATGGTTCTCCACAGGGTCGACGGAAAGCCCGATCACCTTGACGCCGCGCTGATCGAACTCGGGCTTGAGCCGCGCGACTGCGCCGAGTTCCGTCGTGCATACCGGCGTGAAATCCTTCGGATGCGAGAACAGTACTACCCAGCTGTTACCGGCCCATTCATAAAAGTCGATCGGACCCTCGGTCGTTTCCTGCGTGAAGTTCGGGGCGATGTCATCAATCTGGAGAGGCATGAGACTTCCCCTACTGTTTACTTGCGATTTCGCGTAAGTTTCTTTTGTATTTCAGTAATTGTCAATGACTATGAAGTTACAACGGTAACGCTCAATCCAACTGCAGGTAATATTTGCACGCTCGTGTCGATCTCACGCCGTCTCGCCCCGCGGTCGATCGTCACTCGACGAGGATGCCGTCAGAGCGATTCGCCGGTCGTGGCGACGCGAAGACGGCTCGACGCGGTTACAATCCTCGCGCCAAGCTGCTAGATTGGATCCAGTTGATCGAAAAGCCTATCCAGGGGGGAAATATGCGTAAACTACTCGCCGGAATTGGAACTCTGACCGCGCTGCTGCTTGCCGGTACGGCAAATGCGCAGAGCACCGTCAAGGTCGGGGTGATCATGTCGTTTTCCGGACAATTCGCCGATGCCGCGGCGCAGATGGACAACGGCATCAAGCTCTACGTGAAGCAGCACGGCGACACCGTCGCCGGCAAGAAGATCGAGATCATCCGCAAGGATACCGGCGGCATCGCGCCGGACGTCGCCAAGCGTCTGGCGCAGGAGCTGATCGTCCGGGACAAGGCCGACATCCTCGCCGGCTTCACCCTGACGCCGAACGCGCTGGCCGCCGCCGACGTCTCGGCCGAGGCCAAGAAGTTCATGGTCGTGATGAACGCCGCGACCTCGATCATCACCACCAAATCGCCCTATATGGCGCGGACCTCGGTGACGACGCCGATGCTGAATGAAACCCTGGGCCAGTGGGCGTTCAAGAGCGGCGGGATCAAGAAGGCCTATACGATGGTCTCGGACTACGGCCCGGGCCAGGACGCCGAGGAAGGCTTCACGCGCGGCTTCAAGGACGCCGGCGGCGAGATCATCGGCTCGGTACGCTTTCCGGTCGCCAACCCCGACTTCGCGGCATTCGTACAGCGCGGCAAGGATCTCAATCCCGACGGGCTCTACATCTGGGTCCCCGGCGGCGCGCAGCCGGCGGCGGTCGGCAAGGCGCTGGCCGAGCGCGGCGTCGACCTCAAGAAGACCAAGGTGATCGGCCAGGACGCGCTGACCGACGACAGCGCCCTCAAGAGCATGGGCGACGCGTCGATCGGCATCATCACCGTCGCGAATTACGACTACACGCACGATTCCGCCATGAACAAGGACTACGTCAAGCAGTTCAACGCGGAATACGGGCGCAACCCCGACTTCTTCTCGGTCGGCGCCTATGACGGCATGGCGCTGATCTACGAGGCGCTGAAGAAAACCGGCGGTAAGGCCGACGGCGATTCGCTGATCGCCGCCGCCAAAGGCACGAAATGGGAGAGCCCACGCGGCCCCATGGCGATCGACCCGGATACCCGCGACGTCGTCGAGAACGTCTATATCCGACGGGTCGAGAAGGTCGACGGGCACCTGCAGAACGTCGAGTTCGACAAGGTCGAGAACGTGAAGGACCCAGTCAAGGCCCGCATGAAGAACTGATCGCTACGCGTTACGACGTCGAAACGGCACTGTGGCGACAACGATGGGACCGATGATCGGCGTCCTATTCGACGGGTTTGCCTATGGCATGCTGCTGTTCCTGCTGTCGGTCGGGCTGTCGGTGACGCTGGGGATGATGAATTTCGTCAACCTGGCGCACTGCAGCTTCGCGATGCTGGGCGGCTACGTCACCGTGACCCTGATCAACCAGTTTCACTGGCCGTTCCTGGCGACGCTGCCGATTGCGTTCCTGGCGGCGGCGCTCGCCAGCGTCTTTCTCGAGCGGGTGCTCTACCGACGGCTCTACCAGGCGAGCGATCTCGATCAATGCCTCCTGACGATCGGCATCGTCTTCGTCTCGGTTGCCGGCGCCGCCTATTTCTTCGGTACCGTCAACCAGCCGGTGCAGCTGCCCGGCTATCTCCGCGGCTCGGTCAACGCCATGGGGCAGAGCTTCGGCGTCTACCGCATGTTCCTGATCGCCGTAGCGGTAGTGCTGACCGTCGTCCTCGTCGCGACGCTCGAGTTCACCCGCTTCGGCGCCAAGGTCCGCGCCGCCGTCGACAACCAGCGGATGGCGCGGGGCCTCGGCATCAACGTCGGCCGCGTCTTCGCCTTGACTTTCGCGCTCGGCAGCGGCCTCGGCGGCCTCGGCGGGGCGCTCGCGATCGAGATGGTCGGGCTCGACCACTCCTTCGCCTTCACCTATCTCATCTATGTCCTGATCGTCGTCTCTGTCGGCGGACTGGGCTCGATCGGCGGGTCGTTCACCGCCGCGACGGTGCTCGGCATCAGCGACATGGCGGGCAAGTACTATTTTCCGCGGCTCAGCGCCTTTCTCATCTATCTCGTCATGCTGGTGCTGCTGATGTGGCGCCCCGCCGGCCTCTTCGGGAAACGCTAGGCGATGACCCAAGCAAACGCGCTGGCGGCGGCGCCGTCGCGCTATTTCGCCGCGGCGAGCGCCTGGGGCGCCGCGGAGATCGTCTTCTGGCTGGCGACCCTGCTGCCGTTCGTCGTCACCCCCGACTATCTGACCCTGGCGAGCCAGATCGCGATCACCGCGCTCTTCGCCCTCTCGCTGGACCTGATCCTTGGCTATGCCGGAATCGTGTCGATCGGCCACGCCGCCTTCTTCGGCGTCGGCGCCTATACGGCGGGGATCGTCTCGAAACACGGGTGGGGCGAGCCGCTGACCGGCCTGCTGCTCGCCGCCGCCGTCGCGGCGATCGTCGGCTATCTCACCAGCTTCATCGTCATTCGCTTTCGCCATCTCGCGCTGATCATGATCACCCTCGGCATCGGCCAGCTCCTCGCCGAGGCGGCAAACAGCGCGAGCTGGCTGACCGGCGGCGCCGACGGCTTGCAGGGCGTCAAGACCTGGCCGCTGTTCGGCACGATCCGCTTCGATCTCTACGGCGTCACCGCCTATTCCTATGCCCTGGCGGCGCTCTTCCTGGTCTTCCTGGTGGCGCGCCGTCTGACCAACTCGCCCTTCGGCCTCGCCTTGCGGGGCATCCGCGAGAACGGCATCCGCATGGCGGCGATCGGCGCGCCGAACCGGGCGCATCTCCGCAAGATCTACGTCATCGGCGCGACGATCGCCGGCATCGCCGGAGCATTGCTGACCCAGACGACCGAGACGGTGTCGCTGGAGACGCTGAGCTTCCAGCGCTCGGCCGACGTGCTGGTGATCCTCATTCTCGGCGGCGTCGGGCGGCTTTACGGCGGGCTCGTCGGCGCCGCCATCTACATGGTGGCACGCGACCAGTTCTCCGGCATCAATCCGCAATACTGGTATTTCTGGATCGGGATGCTGCTGATCCTGGTCGTCATCTTCCTGCCGAACGGCATTCTCGGCGGCCTCGCCAAGCTCGTCAAAGCCGGCCGCCGGTCCGACGGGGGCGCAGCGTGACGGTTGCGCTCGACGGCGCCACCCCGGCGCGCGCCGGCGTCGTGCCCGCGCTGGCGGCGCGCGGCCTCAACAAATCCTTCGGCTCGCTCGTCGTCGCCGGCGACATCGAGTTCACCCTGCCGCAGGGCGAGCGCTATGCGCTGATCGGGCCGAACGGCGCCGGCAAGACGACGCTGATCAATCTCATGACCGGCATGCTGGCCCCCGATCGCGGCACGATCCTGCTGGGCGATCAGGACATTTCCACGCTGAAGCCGCAGGAGCGCGTGCGCCGCGGCCTGGCCCGGACGTTCCAGATCAACTCGCTGTTCCCGCATCTGACGCCCCTCGAATCCGTCGTTCTCGCGATCTCCGAGCGGCGCGGCGACACCGGCAATTGGTGGCGCGGGCTGGCCGGGTATCGCGACGCGATCGACGAGGCGCAGGCGCTGCTGGCTTCGCTGAGGCTGGCTGCGGTCTGCAACCGGCCGACCGCCGAGCTCGCCTACGGCCAGCAGCGGCTCCTCGAGATCGCCGTCGCGCTGGCGACCAAACCCAAGGTGCTGCTGCTCGACGAGCCGGCGGCCGGCGTTCCCAAGGACGACAGCGGCGAGCTCTTCCAGGTGATCGCCGGCCTGCCGCGAGACATCTCCATCCTCTTCATCGAGCACGACATGAACGTCGTCTTCCGCTTCGCCAGCCGCATCATCGTGATGGTCGGCGGCCGCATCCTGATGGAGGGAACGCCGGCCGAGATCGCCGCCGATGCGCGGGTTCGCGAGGTCTATCTCGGCAAGGCGCATCGTGGCTGAGCCATTGCTCGCCCTCACCGACATCCGCGCCGGCTACGGCAGCGCCGTCGTGCTCGACGGCGTCAGCCTCGAAATGCCGGCCAACTCCAGCCTCGCCGTGCTCGGCCGCAACGGCGTCGGCAAGTCGACGCTGCTGCTGACCATCATGGGTTTCACCGACGTCAAGCGCGGCGTCATCGCCTGGCGCGGCCGCGACATCACCCGCGCCCCGTCGCACCGGCGGGCGCTCGACGGCATCGCCTGGGTGGCGCAGGAACGCGAAATCTTCCCCTCGCTCAGCGTCGAGGAGAATCTGACCGTCGCCTCGCGCCCCGGCCGCTGGGACCTTGCCGCCGCCTACGAGCTGTTTCCGCGGCTGCAGGAGCGGCGGCGCAACCGCGGCAATCATCTCTCGGGCGGCGAGCAGCAGATGCTGGCGGTGGCACGCGCGCTGATGACCAACCCGGCGCTGCTGCTGCTCGACGAGCCGCTCGAAGGCCTGGCGCCGATCATCGTCGAGGAGCTGACGGAGGCGATCCGCCGGATGGCCGCCGACGAGGGCACCGCCCTCGTCCTGGTCGAGCAGCACAGCGACATCGCCCTGTCCCTGACCGAGAACGCGATCGTCATGGAACGCGGCACCATCGTCTACCGCGCACCCTCGCGGGAGCTTTTGGACGACCAGGCGACGCTCGACCGCTTTATCGGCCTGCGGATCGATGATTCCGCCACCGGAACGACATCGTCCTTGCCTGGGTCAGACGAAATCTGATACGATGTTCCGTTTTCGTTCTTTGACATCGTGAGCAGGTAGGCAGCCAATCCAAACCAGAACACAAGATGTAATGTGGTTGCCTGTATTTCGCCTGTTTTTGCAGGCGCGGCGCGCAAGATCCGGAAACTGCCTAAATTCGCGCCACCTCAGCCCCGGCAAGCCGCGACACGGCCCAGGTCAGGAACCGCTCGAGTCCTTCGATACTCTGACGATTGCAGTAGAGCTTCGCCTTGTTGCGTGCCACCGCGGCAACCGCGGCATCCCGCGCCTCCGGGTCGCTCCCCAGCCTCGTTGCGATATCGCAATAATCCTCGACGCCGATCGCGATCGTCTCGCGCAGCCCCATCCGGACCAGGATCGCCGCCGAGTGCCGGCCGCGCATCAGCCCGGTCGGCAGGGTGACGATCGGCAGATCGACGGCGGCGGCCTCGAGCGTCGTATTGCCTCCCGACCAGCCGATGCTGTCGAGATAGATGTCGCCGGCCCGCAGGAGGTCGGGAAAGCGCTCCTGCGGCACCGCATCGGCGAAGACGACGCGGCCCTCGATCTCGAGGCCGCGCGCCGCGAAGGCCTTCTCGAGCCGGGTCCGGAACTTGCCGGTCACGTCGGCCGAGGGATGCGCGATGAAGAGGAACTGCGCGGTCTTCATCCGCGACGCGATCCGGGCGAAGACCCCGTCGTGCTGCGGCAGGTACTTGAAAAGCGACTGGCAGCAGACATAGACGACGGCATCGTCGCGCAGCCCGAGATCCTGGCGCGTCAGCTCCACCGGTCCCGGCGGCGGCGGCGCGTGGTACCAGATCGAGAGCCCGGGCAGCGGCACCATCCTCTCGCTGTAATGCTCGGCCCCGTCGGCCGGCTCCATCAGGGCGCTCGAGAGGAAATAGTCGATCGTCGGCAAGCCGGTCGTCGTCGGGTGGCCCCAGGTGACGCATTGCACCGGCGCCAGCCGCAGGGCCGCGAGGCGGATCGCCGCCGGCGCCATGCCGACGTCGAGATGGACCAGGACGTCGAGCCTGTCGGCCACGATCGCCGCCGCCCAGGCGCCGCTGTCGCCGAGCTTGCTGCGGCACGTCTCGCAGGCCGAAGCCATCGCCGCCGCCATCGCGTCGCCGCCGGCGCCGAGATCGTAGCCGAGGATCTCGAACCGCTCCCGATCGAGCTGCTCCAGCCAGCCGCGGAACAGCTTCGAGACCGAGTGATTGTGGAAATAGGCCGAGGCGAAGCCGATCCGCAGGCGGCGGCCGGCGAGCGGCGCGACCGGCTCCGGCGCCGGCAGGTCCGGCAGGCTCGCCGCCATCGCCGCGGTGGCGAAACTGCCGTAGTGGCATTGCAGCTCGCGGTCGCAACGGCCTTGATATGACAAATAGAACGGCTGGCTGTCGCCGATCTGGAAGGCGGCCGCAGCGAGCAGCGGGGCCGGCACCGTCGCCGCCAGCCGTGCGAGCTCGGCGACGTCGGCGGCATAGGCTCGGCGGCTCGCCTCGATGTCCGCGAGATCGGTATTGACGACCGGCAGCAGCGCGATCGCCCGGCCGAGCCGCAGGCCGAGGTTCTGCGGCTCGAGGGCAATCGCCCGCCCGTATGCCGCGACCGCCGTCTCGCGTCGTCCGAGGGTTCGCTGGAGATTGCCGAGCAGCCGCCAATACGGCGCCCGCGAGCCATCGAGCGCCGCGGCCGCCTCGGCCTGAACTGCCGCCTCGTCATAGGCGCGCTCGTTGGTCAGCCGGTTCGCCAGGGTGAACAGGACGGCAGCGGCATCCGCCGGCCGGTCCGAGGCGGTCAGCGCCGCGACCAGATTGTCGTAGGCCCGCCGATACCCGGGCGCCGCCGCGACCGCGCGCCGCAGGATCTCGACCGCGCGATCCGGCTCGCCGTGCTGCAGGAGAATCGCGCCGAAATTCGAGCAGAAGAGACCAAGCCGATCCGCCGGCGTCGCCGCGATGGCGCGCTCGAGCAGGACGAGGCCGGCCGGGTCGCCGTCTCCCGCCAGAATGAGCCCGAGCCGGTGCAGCGCTTCGGCATGCGCCGGCGTCGAATCCAGGATCTGCCGGCAGATCGCCGCAGCCGCCGCCGCGTGGCCTGCCTGGTGGAGGCGCTGCGCCTCGGCGGCAAGCTGGTCGTCATCGCCCGCATCGTCGCGCAATGCTGCTGCCTGGGTCATCGTTCCGTTCGGTTCCACGGCGTGCGTTTCGTCCGCCGGCGAGCCGAACTTGAAGAAGATTGGTGAAAATTTCCTTGCCGCTTTTGCCGCCGCGAATTTCTGCCGTTCCAAGACAGGTATCGCGGGGCTTTTGTATAAAATTTGATCGATTACCTGGCAGTTCTCGAAACCCAAGGCTTTCCGCAGAAAAACTGGGATCTGGGCAGTAACCGAAGACCGTGCATTCGAGTTTTGACCACGCGTGACCGGCGATGATTTGGCCAAGGGCGCGATTGCCCGGCCGGCCATTGATACATTCCTAAGACTTGCTGGCTACATCATGAGGCGAGACGAAGTTTCAGCTTTTCAGATAGCGGCTCCCACAAGGCGAGCCGCTCTCTGGATGCCCTGCGGAAGGAAAGCACATGGCCACGTCAATCACGTTAGGGAACAATCCCAACACGATCACGCTCAATCAGGTCGACCTGATGATCGGCGGCACGGCGAACGACGTGGTGGTCATGACGGGGGCGCTGACCGGCGCCTCGATCGATCTCGGCGCAGGCAATGATACTCTGCAGCTCTACGCTGGCGCGAATACGCTGACGGCGGCAAACATCGAGATGATGCGGGGCTCCACGGCAACCGACGTCGTCACCTTCCAGGCCGACGTGACCGGCACCACCATCGACCTCGGCTCGGGCAGCGATACGGTCCAGCTCGTCGCCGGCACCAACTCGATCGCCCTGTCAAACGTCGAGAGCGTCCTCGGAACGACCGGCAACGATGTCGTCGTCCTTACAGCGACCGTCAGCGGCGTCGCCTTCGACCTCGGCACCGGCAGCGACACGCTCCAGCTCGCGGCGGGCACCAGCACCCTGACGCTCAACAGCACGAACACCAACAAGATCATCGGTACCAACGGTTCCGAGACCCTGGTTCTCGGTGCGACGGGCGGTTACGCCATCGACCTCGGTTCCGGCAACGACACCGTCCGGGTCGCAACCGGCTCCACCGGGCTGAACATCGCGAACGTCGAGAACCTGCTCGGCTCCACCGGCGCCGACGATATCACCCTTGTCACCACCAACCTCAACGGCACGACCGTCGATCTCGGCGCCGGCACCGATACGCTGACCCTCACCGGCGGGTTCCAGGACAAGCTTGCGCTGCTCAACACGGAATTCGTCGTCGGCACCGCAAACGACGAGACCGTCGTGCTGACGAACGCCGTGAGCGGCGTCAGCTTCGACCTCGGCACCGGCGCCGACACCGTGCAAGTCGCCACCGGCACCAGCTCGCTCGCCGTCGTCAACGTCGAGACGATCGCCGGCAGCACCGGCTCGGATCTCCTGACGCTGACCGGCACGGTCAGCGGCCTCGCCGTCGACCTCGGCTCGGGCAGCGACACGCTGACCCTCGCCGCCGGCGCCAATACGATCTCGACCGTCAACGTCGAAGGCATCAAGGGCTCGACCGGCGCCGACACTCTGACTTTCTCGGCCGCCGAGACCGGAGTCACCGTCGACCTCGGCTCCGGCGCCGACACGCTCCAGCTCGCCGCCGGCACCAACTCGATCGCTCTTGCCAACGTCGAGAGCGTCCTCGCCACCACCGGTGACGACGTACTCGTCCTCACCGCTGGCAGCAGCGGCGCCACCATCGACCTCGGCTCGGGCTCCGACACGCTCCAGATCGCGACCGGCACCAGCGCGCTTGCCATCGTCAACGTCGAGACCGTCAAGGGCTCTACCGGCGCCGATCTCCTGACCCTCACCGCGACGGTCAGCGGCGTCGCCGTCTACCTCGGCTCGGGTACCGACACGCTGCAGCTCGCCACCGGCGCCAGCACCATCTCGGTAACCAACGTCGAGGCGATCACCGGCACGACCGGCG
Source organism: Rhodospirillales bacterium (assembly GCA_028291405.1). Lineage (GTDB taxonomy): Bacteria > Pseudomonadota > Alphaproteobacteria > ATCC43930 > CGMCC-115725 > URHD0088. Next base: position 1,922 of record JAQGID010000155.1, on the reverse strand, counting down.
CCAATACGCTGACCCTCTCCAACACCGTCAGCGGCGTCAGCATCGATCTCGGCTCGGGCTCCGACACGCTGACCCTCGCCGGCGGTGCGAACACGGTCTCGGTCGGCAACGTCGAGACCATCACCGGCGGCACGGGCGACGATGTCGTCACCCTGACGACGGCGAGCAGCGGCGTCAGCATCGACCTCGGCTCGGGCAGCGATACGCTCGTCCTCGCGACTGCTACCAACACGCTGGCGGCGACCAACGTCGAGACGGTCAAAGGCTCGACCGGCGCCGACGTCCTGTCGCTCACCGCCACGGTCAGCGGCATTACTGTCGACCTCGGCTCGGGCTCCGACACGCTACAGCTCGCCGCCGGCGCCAACACCCTTACCGCCACCAACATCGAGACGATCAAGGGCTCGACCGGCGCCGACACGCTGACCTTCGCCACCGCCGAGACCGGCGTCACCATCGACCTCGGCTCGGGCGCCGACACGCTCCAGCTCGCTGCCGGCACCAACTCGATCGCCCTCGCCAACGTCGAGAGCGTCCTCGCCACCACCGGTGACGACGTCCTCGTCCTCACCGCCGGCACGAGCGGCGCCACCATCGACCTCGGCTCTGGCTCCGACACGCTCCAGGTCGCGACAGGTACCACCGCGCTCGCCATGGTCAACGTCGAGACCGTCAAGGGCTCGACCGGCGCCGACCTCCTCACCCTGACCACGACGGTCAGCGGCATCACCGTCGACCTCGGCTCGGGTGCCGACACGCTGACCCTCGCCGCCGGCGCCAATACGCTGACCGCGACCAACGTCGAGACAATCAAGGGCTCGACGGGCGCCGACACGCTGACGCTTTCCAACACTGCCAGCGGCATGCTCATCGATCTCGGCTCGGGCAGCGACACGCTCCAGCTCGCCGCCGGCACCAACTCGCTCACGCTCGTCAATGTCGAGACCGTCCTCGCGACCACCGGTGACGACGTTCTCGTCCTCGGGGCAGGCAGCAGCGGCGCCACCATCGACCTTGGCTCGGGCAGCGATACGCTGCAGCTCGCCGCCGGCACCATCTCGCTCGCCATCCTCAACGTCGAGACCGTCAAGGGCTCGACCGGCGCCGATCTCCTGAGCCTGACCGCGACGGTCAGCGGCCTCTCCGTGGACCTCGGCTCGGGTTCCGACACGCTACAGCTCGCCACCGGCGCCAGCACCGTCTCGGCGACCAACGTCGAGACGATCACCGGCACGACCGGCGCCAATACGCTGACCCTTTCCAACACCGTCAGCGGCCTGGTCGTCGACCTCGGCTCGGGCAGCGACACGCTGATGCTGGCGGATGCCGGCAACACCGTCTCGGTCGCCAACGTCGAGAGCATTACCGGCGGCACGGGCGACGACGTCGTCACCCTCACGACGGCGAGCAGTGGCGTCAGCATCGACCTCGGCTCGGGCAACGATACGCTCGTCCTCTCGGCCGCGACGAACACGCTCAACATCACCAATGTCGAGACCGTCAAGGGCTCGACCGGCGCCGACGTCCTGTCGCTGAGCGCTACGGTCAGCGGCCTCACCGTCGACCTCGGCTCGGGTACCGACACGCTGACCCTCGCCGCCGGCGCCAACACGCTGACCGCCGTCAACGTCGAGACCATCAAGGGCTCGACCGGGGCCGACACGCTGACCTTCGCCACCGCCGAGACCGGCGTTACCATCGACCTCGGCTCGGGCAGCGACACGGTTCAGCTCGCCGCCGGCACCAACTCCGTGGCGCTGGCCAATGTCGAGAGCGTCCTCGCCACCACCGGCGACGACGTCCTCGTCCTCACCGCCACCACGAGCGGCGCCACCATCGATCTCGGCTCGGGCTCCGACACGCTGCAGGTTGCAGCCGGCGCCAGCACGCTCGCGGTCGTCAATGTCGAGACCGTCAAGGGC
>JAQGID010000129.1 GCA_028291405.1 Rhodospirillales bacterium | reverse complement strand
CGATCGAGGTCGAGAAGCTGGGCCTGCTGCAGACCGCCGGCGGCTTCGTCGATGCCGTCCGCCACTTCATCCCGCCCGAGGAGCGGCTCTACAGCTGGTGGAGCTATCGCAACCGGGACTGGCTCGCGTCGAACCGCGGCCGCCGTCTCGATCATATCTGGGTGACGCCGCCCCTCGTCGGCAGCCTGACCAGCGCCGAGGTGCTGAGCCCGGTGCGCGGCTGGGAGCGCTCCTCCGACCACGTGCCGGTGATCGTCCGCTTCGACGGCTGACCAATTTGTATGCAACGTATCCGGCCCGTCTGTAAAAACAGGCGGGATACAGGTGAACCTCGGCCGTGCCCGCCGCAAATCTCGGATAAGATGTGGGCTTGCGAGCCGGCCGGCGAAATCCATGGTCTCACCTTATCTGGTCATAAATAACCGATAAGGTTATAAGCCGGTCACATTGCTCGGTCCAGCGAAATTTTGCGTGCCGGGCTATTTCCAGCGCATGTCGTAGAACGCGGTGCCGAGCGCATGCGGCGGGTCGGGGTCGATCGTGAGGTCCTTGGCATGGACCACGACCGTCGGCGCCACGGCGAGGGGCAGGACGTAGACCTGCTCGTTGTTGCGGTCGTAGATCTGGCGGTAGATCGCCTTGCGCTTCTCGATGTCGACGGTCTTGAGCGCGGTCTCGGCCCAGCCGGCGATCGTCTTGTCGTTCCAGTAGTTGCGCGGCGTGTCGTCGAAGTAATAGCTGATGATGCTCGAGGCATCGAGGTTGGTAAGCGTCGGCCAGAAGGCGGCGAAGAGGCTCATCTTCCCCTGCGCCTGGCGCTCGCGCATCGTGCCCTGCGTCGCCTTCTCGACGGTCGCCCGGATGCCGATCTTGCGCAGTTCCCCCGAGAGCGCGTCGGCGACCTCCCAGGCCCCCGGCATCGCGATGACGCCGACGTCGAAACCATCGGCGTAGCCGGCCTCGGCGAGCAGCTTCTTCGCGGCGGCCGGGTCGTAGGGCGGCGGCTTCGTCGCATAGTCGCAGCCCAGCTGGTCGCGGGTGCAAAGCCCGTCGGCGGCATGGATCGCCTCGCCGCCCGGCAGCACGCTGCGCACGATGTACTCGCGGTTCAGCGCCATGGCGATCGCCTGCCGCACCTTGAGGCTCGACAGCGCCGGCATGCCCGACCGGCCGATGCCGTCGATGGCGAGGTGATGCAGGATCGAGCCTTCCGACGCCGTCACCGCGAGATCGGGATTGCCCGCCACCATCTCGGGCACGTCCTTGGCGCGGACCAGCAGATAATCGATGCCGCCGACCGTCAGCTGGGCGAGCTGGGTCTGCGGGTCCGGCATCGGCATGATGCGGATCTTGCCGATCGAGGCCGCCGGCTTGCAGGGGTTGCCGCGGCGGTAGTCCGGGTTCTTGACCAGCTCGCCGCCCGCCGCGGCGTCGAGCGAGACGATCTTGTAGGGGCCGGTGCCAACCGGCCGCCGGCGCAAATACTCGGATTTGTCGGGCGTCGCCGGCGCCGATTTCGCCGACAGGATCTCGCCGGCGGCGGCGAGGCGCAGCATCGCCAGCGGCGTCGGCTCCTTGGCCACGATGCGGACGGTATGGGCGTCGACCTTCTCGGCGCGTTCGAGCCAGCCGAAATTGATCACCGACCAGCGCAGCTTCGCCGCCGGGTCGATCACCCAGTTGAGCGTGAAGACGACATCGGCGGCGGTGAAGGGCGAGCCGTCGTGGAAGACCACATCCTGGCGCAGCTTGAACTCGAGGGTGCGATCGTCGATTTGGCGCCACGATTCCGCGAGCAGCGGCACATAGGCGCCGCTATGGCGGTCGTAGCAGGTCAGCGTGTCGAAGGTCGCCATCGAGGTCAGCGCGACCTCGTTCTTGGCATCGTAGTAGAGCGATGCCGTCTGGATCGGATCGGCGAAGGGGATGCGCAGCGTATCGGCGGCCTTCTGCGCCAGCGCCGGATGGAGGAGGATTATCGCCGCGACGACTGCGGTTCGAGCGAGCAGCCGCCGACCGGCACCGGAGCTCCAGCGTCGCATGCGCAACCTCCCTCACGATCCGTCGGCTCGTTTTCGGCCGGCGATTGAGGAAAGTGTGGCACGGTCCGCGCCGCGCCTCAAGTCAGCCCGGTCAAGCGCGGTGTCTTAGTTTGAATTGTAACAGACCTGACGGGAGGAGAGCCAGACAAGCGCCCTGCGGGTCACTACATGTTGTTGGGCCGTTGCCAGCGGCGCCCGCGCGATGGGAGAGCTTCCTCTTACTGGCCGGCAGCGATCCGCATCGCCTTTACGATGACGTCAGCAGGGTGCTTCTCCCCACGGGACCTTTGGCATATCAGAGCCACCGATTTGGGATTGCGGAACCGAGACACAGCAACAGCCTTGGACCGCCACCATGCATGTGACCGTCCGGGTAGCTCATTTCCCAGAATTCCCCGCTTTCACGGTTCCGGTAAAGTATGAGCCAACCGGATGTGTCGGTTTGGATTTTCTCGAGCTTCGTGGCGAGCCAGTCGTTGATCGTCGCGGAGTCTCCTTCAGCCGCCACCTCGGCGCCGGACTCAACCCATACGTCTCGAAGCTCATCGCCGACGTCAGCCATGCTCGTAATATGGCACGGAGTGAGGGATCGGGAAACGTGCCGCGCCGAGCGGGCCGCGGCTGGAATCGCAGCGTCGAGTCGCTCCTCGCGACGATCGCCGCGCTACCCCGCCTTCTTCAGTGCCTCGACCTGCGCCACGGACTCGCGCAGCTTCTCGTTGCTCATCTCCAGCCGGTGCGCCAGCTCGCGGACGACGGCGATGGCGATCTGCGGGAACTCGTTGATCAGGCGGAGGAACAGCTCCTTGGCGATGCGCAGGCAGACGAGGCGCTGCCGGGCGCGGACCGAGGCGGTGCGCGGCACGTCGCAGAGGATCGCGATCTCGCCGACGAAGGCGTCGCGGCCGAGGACGGCGACGAGAACCGGGCCGCTCGGCCCGTTGACCAGAACCTCGGCCTCGCCCTCGAGGATAATGTAGGCGGCATCGCCCATGTCGCCCTGGCGGAAGAGCACGTGCCCCGTCTCGAAGGCGATGCGTTCGCTGGTGAAGGCGAGCAGCTTGAGCTTCGAGGCCTCGAGCTTAGCGAACAGCGGGATGCGCTGCAGGACGTCGACTTCTTCCTTGAGACTCACGGCGTTCCTCCTTCTGGAGCGCATCCGGTGGAGCGGCGGGGTCCCGCCGTCGCGATCCTCATTCCGCGGCGATCAGCGCCTTCAGCGCCGTCTCCGGCTTGTCCAGCTCGTCGAAACTTCCCTGCCCGACGAGATGTCCGTTATCGAACACCAGAACGCGCTCGAAGTGCCGCGCCAGGCTGGCGCGATGCAGAATCCAGATGAGGCCGCGCCCCTGGCACTCCTGTTGCACGCCTTCCATCACCTTGGTCTGGGTCGGCCCATCGAGCGCCGTCGTCGCCTCGTTGAGGATCAGGATGTCGGGACGCTTGATGAGGGCGCGGGCGATGCCGCCCTTCTGGCGCTGCGAGGCAGACAGCCTGGTGCCGCTGTTGCCGACGTTGAAATCGAGCCCGACGCCGATGATCGTCTCGCGCAGCCCCAGCGCATCGAGCACCTCGGTGATGATCGACGGGACCCGGATCGGCGCCGCCGCCTCGCCGTAGGCGATCTTGCCGAAGACGACGTTGTCCTGGACGGTCGCGGCGGCGTTGTAGCGGTCCGCCGCGAAGAATTCGATCTGCCGGCGCATCGCGTCGGGCAGATCGGCCGCGAAGACCCGGCGGGCCTCGAGGATGCGGTTCTGGAACGCCTCGTCGAGCAGGCCGAGGCGATGCCGCGCGACGATCACCTTGAAGGGCAGCGAGAGCAGCTGGGTGCGATCGGCCGGCGTCAGCGTCTCGTGGCCGCCCTTGTCGAGGCGCGCCAGAAGCGCCTGGAACTCGGGCAGCTCCTCGGCGCGGATGAAGCTGTATTGCTCGAAGAACTCGTGGTCGGGCGGCAGGTCGGCGAAGAGCTCGACCATCGTCTGCGCCACCTCGGCACCCATCGTGACGAGATCCTCGGTCAGCCCGACCTTGTCGAGGATCTGCAGCACGTAGGTGTTGCTGGCGAGCTGGTCGAAATCGAACGCCGGCCCGACCGGCGTGCCGAACAGCAGGTTCTCGGCGAGGGTGGCATTCGTGTTGTAACGGTCGGGATCGAAGCGCTCGACGAGATGCGTCAGCCCTTCGGCGGCGAGCCGCTCGGCGAGAGCGCCGCGCGCCGCCAGGAGGCGTTCACCGATCGCCTCCTGCTGGGTGGCGTGAAGCCGGCCGCGCAGGCCGAACCAATAGACGTCCTCGGCGAGATCGACGTGGCGGAGCACCTCGACCACGCGGCGCAACAGCTCGTCCGCGTCGGCGACGCCGGCGGCTTCGTAATCGGTCCAGTCGGCGTTGACGTCGAGGTCGATGTTGCCCGACTTGATCGCCTCGTCCCGCTCGATCGCGATACGCTTGGCGCGCAGCGGCTCGTATTCGCGCTGGCGGATCGGCCGCGTCCGCAGGCCGAGCAGCAGATTGTCCTGCAGGGTGCCGGAAAAAAAATGCGGCGTCGCGCCGACATAGCCCATGCGGCGGCCGATCACCGCCTCGTGCATGCCGGCGATGTCGTGGCCGCCGATGGTGACCCGCCCGCTCGATGGCAGCGACAGCCGGGCGAGGACCAGGGCGAGCTCGTGCTTGCCGCTGTTGCTCTGGCCGCAGAATGCGACATGCGTCGTCGCCGCGAAGGAGAAGCTGACGGCATCGAGGACGCGGGCGCGCTCGTCCTCGACGACGCTGACGTTGGCAACGGTCACCTCGCCGGTGAGCGGCGGGATGATTTCGGGCGGGTCGAGCTGCAGCGTCTCGTCGGTCAGCCCGTTCGGCTGGAACTGCTCGATCACCTGCTCGTACTTGATGCTCGAATCCTGCATCAACTGATAGAAATCGAGCAGCTCCTTCCACGGCGAGGCAAGATCCTTGTAGGCGGCGAGCACCGCGACCAGCGCGCCGAACGAGAGGTTGCCGCGGATCACCAGATAACCGCCGATCGCATAGAAGAAGAACGGCGTCAGCTGCGCGATGAAATTGTTGAGGAACTTGACGAAAAACTTGCGCCGGTAGATCTCGAACCGGAGATCGTAGATCGTGCCGAGAAAGCGCGTGAAATGCGCCAGCTGGAGGCGCACCGCATCATTGGCATGGATCTCGACGATTCCCGCGGCGGTATCGCCGACGCGGTCGGCGACCTGACGGACGGTGCGGACGCGCTGCTTGCCGAGCAGGTTCACCTTGCGCTGCAGCTTGGGAATGAAATAGCCCTGCAGCGGATAGAGCGCGACGGCGGCGGCGCCGAGCACCGGGTCCTGCAGGAACATGAAGAGGATGATGGTCAGCAGCGTGCCGCCCTGGAAGACGGGCAGCGCGAAGGCATCGCCGATGAAGCCGCCGAGCGTCTCGACCTCGGCGGTGAGCATCGGGATCAGCTCGGCCGAGGAGACGCGCTTGAAGTGATCGATCGGAAAGCGCAACAGGCGGTGGTAAAGCTCGTACCGCAGGCGCCGCAGCATCCGCTCGCCGAGCTGACCCTTATAAACATTCAGGTAGTATTTGAACCAGCCGTTGATGAAGACGAGGGCCAGGAATACGCCGCAGGCAGTCAGCAAATACGGGATCTGGTCGAGATCCCAGAACAGAAACTCCTGAGGAAATTTCTTGCCACCGATCGCCTTGTTGACGATCGTCTTCGGTAGATCGAGCGAGTAGTAGAGGAACGGAAACGAGCTAAGCGTCAGAATCAGCAGCAGAAACTGCTGCTTGTAGCTGTGCCGCAGGATGAATCCGTAGATCGTCGGATCGAGCCCGGGCGAACGCGGCTTCTCGACACCCGCCGCCGAGTCGGGTTTCTCGGCAGTGCGCGGCCAGACGAGCTTGAGAGCTTCCGACATCGGCTTCATAAAAAGATGATTTTCAGTCGCGATACTGCTGTGCAATAGTCCTGCGAAACCATTTGGGGGACATCCGGTCCGTGCGCATGGACGACCGCCGCCATAAGCGGGTCCTCATCTACAGTCATGATTCCTTCGGCCTCGGTCATCTCCGACGCTGCCGGACGATTGCGCATTCGCTCGTCGAAGCCGACCAGAACCTGTCGGTCCTGATCCTCTCCGGCTCGCCGATCATCGGCAGTTTCGATTTTCGCACGCGCGTCGATTTCGTACGCATTCCCGGCGTGATCAAGCTGAGGAATGGCGAGTATACCTCGCTGAACCTGCATATGCATATCGAGGAGACGCTCCGGCTGCGCGGCTCGATCATCACACATACTGCCGAAGCTTTCGAGCCCGACTTGGTGATCGTCGACAAGGAGCCGCTGGGCCTGCGCGGCGAGGCCGAGGACACGCTCGAGCTGATGCGTCGGCGCAAGATCCCCGTCGTCCTCGGGCTGCGCGACGTCATGGACGAGCCGGCGCAGCTCGCCCCGGAATGGTCGCGCAAGAACGTCGTGCCGGCGCTGCTGCGCTATTACGACGACATCTGGATCTACGGCCTGCCCGAGATCTGCGACCCTTTGGCGGGGATCACCCTGCCGCAAGGCGTCCGCAAGATGATGAACTATACCGGCTACCTGCGGCGCTCGGCGCCGGCCTCGCAGGCGATGGAGCCCGCGACCGGGTTCGGCGACGAGCCGTTCCTGCTGGCGACGCCGGGCGGCGGCGGCGACGGCGCCGGGCTGATCGACTGGGTCATCGCCGCCTACGAGCAGGATCCGTCGCTGCCCTATCCGGCACTCCTCGTCTTCGGTCCCTTCATGCCGCCCGAGCTGCAGCACGAGTTCCAGCAGCGCGTCGCCCGGCTGAAGCGCGTCAAGGCGATCACCTTCGATGCGCGCATCGAGACGCTGATGGAGAGAGCGCTCGGCGTCATCGCGATGGGCGGCTACAACACGTTCTGCGAGATCCTGTCCTTCGACAAGCGCGCCCTCATCGTGCCGCGCACGACACCGCGGCTCGAGCAATATATTCGCGCCGAGCGGGCCGCCGAGCTCGGGCTGGTCCGCATGCTGGTCGACGATGATCGCCGCGACCCGGCGCTGATGGCGCGCGCGCTGCACCGCCTGCCCGAGCAGAACCGGCCCTCCGAGACAGTGATCCCGGGCCTGCTCGACGGGCTCGAGGCGCTCAATCGCCTGTCGGCGAAATGGCTCCACGGCGGCGCCGCGCCGGCGCCGCGCATCGCCCTGCAGGGATGATCCAGCTCGCATGATCGGGGTAGCGCCGATCGCCTTCGTCCTCAAAGGCTACCCGCGGCTCTCGGAAACCTTCATCGCGCAGGAGATCCTGGCGCTCGAGCGCAGCGGGCTCGACATCGTCATCGTCTCGCTGCGCCATCCGACCGACCGGCACATCCACCCGGTCCATCGCGAGATCCGCGCGCCGGTCCTCTATCTTCCGGAATATCTCTACCAGGAGCCGCTGCGCGTCCTCCGCGGCTGGTGGGCGGCGCGGCGCCTGCCCGGCTATGCGGCGGCGCGGCGCATTTGGCTGCGCGACCTGCGGCGCGATCCGACGCCGAACCGCGTGCGCCGCTTCGGCCAGGCGCTCGTGCTGGCGCGCGAGCTCGCCCCGGCGGTCGCGCAGCTGCACGCGCATTTCCTCCACACCCCGGCCTCGGTCACGCGCTATGCCGCGCTGCTGCGCGGCCTGCCGTGGACGGGATCGGCGCATGCCAAGGACATCTGGACCACCCCGGAGTGGGAGAAGCGTGAGAAGCTCGCGGACTGCCGCTGGCTCGTCACCTGCACCGCGACCGGCGCCGAGCACCTCGCGGCGCTGGCGCCGCGGGGGCGGGTCTCGCTGCTCTACCACGGGCTCGACTTCGCGCGGTTTCCGCCGCCGCCCCCCCGCGACGCGAGCGGCCCCGTGCGCATCCTCTCGGTCGGGCGCGCCGTCGCGAAGAAAGGCTATGACGATCTCCTCGCGGCGCTGGCGGCGCTGCCGCGCGAGCTCGACTGGCGCTTCACCCATATCGGCGGCGGCGCCCTGCTCGACGGGCTGCGCCGGGCGGCGGAGGCTTTCGGCATCGCCGACCGCATCGAGTGGCGCGGCGCCCAGCCGCAGGAGGCGGTGCTGGCGGCCTATCGCGAGGCCGACCTCTTCGTCCTGGCGAGCCGCATCGCCGCCGACGGCGACCGCGACGGGCTGCCCAACGTCCTCATGGAGGCGCAGAGCCAGGGCGTCGCCTGCGTCGCAACGACGACGCCGGGCATCGGCGAGCTGATCGAGGATGGCGTCACCGGCCTCTTGACGCCGCCCGACGCGCCGGCGGCGATCGCCCGATCGATCGCCTGCCTGATCCGCGACCCGGCGCTCCGCCGCCGCCTCGCCGCCGCCGGCGAGCAGCGCGTCCGCGCCCGCTTCGCCATGCAGGACGGCATCGCCGAGCTGGCGCAGAAGCTGGCATGGCGCTGATCGTCGGGTCATGACGAGAACGATCCACACGCTGCGCATCGCCTTCTACGCGCCGCTCAAGCCGCCCGACCATCCCAACGCCTCCGGCGACCGCACCATGGCGCGGCTGCTGATGGCGGCGCTGGCGCTGCCGGGACACGAGGTCACGATCGCGGCACGGCTGCGCAGCCGCGATCACGCCGGCGATCGCGGCCGCATCGCGCGGCTGCGCGACATCGGCGCGCGCCTCGCCGAGCGTTACGCTGCGCGGTCGCTGGCGGCGCCGGGACGACGGCCCGATTTGTGGTTCACCTATCACGCCTATTACAAGGCACCGGATTTCATCGGGCCGCTGGTCGCCGAGCGCCTCGCCATTCCCTATGTCATCGCCGAGGCCTCGCTGGCCGAGAAGCGCCGCGGCGGCGTCTGGGAGATCGCGCATGACGCGACCGTCGCCGCCGTGCGCCGGGCCGATGCGGTCATCGGCCTCAACAGCAGCGACCGCGCCGGGATCCTGCCGTTCCTGGCGGCGCCGGAGCGCTGGCACGCGCTGAAACCCTTCATCGATACCGAGCCCTTCGCGGCCGCGCGGCACCGGCGCAGCGCGACGCGAGAGGCGCTCGCCGCGCGCTGGGGTCTCGATCCCGAAATGCCCTGGCTGGTCGCCGTTGCCATGATGCGACCGGGCGACAAGGCGCAATCCTACGCCATCCTCGGCGCCGCCGCCGCGCTGGCTGCCGATCGCCCGTGGCGCCTGCTGATCGTCGGCGACGGCGCAACGCGCGACGCCGTCGCCGCCGGCTTCGCCAGCTGCGCCGATCGCATCGTCTGGCTCGGCCGGCTCGACGGCGCGGCCCTCGCGGAAACGGTTGCGGCCTGCGATCTCTGCGTCTGGCCGGCGATCAACGAGGCCTACGGCATGGCGCTGCTCGAAGCGCAGGCTGCCGGCGTCCCGGTGCTCGCCGGCGCGAGCGGCGGCGTCGCCGACATCATCGCGGACGGCGTCACCGGCGTGCTCGTCCCGCCGGGGGACACGGCGGTATTCGCGGCGGCGCTGTCGGCGCTGCTCGCCGCACCGCAGCGGCGGCGCGAGATGGGCGCGGCGGCGGCACGGCAGGCGGCCGCGTCGCACGACATCGTTTCGGCCGCCGGCCGCCTCGACGCGATCCTGCGCCGCCTCGTCGCGGCATGAGCGAAGGCCGCATCCTCTTCCACGTCCAGCACCTGCTGGGCATCGGCCACTGGCGGCGGGCGATGGCGCTGGCGGCGGCGATGGATCGGGCCGGGCTGTCGGTGACGGTCATATCGGGCGGCGCCCCCGAGGAGAACCCGCCGCCCGGGGTCGCGATCCGCCAGCTGCCGCCGGCACGCGCAGTCGATGCCAGCTTCAAGACGATCGTCGACGCCGGCGGCCGGACGATCGATGCTGCGTTCAAGACGCGGCGCCGCGATCTCGTGCTCGCGGCGCTGGCGGATGTCGCGCCGGACGTCGTGCTGATCGAGAGCTTTCCCTTCGGCCGCCGCGCCTTCCGCTTCGAGCTCGAGCCGCTGATCGCAGCGGCGCGGCGCCGCGCCCGGCGGCCGGCGATCGTCGCCTCGGTCCGCGACGTGCTGGTGACGCGCGACGACCCCGCCCGCAGCGCCGAGATCGTCGCCACCGTGCGCCGCGACTTCGACCGCGTGCTCGTGCATGGCGACCCGGCGGTGATCGCGCTCGATGCGAGCTTTCCGGCAGCAGGCGAGATCGCGGACCGGCTGCGCTACACCGGCTACGTCACGGCGGAAGACGGCGGCGACGACGGCAGCGCCGGCAGCGGCGAGGTCATCGTCTCGGCGGGCGGCGGCGCGGTCGGACTGCCGCTGCTCCGGGCGGCGCTGGCGGCCCGGCCGCTCTCGCCTGTGGCGACGGTGCCGTGGCGCCTCCTTGCCGGGCCGCATCTGCCGGATGAGGATTATGCCGCGCTGGCGGCGGGCTTGCCCTCCGGCGTCGCGCTCGAGCGGTTCCGCGCGGATTTCCGGGCCATGTTGTGCCGCTGCCGCCTGTCGATCAGCCAGGCCGGCTACAACACGACGCTCGACATCCTGCGGGCGCGGGCGCGCGCCATCGTCGTTCCCTTCGCGAGCGCCGGCGAGACCGAGCAGGCGATGCGCAGCGCCCTGCTGGCGGAGCGCGGAATTTTGCGTGTCGTGCCAGAGGCTTCCCTGGACGGCGCAAGCCTCGCCGCGGCGATCGACGCGGCGCTGCGATCGCCGTCGTACGAGACACAGGCAATCGCCCTCGACGGCGCCGCCCGGACGGCAGAGCTCGTGCGGCGGTGGGCGCAAATTCACAATTGGTAATCGGGAACAAAACCTATAACTTGCCTGCGATATGGTAGCATTGGCGCGGCGCCGGTGTAGACGAGTTAAAGTTTATTTTAAGTCCGGTAGCGAATGATCGAGACCGTATCGGTGACGGCGACCTGGAAGGATCTTGGCCTCGAGCTCGACGCGTGGCAGGCGAGCGATCGGCGCGCAGCATTATGGTGGCGCGACGACGATGCGGTCGCGGCGACGCCGGCGCTCGACGTGCTGATCGATCTCGCCCGCGCGGTGCCCTTGGCGCTTGCCGTCATTCCCGGACGCGCGCTCGACGAGCTTGCCCGCCGCGTCGATCGCTGCGCCAACATCAGCATCCTGCAGCATGGATGGCGGCACGAGAACCACGCAGCGGAAGGCGAGAAGAAATCCGAGCTCGGTGCGCAGCGGCCGCTCGCGACGATCCTCGGCGAGCTGGCATCGGGCTGGCGCAAGCTCGTCGCCCTGTTCGGCCCACGGGCGGCGCCGGTGCTGACGCCGCCGTGGAACCGGGTCGCCGAGGCTCTGCTGCCCTTGCTGCCGGACGCCGGTTACATCGGCGTCTCGACCTTCGGGCCGCGGCGCACGGCGCTGCCGCATCCCGCCCTCGTGCAGGCCAATACCCATGTCGATCTCGTCGACTGGCCGCACCGCAGCTTCGTCGGCGCGCCACGCGCGCTGGGGCTTCTCGTCGGCCATCTCGCGGCGCGCCGCAGCGGACGCGTCGATGCGAGCGAGCCCACCGGCATTCTGACGCACCATCTCCTGCTCGACCGCGACGGCGCCGGCTTCCTCGGCCGCCTCGTCGCCGTCACCTGCCGGCATCCGGCGACGCGCTGGCTGACCGCCGCCGAGGTATTCGCCGCGCCGTGAGCTCGCATCACTATCCAACCGCCGCATTGGCCGGCGATTATGCCAGGGCGTTGTTCGGCCTCGCCTTCGTGACGCCGCCGCTCGTCCTGCTGACGCTCAACCCGGCGGTCGCGGCGATCTTCGCCGTCCTGATCGCGCTCTTCCTGATCTTCGCCGGCCGCACCGTGCTGCTGCAGCTCGCCCGCATCGAGATGAATGAATCCGAGATCCGGCGAAGCGGTCCGCGCCCGAGCCGCATTCCATGGGCCGAGCTGGACGAGCTGAAGCTGTCCTATTTCGCGACCGGGCCGCGGGCGACCCGCGGCTCGCTCTATCCGGTACGCCGCGACGGCAGCGGCTGGATGCAGCTCGCCCTGCGCGCCGGCGGCTCGCGGCTGCGGCTCGACAGCCGCATCGACGACTTCGCGGCGATCGTCGGGCGGGCCGCCCGTGCGGCGCGTCAGCGGCGGTTGCCGCTCAACGCCGCGACGGCGGCGAATCTCGCCGCGATGGGTCTCGGCGACGGCTTCGGGGAAGAGCGATGACCGAGACGCTCCCCGATCGTCGCCGTCTCCCCCAGCTCGTCGTCGATCAGCCCGCTCCGGACCTCCTGCAGGTCAAGGATCTGCATATTCATTTCCATACGCCCGGCGGCATCGTCGAGGCGGTTCGGGGCGCCAGCTTTCGGGTGCGTCAGGGCGATACGGTCGCGATCGTCGGCGAGAGCGGCTCCGGCAAGTCGGTCATCAGCCAGGCGATCATGGGCATCCTGCCGCGCATCGGCCGGATCGCGCGCGGCGAGATCCTGTTCGCCGATCCCCGCCTGGCAAGCCAGGGCCAGCCCGGCGCGATCGTCGACATCGCAGCGCTGCCCCCCGACGGGGCCGAGATGCGGGAGATCCGCGGCGGCCGCATCTCGATCATCTTCCAGGAGCCGATGACCTCGTTGTCGCCGCTTCATACCGTCGGCAACCAGGTCGGCGAGGCGCTGCGGCTGCATCGCGATGTCACCGCCGGCGAGGCGCGCGACCTCACCGCCGAGATGCTGCGGATGGTCGGATTCCCCGATCCGGTCAAGGCGCTCAAGACCTATCCGTTCGAGCTCTCCGGCGGGCTGCGCCAGCGCGCGATGATCGCGATGGCGCTGGTCTGCCATCCGGCGCTGCTGATCGCCGACGAGCCGACCACCGCGCTCGACACGCTGAGCCAGCGCGAGGTGATGGAGCTGATGGTCGAGCTGGCGCGCCAGAATGGCGTGGCGGTGCTGCTGATCACCCATGACCTCGGGCTGGTTGCCCGCTACGCCCAGCGCGTCGTCGTGCTCGAGAAGGGCCTGCTGGTTGAAGCCGGCGAGACCCGCCCGGTGCTCGGCGATCCGCAGCACCCCTATACCCGCCGGCTGGTGGACTCCCTGCCGCGCCGCGCCGCCCACCGTCGGGAACCGGTGGCGTCGGAGCCGATCCTGGCCGTGCGGGACGCCTGCATCGAATACCCCGGCAAGGCGGGCCTGTTCGGCCGCGGCGCGCCCAAGCGCGTGGTGGCCGGTGTGGACCTGGTCGTCCGCGCCAGTGAGATCGTCGCCGTCGTGGGCGCCAGCGGCTCGGGAAAGTCGACGCTCGGCCGCGCCGTCCTGGGACTGAAGCCGCTGGCGGCCGGCGCGATCAGCTTTGACGGCGTCGACCTTGCCCGGATGACCGCCGACCAGCGCAGGGCCTTCCGGCGGCAGGCGCAGCTGGTCTTCCAAGACCCGTTCTCGTCGCTCGATCCGCGGGTGCGCATCGGCGAGACCGTCGGCGCGGCCCTGCGCCACGACCCGGAGATTACCCCCAGGCAAAGGCGCGAGCGGGTCCGCCAGGTGCTGGCCGACGTCAGCCTCGCAGGCTTCGAGGACCGCTTTCCCCACCAGATGTCCGGCGGTCAGCGGCAGCGGGTGGCCATCGCCCGGGCCGTGGTCTCGCGTCCGCGCCTGGTGGTCGCCGACGAGCCGGTATCGGCGCTGGACCTGACCATCCTGCTGCAGGTCCTGACCCTCTTCCAGCAGCTCCAGGGGCAATACGGTTTCGCCTGCCTGTTCATCACCCACGACCTGGGGGTGGTCGAGCAGATCGCCGACCGGGTCTATGTGATGTCGGCAGGCGCGGTGGTGGAGTCAGGGACCACCGGGACGGTGTTCGACGATCCGCAGCACGCCTACACGCGCGCGTTGCTCGACGCGACGCCCAGCCTGATGGCGGCCGCCGCCGGCGTCGCTTGAACGAGGCCCCGCCGTGTCAGTCGGCGTTGCCGACGTCCTCGGGGCCCGCCGTCGTGTGCAGCGAACTGGCCGTCAGATGCGCGATCATGGTGTCCGCCGCCAGCTGGTTGTCCCCGGCTTCGAGGGCGGTGAGGATCGCCATGTGCTCGTCGATGGAGGCCAGCACCCGCGCCGGGCCATAGTGCCAGTGGTAGTTCAGGAAGCTGCGCAGCTGGATCTGCCGGCGCACCGCGTCCAGCAGGTAGCGGTTCCCCGAGCAGCGGGCGAGCTGCTCGTGGAAGTCGGAGTTCATCTCGTAGAACTCGATCGGCCGGAAATCGCGGAACGGCCGGCGGCGGAAGGCCATGTGCCGCGCGCGGGTCTCCTCGGCCCATCGGCGGTCGAGCTCAAAGGTGTCCTGCAGCACGACGGCC
>JAQGID010000087.1 GCA_028291405.1 Rhodospirillales bacterium | reverse complement strand
GCGGAATTGCGTCAGCGGGTCGAGCTCCGGACCGCCCCATGCACGGGGCATCGCCATGCCGAAGACCCCGGCCGCCTTCAAGGCTTCGGCGATCGACCGCGGGATGCGCCGTCCCCTCTCGATCTCGTCGCCCGCGGCTTGGATCTTCGCGGCCATCTCGATGGCGGCGTGCAAGATCGGATGGTCGGCCGGCTCCGCCTGGCCTGCAGGATACGTCATTCGCGAGACTCCATTTCAGTGAAGCGCCCGCACGACGGAACCATCTCGTCCGCGAGCAGAACTCCTTTGCCGATGCTGGAGTCTTGTCGAGTTTTCGTTACTTCACGATTTCGGAGTCGGTGAGCGGACGCGCCATTGCGCTACCGCTGTAGCCGACAGCGCGGGCACGGGAATTCAGGCCTCGACGAAGACCGCCTTCGATTCCGTCGCGGCGAGGCGCATCTTCAGCAGCGGCGCATAATCCGGCGATTCGTAGAACGCATGCGCCGCTGCGAGGTTGGGAAACTCGATCACGACGATGCGGCCGGGCGACCAGCCGCCCTCGACGGTCTCGATCCTGCCGCCCCGGAGGCCGCCGCGGACGATGAACTTGCCGTCGTGACGCGCGACCGAGGCGGCTGCGAGGTGCCAATAGGCTTCCATCGCCTCGGGATCGGTGATCGTCATGTCGACGATGAAATAGGCGGTCATCGCAGCCTCCCTGGGTCAGGTCGTCTCCTGGAAGATCTCGCGGCCGATCAGCATGCGGCGGATCTCGCTGGTGCCGGCGCCGATCTCATAGAGCTTGGCGTCGCGTAGCAGCCGGCCGGTCGGGTAGTCGTTGATATAGCCGTTGCCACCGAGGATCTGCACGGCGTCGAGCGCGCATTGCGTCGCGCGCTCGGCGGCGTAGAGGATCGCGCCGGCGGCGTCCTTGCGCGTCGTGCGGCCGCGGTCGCAGGCTCTCGCGACGGCATAGACATAGGCCTTGCAGGCGTTGAGCGTCGTGTACATGTCGGCGAGCTTCCCTTGGATCAGCTGGAACTCGCCGATCGCCTGGCCGAACTGCCGGCGCTCGTGGACGTAGGGAATGACGGCGTCAAGGCAGGATTGCATGATCCCGAGCGGCCCGGCGGCGAGGACGGCGCGCTCGTAGTCGAGGCCGCTCATCAAGACGCGCACGCCCTCGTCGAGCTTGCCGAGGACGTTCTCCGCCGGGATCTCGCAATCGGTGAAGACGAGCTCCGAGGTCGGCGAGCCACGCATGCCGAGCTTGTCGAGCTTCTGCGCCGTCGCGAACCCCGCCATGCCCTTCTCGACGAGGAAGGCGGTGATGCCGCGGGCGCCGGCGGCGGGCGTCGTCTTGGCATAGACGACGAGCGTCTCGGCCTCCGGCCCGTTGGTGATCCACATCTTGGAGCCGTTGAGCACGAAGCGGTCGCCGCGGCGCTCGGCGCGCGTCCTCATCGAGACGACGTCGGATCCGGCGCCGGGCTCGCTCATCGCCAGCGCGCCGACGTGCTCGCCGGAGATCAGCTTCGGCAGGTATTTGCGCTGCTGCGCCGGCGTGCCGTTGCGGCGAATCTGGTTGACGCAGAGGTTCGAATGGGCGCCGTAGGAGAGGCCGACCGAGGCGGAGGCGCGGCTGATCTCCTCCATCGCGACGCAATGCGCGAGATAGCCCATGCCGCTGCCGCCGAGCTCCTCCTCGACGGTGATGCCGTGCAGGCCGAGGGCGCCGAGCCTGGGCCAGAGCTGGCGCGGGAAGGAATCGGTGCGGTCGATCTCGGCGGCGAGCGGCGCGATCTCGGCGGCGGCGAAGTCGCGCACCGTGTCGCGCAGGAGGTCGATCTCGGGGCCGAGATCGAAGTCGAGAGCAGGGTACTCGTTGGTCAGCATGGCGCCTCCGCAAGGGATGCAGTCAATGCGCGGCCGTCTTCACCCCGTCGACCGGCTGCAGCGTCTTTCCGAGCCAATCGGCCATGACCTTCGCGATCGCTGCGTTGTTCTTCTCCAGCATCATCATATGTCCGTTGCCGTGGATGCCGCGATCGGCGAGGCGGACGTAAGTGCTGCGCACCCCGGCCTGCGCGAGATATGCGACGGTGCAATGGTCGTAGGAGGCATGGTAAGACGCCTCGGATTGGATGATCAGCAGCGGAATCCTGTCGAGCGCAACGAGCTTGCGCGCCGGCTCCTTCTGCAGCCAGCATTTGACGAGATCGGGCGCGGCGGGCTTGTCCTGCTGGACGAATTCCAGCGGCGATTGGTCGCTGACCGGCGGCGCATAGGCGAGCGGGATGTCGCCGAGGCCGGAGATCTTCGTCTTCGGAACGTCGGCGAAATAATTCGGCGTGCCGCTGAAGGCGATGTCGTGGACCGGCGGCCCGCTGGGCTCGACGGCGACGATCGCCTTGACGAGGTTGGGGCGGGCCTGGGCGATCGGCCAGCCGAAGGCGCCGGACTGCGAATGCGTCAGCAGGACCGCCGGGCCGATCTTGTCGAGCAGCGCCGCGCCGGCATCGCGGTTCAGCTCCTGCTGCTCGGCGAAATCGGCGATCGAGGGCAGCTGCGAGGCGTAGAACTGGTCGAAGACGGGGTCGCCCTGTTCGGGCTTGCCCGGCCATTGGCCGTGCAGATGCGCCTGCGGCCAGAGATTGAAGCGCTCGGGAGCGGCGAAGCGCTGGAGCACGAAATCGATCGACAGCGCCGCCGCCGGGCCATAGGCGTCCGCATGGTAGGCGGCGCGGCCGCGGCCAGGCTGGTCGACGACATAGACGGCATAGCCTTGCCGCAGGAAATACTGCGCCCAGCCCTCGCGGCCGTCCGGCGTCCCCGTGAAATTCGTGCCGCTCTGCGAGCCGCCGTGGATCATGACGATCGGAAATTTGTGCGTCTGCCGGGCCGGGATCTGGTATTCGGCATAGAGCTGTCCGATCAGATGATTGCCGGGATGGGCGCTGTCGTAATGCCCGCCGGCGAAGACATAGCCTTGCTTCGCGATCTCCAGCTTGGGATCAGCCGCCGCGGCGACCGTCGACAGCGACAGCGCGGCGGCCAGGAAAGCGGCGGCGAGATTCGTCCGATGGCTCATGAAGTCCTCCCCGAAGTGCCGGCTTGCGGCTGGCGGCGGCCGGTTCACGGTCGGTGAGACCATGCCCGGCCTCGCGCCATCATAGGCTGCGGCAGCGGCGGTCGCGAGAAGCTTTGTGGTCTCAGTCGCCGGCGGGGGCGCGGCGCGGCGTCAGCTGGGCGTCGAGCACGGCGACGGCGCTCATGTTCACGAGGCCGCGGACGGTCACCGACTGCGTCACGATATGCGCCGGCTGGTTGAGGCCGAGCAGCATCGGCCCGATCGGCTGGGCGTCGCCCAAGGCCTTGATGAGTTCGACCGAGATATTGGCGGCGTCGATGTTCGGCATGATCAGCAGATTGGCCGAGCCGGAGAGCCGCGAGTTCGGGAAGATTCCCGTGCGCAGACCGTCGGAGATCGCCGCCTCGGCGGTCATCTCGCCCTCGACCTCGAGCTCGGGCGCGCGCTCGCGGATCAGCGCCAGCGCCTCGCGCATCTTCTGCGCCGAGCGTGCCGGCGAGCTGCCGAAGCTCGAATGCGACAGCAGCGCCAGCTTCGGTGCGATCGCGAAGCGGCGCACGATCTCCGCGGCGCGCACCGCCGTCTCGGCGATCTGCTGCGCCGTCGGGTCGTCCATGACATGCGTGTCGCAGATGAAGAACGTCCCCTTGGGATGGACGACCGCAGTGAGCGCCGCCGCGGCGGCAGCCCCGGGCGCGAGGCCGATTATGTCGACGAGATGATGCAGCTGGCGGTGGTACTGGCTGATCGCGCCGCACAGCAGCACGTCGGCCTCGCCGCGCCGGACCATCAGCGCCGCGATGACGGCGTTGCGCGTCCGCACCAGCGTCTTGGCGTAGTCCTGGGTGACGCCCTTGCGCTCCATGATCCGGTGATAGAGCTTCCAGTACTGCGGGAAGCGGGGATCGTCCTCGGGGTCGACCAGCTCGATCTCGTGGCCGATGCGGATGCGCAGCGCGAGATTCTTCAGCCGCCGCTCGACGACGTCGTGGCGGCCGATCAGGATGAGCTTGGCGAGGCCCTCGTCGTGGACCTGCTGGGCGGCGCGCAGGACGCGCTCGTCCTCGCCCTCGGCATAAACCAGCCGCTTCGGCTCGGCGCGGGCACGCTGGAAGATCGGCCGCATTGCGAGGCCGGAGCGGAAGACGAATTGCTCCAGCCGCTCGTGATAGGCGTCGAAATCGACGATCGGGCGGGCCGCGACGCCGCTCGCCATCGCCGCCTTGGCGACGGCGGGGGCGAGCTCGAGGATGAGGCGCGGGTCGAAGGGCTTGGGGATGAGGTATTCCGGGCCGAAGACCAACGGCGTCTCGCCATAGGCGGCGGCGACGATGTCGGAAGGCGGCGCCATCGCGAGATCGGCGATCGCCCGGACGCAGGCGATCTTCATCGCCTCGTTGATCGTCGTCGCCCCGACGTCGAGCGCGCCGCGGAAGATATAGGGAAAGCAGAGGACGTTGTTGACCTGGTTGGGATAGTCCGAGCGGCCGGTGGCGATGACCGCGTTGGGGCGGACCTTGAGGACCTCCTCGGGCATGATCTCGGGCCGCGGATTGGCGAGCGCCATGATCAGCGGCCGCTCGCACATCTTGTCGACCATCGCGGCGGTCAGCACGTCGGGCGCCGAGAGCCCGAGGAAGACGTCGGCGCCCTCGATCACCTCGGCGAGCTTGCGGGCGTTGGTGTCCTTGGCGTAGCGGTCCTTCCGCGGATCCATCTCCTCCTTGCGCCCACGCCACACGACGCCGAACTTGTCGGTGACGATGATGTTCTCGACCAGCATCCCCATGTCGACGAGGAGGTCGAGGCAGGCGAGCGCGGCGGCGCCGGCGCCGGAGACGACGAGCTTGACCTGACTCAGCTCCTTGCCGATGACGCGCAGGCCGTTGACCAGCGCCGCGGCGACGATGATCGCGGTGCCGTGCTGGTCGTCGTGGAAGACCGGGATCTTGCAACGCTCGCGCAGCCTGGCCTCGATCTCGAAGCACTCCGGCGCCTTGATGTCCTCGAGGTTGATGCCGCCGAAGGTCGGCTCGAGCGACGCGATGATGTCGATCAGCTTGGCGGGATCGTGCTCGGCGATTTCGATGTCGAAGACGTCGATTCCGGCGAATTTCTTGAAGAGGACGGCCTTGCCTTCCATCACCGGCTTGGCGGCGAGCGGCCCGATGTTGCCGAGGCCGAGGACGGCGGTGCCGTTGGTGATGACGGCGACGAGATTGGCGCGCGACGTCAGGTTGGACGCCTCGCCGGGATCGGCCACGATCGCGTTGCACGCCTCGGCGACGCCCGGCGTATAGGCGAGCGCCAGATCGCGCTGGTTGGCCAGCGGCTTGGTCGCGACGACGGCGATCTTTCCGGGGGTCGGCAGGCGGTGGTAATCCAGCGCGCTGTCGTGCAGGTCATCGCTCATCGGCTAGCCCCGATTCTTGCCGTTTGTCAGCCGCCGAAGGCGCAGAAATTGTGGTGCGGTCGAGAAGACTCGAACTTCCAAGAGGTTTCCCTCACTAGCACCTCAAGCTAGCGCGTCTACCAATTCCGCCACGACCGCATGGGCGAGGCGACAAATCAGGGATTGCCGCCGGCGCCGCGGGTGATTACCAAATCCCTATGGGCATAGCAAGCGAAAGGGACGCCACGCCGATTCCCGCTCCGGTCGAGAGGGCCGCGGCGATCGAGTGGCGGGCGAGCGCCGGGCTGGTCCCCTACGAGGCCGCCGTCGCCGCCATGGAGGCGCGCGTCGCCGCGATCCGCGCCGGCACCGCGCCCGAGCTGGTCTGGCTGGTCGAGCACCCGCCCCTCTATACCGCGGGGACGAGCGCGCAGGATGCCGACCTCGTCGATCCCGACCTCTTCCCGGTGCATCGCAGCGGCCGCGGCGGCCAGTACACCTATCACGGGCCGGGCCAGCGGGTGGCCTATGTCATGCTCGACCTCAAGCGCCGCGGCGCCGACGTCCGGGCCTATGTCCACGACCTCGAGGAATGGCTCATCCGCACGCTGGCGCTGCTCGGCGTCACGGGCGAGCGGCGCGACGGCCGGGTCGGCATCTGGGTCGCGCGCGGCGGTGGCGCCGAGGACAAGGTCGCGGCATTGGGCGTCCGGATCCGCCATTGGGTGACCTACCACGGCGTCGCCCTCAACGTCGCGCCGGACCTCGCACATTACCGCGGCATCGTCCCCTGCGGCATCAGCCAGCACGGCGTCACCTCGCTCGAGGCGCTCGGCGTCGCTTTCGGAATGGATACGGTGGACCGGGCGTTGCGCACGAGCTTCGAGGCGGTGTTCGGAACGAGGACCGCCGATTGTCCCGAGACCAAGGAGTGACCGAGTTGCGGGTCCTGTGCCTTGCCGTCCTCCTCCTCGCCGCTGCGGCCACCCCGCTGGCGGCCCAGACCGCCGGCGACCCCCTGGCGCGGTTCAAGGCCTCGATCATCGAGCCGCCCGAGGTGGCGCAGCTCGCGGTGCGGCGCAGCGTCTATGTGCCGGTCTATTCCAGCCTCGTCGGCTCGGGCGGCCAGGCGCGGCTCGATCTCGCGGTGACGCTCTCGGTCCGGAACGTCTCGGCGACGCTGCCGCTGGTCGTCGAGAGCATCGATTATTTCGACACCGCCGGTCATCCCGTCGAGCATTACCTGAAGAAGCCGATCGCCATCCGCCCGCTCGGGACGATCGAGATCCTGATTCCGACCGACGACGTCCGCGGCGGCACCGGCGCCAAGTTCGTCGTCGGCTGGGCCGCCACGGCGGCGATCGCCGAGCCGGTCATCGAGAGCATCATGGTCGGCGCTACCGCCGGCCGCGGCTATTCGTTCACGGCGCCCGGCCGCACCATCCAGACCGTCGGCCCCTGAGCGATGCGGCGCCGGCTTGCCCTCCTCCTCGCTCTCCTGACCGCTTCTCCAGCGGTCGTTCTTCCGGCCGGGGCGCAGAGCCGCGTCGTGCCGCAGAGCCGCGAGCAGGTGCAGCTGTCCTTCGCGCCGGTCGTCAAGCGGACGGCGCCGGCCGTCGTCAACGTCTTCTCTCGCCGCACCGTGCGCAGCGCCGCCTCGCCGCTGACCCAGGACCCGCTGTTCCGCCGCTTCTTCGGCGAGAATTCACCATTCGTCGCGCCGACCGAGCGGGTGCAGCGCTCGCTGGGCTCGGGCGTCATCGTCGCCGCGGACGGGACGATCGTCACCAACCACCACGTCATCAAGGACGCCGACGAGATCACCATCGTGCTAGCCGACCGCCGCGAGTTCGAGGCGCGGGTGCTGCGCTCGGACGAGCGCGTCGACCTCGCCGTCCTTAAGATTGACATGCACGGCGAGCGCCTGCCCTTCCTCGAGCTGCGCGATTCCGACGAGCTCGAGGTCGGCGACATGGTGCTGGCGATCGGCAATCCGTTCGGAGTCGGCCAGACAGTGACCTCGGGAATCGTCTCGGCGCTGGCGCGCACCGGCGTCGGCGTCTCGGATTTCCGCTTCTTCATCCAGACGGACGCCGCGATCAACCCCGGCAATTCCGGCGGCGCCCTCGTCAGCCTCGATGGCAGGCTGGTCGGCATCAACACGGCGATCTTCTCGCAGTCGGGCGGCTCGGTCGGGCTCGGCTTCGCGATCCCGAGTCTGATGGTCCGCACCGTCCTCGCCGGCGCCGGCAGCGGCGGCAAGATCGTGCGGCCCTGGCTCGGCGCCGCCGGCCAGCCGGTGACCGCTGAGCTGGCGCAAAGCCTCGCCCTGCCCCGTCCGATGGGCGTCCTCATCAAGAGCGTCGCGCCGAACAGCCCGGCAGCGAGGGCCGGGCTGCGCGCCGGCGAGGTGGTCCAGTCGATCAACGGCCACGAGGTCGAGGACGAGGAGGCGCTGCGCTTCCGCGTCGCGACGCTGCCGGTCGGCAGCACGGCGCGGCTCGCGGTCTTCCGCAACGGCACCAGCCGCGAGGTCGAGACGGTGCTGACGGCGCCGCCGGAGGATCCGCCGCGCAGCACGACCGACCTTGCCGGCTCCCACCCCTTCGCCGGCGCCCGGGTCGCGAACCTCTCGCCGGCATTGGCGGACGAGATTGGCATGGATGCCGCCGCCCGCGGCGTCGTCATCCTTGCGGTCGATCGTCGCAGCCCGGCGGCGCGGCTAGGCTTCAGCGACGGCGACATCATCGCCGGGGTCAACGGCAAGGCGGTGACCAGCGTCGCCCAGCTTCGCGAGCTGCTGGACCAGCGGCCGCGACAATGGCAGCTGCAAATCCGGCGCCGCGACAAGCTGCTCAGCCTGACCGTCGGGGCGTGATGGCGAAACCTCCGGCCAAGCAGGCAGGGCTCTTCGAGGCGCAGGCGCCGCGCCCGCTAGCCGACCGGCTGCGCCCGGCCAGCCTCGCCGAGGTCATCGGCCAGCAGCACCTCCTCGGGCCGGAGGGGCCGATCGGCCGCATGGTCGCGTCGCGCAGCCTCGCCTCGATGATCCTGTGGGGACCGCCGGGCTGCGGCAAGACGACGATCGCCCGGCTGCTCGCCGAGACGACCGACCTCGAGTTCGCGCCGCTCTCCGCCGTGTTTTCCGGCGTCGCCGATCTCCGCAAGATCTTCGAGCGGGCGAGGCTGCAGCGCGAGGCGGGGCGCGGCACGCTGCTCTTCGTCGACGAGATCCACCGCTTCAACCGGGCGCAGCAGGACGCCTTCCTGCCCTACGTCGAGGACGGCACGGTCGTGCTGATCGGCGCGACGACCGAGAATCCATCCTTCGAGCTCAACGGCGCGCTGCTCTCGCGCTGCCAGGTCTTCGTGCTGAACCGGCTCGACGATGCCGCGCTCGAGGAACTGCTGCAGCGCGCCGAGGGCGCGCTCGGGCACAAGCTGCCGCTCGACGACCAGGCGCGCGGCGCGCTCCGCGCCATGGCCGACGGCGACGGACGGTTCCTCCTCAACCTCGTCAGCGAGCTGGAGCGCCTGCCGCCCGGCAAGAAGATCGACACCGCCGCCCTCGCCGCCGCGGTGCAGCGCCGCGCGCCGCTCTACGACAAGAGCCAGGAGGGTCACTACAACCTCATCAGCGCCCTCCACAAATCGATCCGCGGCTCGGATACCGACGCGGCGCTCTATTGGCTGGCGCGCATGCTCGACGGCGGCGAGGATCCGCTCTTCGTGTTGCGCCGCATGACCCGCGCCGCAGTCGAGGACATCGGCCTCGCCGATCCCAACGCGCTGACCCAGGCGATCGCCGCCTGGGACACCTACGACCGGCTCGGCTCGCCGGAAGGCGAATTGGCCGTGGCGCAGCTCGTGATCTATCTCGCGACGGCGCCGAAGTCCAACGCCGCCTATGTCGCCTTCGGCGCCGCCAAGCGCGCCGCCCGCGAGACCGGCTCGCTGATGCCGCCCAAGCACATCCTCAACGCCCCGACCCGGATGATGCAGGACCTCGGCTACGGCAAAGGCTACGAATACGACCATTCGACGGAGGAAGGCTTCTCCGGCCAGAACTATTTCCCCGACGGCATGGCGCGGCAGAATTTCTACGCGCCGGTCGACCGCGGCTTCGAGCGCGACCTGAAAAAGCGGCTCGACTATTGGGCGAAGCTGCGCGAGCGGCGCGAGGGCGGCGGCGAAGAATAGGCCGTCGCGCTCGCCGGCGCTTCGCCATCGGCCGCCGGCGATCCCCTTGTTAGCCGTCGTCAGAGAGTCGCTCGCCGCGATGGAACCGGCCGGGGTCGTCGTCGTTTCATCGGCATGGCGCGCCCGGTGCGAAGCCATGAGCGACGCGAAGCATACCCCGCAGAACAAGACAATCGGCAAGATGTAGACGAGAGGACGCATAGACCTCCTGGCGTGGGGAGACGAAAATGGTGTCAAGAATTCCGGTTACGCTCGTCGTCAACGGGATCGAGACGCAGCTCGAGGTCACGCCGTGGACGACCCTGCTCGACGCGCTTCGCGACCATCTCCATCTGACCGGCACCAAGAAGGGTTGCGATCACGGCCAGTGCGGCGCCTGCACCGTGCTAATCGACGGGCGGCGGGTCAATTCCTGCCTGACGTTGACCGTCATGAAGGATGGCGCCGAGGTCACCACGATCGAAGGGCTCGCGACCGACGGCGCCTTGCATCCCCTGCAGCAGGCCTTCATCGACCACGATGCATTTCAATGCGGCTATTGCACGCCGGGGCAGATCTGCTCCGCCGCCGGCCTCCTCGCCGAAGGCAAGGCCAGGACCGAGGATGAGATCCGCGAGCTGATGAGCGGGAACATCTGCCGGTGCGGCGCCTATCCCAACATCGTCGCGGCGATCCACCAGGCGATGGGCGCAATGGGCAGCGCATCATGATCGATTTCGAATACGCCCGGGCGAGCGACGTCGCCGACGCGGTGCGCCGGATCGCTTCCGATCCGACGGCGAAGTTCATTGCCGGCGGCACCAACCTGATCGATCTGATGAAAGGCAACGTCGAACGCCCGTCTCGGCTGATCGACATCTCGCGGTTGCCCCTCAAGACGGTCGAAAAAACCGCGGCGGGCGGGGTCGTCATCGGCGCGCTCGTGCCGAACAGCGACCTCTCCTATCACCCGCTGATCGAGCAGCAGTACCCGCTGCTCGCGAGCGCGATCCGCGCGGGCGCCTCGCAGCAGCTGCGCAACATGGCTTCGACCGGGGGCAATCTTCTGCAGCGGACGCGCTGCTATTACTTCTACGACACGGCGACGCCCTGCAACAAACGCGAGCCCGGCAGCGGCTGCTCTGCCATCAAGGGCCTCAATCGCATGCATGCGATCCTCGGGACGAGCGATGCCTGCATCGCGACGCATCCCTCCGACATGTGCGTGGGCCTCGCCGCCCTCGAGGCCAAGGTCCATGTCATGGGGCCGGGCGGCGAGCGGACGATCGTTTTCGAGGATTTCCATCGGCTGCCTGGGGAGACGCCCCATCTCGACACCAACCTGCATCCCGACGAGATCGTCACGACGATCGAGCTGCCGGCGCGGGGCTTCGCGACGAACTACACGTATCTGAAGATTCGCGACCGCTTGTCCTATGCCTTTGCGCTCGTCTCGGTCGCGGCCGCGCTCGAGCTCGACGGCGGGACCATAACGGAGGCGCGATTGGCCCTCGGCGGCGTCGCGCACAAGCCGTGGCGCGATCCGGCGGCGGAGGCCGCGCTGCGCGGACAGGCCGGCGATCAAACGAGTTTCGCCCGCGCGGCGGATTTGCTGCTGCGCGACGCCAAGCGTTTTGCGCATAACGCTTTCAAGATCGATCTGGCGCGCCGCGCCATCGTCCGGGCGCTGACCCAGGCGGCGCAGGGAACGCCGCAATCGCAATCCGACAAGAAGATCCGGTGAGCGTCATGGCACCCACCATCGGCACCCCGACATCCCGCGTCGACGGGCACGCGAAGGTCACCGGCGAAGCGCGATATGCCGCGGAGTTCGACGCTCCCGGCCTCGCCTACGGCAGCATCGTCGGCTCGACGATCGCCAAGGGCCGCATCGCGCGCATCGATGCCAGCGAGGCGCTGCGGGTTCAGGGCGTCATCGACGTGCTGACGCACCTCAATCGTCCCCACATGGCGGAGGGCGGCGGCGCCGACGAGGACCCTTACCGGGACGACGTTGCGCCCGAGGGCTCGCCGTTCCGGCCGCTGTACGACGACAGGATCGTCTTCAGCGGGCAGCCCGTCGCGCTGGTGCTGGCGGAGACGTGGGAGGCCGCTCGATACGCGGCCTCGCAGGTGCGCGTCGATTACGACGAGGAGCCGCACGTCACGGATCTGCATCGCAGACGCGACGACGCCGTCGCGTTGCGGGAGAGGACGAAGGTGCGCGGCGACGCGGACACGGCATTCGCCGCCGCCGAGGTGCGCCATGCGGGCGAATACTTCATCGCAATGGAGCATCACAACCCCATGGAGTTGTTTGCCTCGACCGTCATCTGGGACGGCGACGGCAAGCTCACGGTCTACGACAAGACGCAAGGTGTGCAGAACGTGCAGTGCTATCTCTGCGGCGTCTTCGAGATGAAGCCGGAAGATGTCCGCGTCGTCTCGCCCTTCGTCGGCGGCGCCTTCGGCTCGGGGCTGCGCCCGCAGTACAGCGTCGCGCTGGCGGTCATGGCGGCGCGCGCGCTGCAACGATCGGTGCGGCTCGTGCTCACCCGCCGGCAAATGTATACGCTCGGCTATCGCCCGGGCACGATCGAGCGCGTCGCGCTCGGCGCGAAGGCGGATGGCACGCTCGAGGCCGTCACCCATGAAGCGATCGGGATGACCTCGCAATTCGAGGACTTCGCCAGGAACGACACGACCTGGTCGGGGACGCTCTATCGATCGGCGACGGCGAAATATGACCACAAGCTCGCGCGGCTCGACGTCAGCACCCCGTGCGACATGCGGGCGCCGGGGGCCGCGACCGGGGTCTACGCGCTGGAATGCGCGATGGACGAGCTCGCGGTCGCGCTCAAGCTCGATCCACTGGAGCTGCGGTACCGCAACTACTCGGACCGCGACCAGAACGAGGACATGCCGTTCACCAGCAAGAAGCTGCGCGAATGCTACCGCCAGGGCGCGGAGGCGTTCGGCTGGAGCAAGCGCGATCCACAGCCGCGCGCGATGCGCGACGGCAGCGAGCTGGTCGGCTGGGGCATGGCGACGGGCGTCTGGGAAGCGCTGCAGATGAAGACCGCGGTCCGCATCCTGCTGACCGCGAACGGCCACGCGGAGGTCGCCTGCGCGACATCCGACATCGGCACCGGCACTTACACGATCATGGCACAGGTCGCCGCCGACATGCTCGGCCTGCCGCTCGACAGCATCAGCGTCAAGCTCGGCGATTCGACGCTGCCGCACTCGCCGGTCGAGGGCGGCTCGTGGACGGCGGCCTCGGTCTCGAATGCGATCGCATCGACGGCCAAGGCGATCCGCACGGAGCTGCTGCAGCTGGCGCAGAAGATGCCGCAATCGCCGCTTGCCGGCGCAACGCCGGACGACGTCGCGCTGGTGGATGGCAGGATCGTCAGCAAGCAGGATGCCGCCCGCGCGGTGCCGATCGCCGATGCGATGCGGCACGCGGCGGTGGACCGCATCGAGCAGGAGACGTCCGCCGATTTCGACGAGGATGACGGCTATGCCCGCAACACGCATTCGGCGATCTTCGCCGAGGTGAAGGTGGACGAGCAGCTCGGCGTCATCCGCGTCACCCGCGTCGTCAGCGCCGTCGCGGCCGGCCGCATCCTGAACACCAAGACCGCGAAGAGCCAGATCATGGGCAGCGTCGTCGGGGGCATCGGCATGGCGCTGCACGAGGAGACGCTGATCGATCACGACCTCGGCCGCATCATGAACGCGGACATCGCCGAGTATCATGTGCCGGTGAATGCCGACGTGCACGAGATCGAGGTGATCTTCGTCGACGAGCCGGACGACATCGTCAACCCGCTCGGCATCAAGGGCGTCGGCGAGATCGGCATCGTCGGCGTCGCGGCGGCGATCGCCAATGCGATCTATCACGCGACCGGAAAGCGCGTGCGCGACCTGCCGATCACGCTGGACAAGCTGCAGGGCTGACCTCGGCCGCAATTCCGATGGTCACGGTTGGGGCGCTGCGCCCGGTTTGCCGTGCCGGCGAACTATGCTAAACCGCGTCGCCCCGCTCCGGGCGCATTTCCGGTGATCATGGACCTCTCGATCGTCATCCCCGCCCGCAACGAAGCGGAGAATATCGCGCCGCTCGTCGCCGAGATCGCTGCCGTGCTCGACGGCGTGGTCGTCTACGAGGTCATCTACATCGACGACGGCAGCAGCGACGCGACCGCCGCGACAGTGCAAGGCATCGCCGCCACGCACCCTTCCGTGCGCCTGCTGCGCCACGACCGCAGCTATGGTCAGAGCGCGGCAGTCCGCAGCGGCGTTAGGGCGGCGCGCGCCGCCTGGATCGCGACGCTCGACGGCGACGGCCAGAACGACCCCGGCGACATTCCCCGCCTATGGGCGATGACCCGCGAAGCCGGCAGCGAGCGGCGGCTGATCGCCGGGCGCCGCACCAAGCGCCGCGACACTTGGGTCAAGCGCGTCTCGTCGCGCATCGCCAACAGGGTGCGGGCCTGGCTGCTCAAGGACGCGACGCCGGACACCGGCTGCGGCCTCAAGCTGTTCCGCCGCGACCTCTATCTCGACCTGCCGTTCTTCGACCACATGCATCGCTATCTGCCGGCGCTCGTCCTGCGCGAGGGCGGCACGACGGTCTCGGTGCCAGTCAACCACCGGCCGCGCAGCCGCGGCGTCTCGAATTACGGGACGTTGGATCGGCTGGCGGTCGCGTTCGCGGATCTGGTCGGGGTGCTATGGCTGCAACGAAGGGCGAAGAATCCGAAGTTGCGGGAGTAGTCTCAGGACTATTCTCCGCCCGTCGTTTCCCTATTCCCCACCCCCCCGTTTTCCTCGCGAACGCGGGGACCCATTGGACCGACAGCGCGCTCCCGGACGAATGGGTCCCCGCCTTCCAGGCCGTGTGAGAAGTCCGGCCAGAGAGGGGGCGGTGGAAAGGATCGGTGCTTTGTTGGCGATGATTGGATCATGCTGGGACGGGCGCCAGTGCCGCCAGGAGGGCGGGAACGCC
>JAQGID010000052.1 GCA_028291405.1 Rhodospirillales bacterium | reverse complement strand
CAGGCATGCTCGCATGGCGTGGATGCTGCATGGAGCTTCTTTCGATCGATGGATCGTGCCGAGACTGATCGCTTCCACAGGACAGAGCGGCGACGCGCATGCGGAAATGTCCGATTCGACGTGTTTTTCGACGAGCTCCGGACAGCCGCCGGAGAGTCCGTCACCGACTTTATGGTCGTCAGGCCCAAGGTCATGCATACCGGGATGATCGCCGGAGTGTGTGTGCTTCCGGAGGTCGCCGGCCGAATCGGTCTGATGCGCTCGTTCCGTCATCATCTCGACGAAGAGATCTGGCAGGCTCCCGCGGGGTTTGTCGAACCTGACGAGTCGACCGCCGAATCGGCATTGCGCGAACTCCGCGAAGAAGCATTGCTGACGTGTCCCTCCGAGCGACTACAGTCTCTGGGCGTCGTGCTTCCAGACGCCGGGCTAATCGAGGGCAAGGTCGCGCTCTTCGTCGCGCGCGGCGCGGTCGCGCTCGAGAGCGGCACGCGTGAGATAGAGCCTGGCTCGGGGAATCTGACCTTCTTCAGCCCGCCCGATCTCGCAGAGCTGGTCCGCGACTCGACCGCCATCGGCGCGGCAACCCTCGTTGCCTGCTTTCGATATCTTGCTAGCGCCTGATACCGGCTCGTCGAGCACCAAGGCCAACTCGTCCGATCATGAGCTGACTTCGGTCCGGCAAATCTGAGATGTGCGGAATCGTCGGTCTCATAGACTCCAGCCGCTCGCCCGACGAGCTCGCCGATCTCGTCGATTTCATGACACGGCAGCTCGCCCATCGCGGCCCGGATGGTCAGCATATCTGGCTCGACGCCGACGCCCACGTCGCTCTCGGCCATCGCCGGCTCGCCATCTTGGATCTCTCATCGACTGGCGATCAGCCGATGGTTTCGCAAAACGGACGACTCGTCATCACCTACAATGGCGAAATCTACAATTATCGCGAGCTGCGGGCCGAGCTGGAACAAGCGGGGCATCGCTTTCGGGGCACGTCCGACACGGAAGTGCTGATCGAGGCCTGCGCACGATGGGGCGTGGAGCGGACGGTCACCCGCTGTGCCGGGATGTTCGCCTTCGCACTTTGGGACCGTTCGACACGCCGGCTGACGCTTGCCCGCGATCGGCTCGGAATCAAGCCGCTCTATTGGACGAAATTCGGTACGACGGTGCTGTTCGGGTCGGAGCTGAAGGCGCTCCTCGCCCACCCGGGTCTCGAGCGCCGAATCGACCGCGACGCGCTCTCTGATTATGTTCGGTACAATTTCATCCCGGCACCGCGGTCCATTTACTCTGGCGTGTCAAAGCTTCCGCCGGGCACGATCGTCACGATCGAACCAAGCGGCGAACCGATCGTCACGCGCTATTGGGATGTTGCCGACCGCGCTCGTCGCAGCGTTGATCAGCCGTTCCTCGGCAGTCTCGACGAGGCGACCGATGAAACGGAAGCGCTGCTTCGCACGATTGTGCGCGAGCACGCCATAGCCGATGTCCCTGTCGGCGTGTTCCTATCCGGCGGCATCGATTCGTCCACCATCGCAGGGATCCTACAAAGCGAAAACAGCACGCGTGTTCATAGCTTCTCGATCGGATTCAGCGACGCCGCCTACGATGAATCAGCCGATGCGCGGCGTGTCGCAGCGCATCTCGGCACCGATCACGAGGATATGATCTTCACGCCGGCTGACGCGTTGGCGATGCTGAGCAAGCTGCCTGCCTGCTACGACGAGCCTTTCGCCGACGCATCCCAGCTGCCGACACTGCTCGTCTCGCAGCTGGCACGGTCAAAGGTGAAGGTCGTCCTCTCCGGCGATGGCGGAGACGAGGTATTCGCCGGGTACAATCGCCATGCCATGGCCGCCCGCCATGATCTCCTCAGACGAATTCCACGTAGCACGGGCAAGATCTTCCGCGCCTTGCGTCCGACCGACTGGGATCGTCTCGACCGACTCGTTCCCGGGACGCTTCGGCCCCGACAGATCGGCGACAAGCTGCACAAGCTCTCGCGCTGCTTCGGAACCCCGGATATGCCGGCGTTGCACGACACACTATTGACGGGTTGGGAAGCGGGCTCTCTCCTTCCCGATTATCCCCGTCCCGCAGAGTCTATCGACCTCGCCGGCATCGCGGATCCGGTTCTGAAGATGCAATTACTCGACATGACCGGATATCTTCCAGACGACATTCTCACAAAGGTCGATCGGGCGAGCATGTCCGTGGGGCTCGAAGCAAGGGTGCCGTTCCTCGACCATCGCCTCTTCGATCTCGCCTTCCGCATGCCGCGCGCCTTCATGCGGAGGGGGGCGCGCGGCAAGATCGTCCTGCGGGAGGTTCTGCAACGCTACGTCCCGGCGCCCCTCTTCGAGCGGCCGAAAGCTGGTTTTGCGGTTCCTCTCGAGCGCTGGCTGGCGGGCCCATTGCGCGAGTGGGCCGAAAATCGCCTCTCTGTCGAGTCTCTCGGCCGCGATGGGCTGGTCGACCCGGTTCCGGTGCGCCGCGCCTGGGCGGCGCAATTGTCCGGTCGCGGCAACAATGCCGTCGCGCTTTGGGGCATCCTCATGCTCGCGGACTGGTGCGAGCACGTGCATCGGCGCGACCATTCCTGGCGGCCGAAGGCCGCATAACTCGCGCATGCGTGGACGCGCCGATCTGCATAAAGTGGCCTGAACGTCACACTCGGCGAAACTCGGCGGCAACAATCGAGATCGCACGCGAAAGTTTCGCGACCCCTGGGTATGATACCGGCGATCGCAAGTTGGGCGATCGACCGCCTGCCGCCGCGATGCAAGCCGCCATCATCATCCTCGTCTTCGTCTTGACCTATGCCCTCATGGCGGCCGGACGGCTGCCCTGGCTGCAGGTCGACCGGACCGGCATCGCCCTGCTCGGCGTCATTACGCTGCTGGCGACCGAGACGGTGACGCTCGACGATTTCGGCGGCAACATCGACATGCCGACGCTGGTGCTGCTGTTCGCGCTGATGATCATCTCGGCGCAATTCGTCGCCGCCGGTTTCTACGATCTCTGCGCCCGCAAGATCACCGAGGCGACCGGCCCGCCGGTCGTCCTGCTGGCGCTCACCGTCGCGATCTGCGGCGGGCTGTCGGCGCTGTTCGCCAACGACATCGTGATTTTCGCGCTCGTGCCACTGCTCATCGCCGGGGTCCGGGCGCGCGGCCTCGACCCGCGGCCCTTCGTCATTGCGCTGGCCGCCGCGACGAACGCCGGCTCCGCCGCGACCTTCATCGGCAATCCGCAGAACATCCTGATCGGCGAGATCGGCAATCTCAGCTTCATCACCTTCCTGATCGCCTGCGGCGTCCCGGCCCTCGTCAGCCTCGTCATCGTCTTCGCCGTCATCTGGCTGGTCTGGCACAAGCGCATGATCGCCGAGGCACCGGCGCCGCCTGCCGCGCCGGAGCTGCCCGTCGACGCGATGCCGCTCGAGGCGGTGACGACCCCGACGGTGCCGGACTTCCCGCTGCCACCGCGCCATCCGCAGGACCGCAACCAGACGATCAAGGGGCTGATCGCGACGGTGGCGCTGCTCGCGCTCTTCATGACGCCGATCCAGCACGAGATCGGCGCCTTGATCATCGCCGCGATCCTGCTGCTGACGCGCAAGTTCACGAGCCGCACGATGATCGCGGCGGTCGACTGGCCGCTGCTGTTGCTCGTCGCCTGCCTCTTCGGCATCACCGGCGCGCTCGCCGATACCGGCATTCCGTGGACCGGCATCTCGCAGCTTCAGGAATGGGGTCTGCTGCCGGACTCGCTGCTCATCTTGACGCCACTGACGTTGCTGATGAGCAACACGATCGGCAACGTCCCTTCAGTCATCCTGCTGATGCAGATCTGGCCCAATCCCCCGAAAGGGGCGCTCTACGGTCTCGCATTGCTGTCGAGCCTGTCGGGCAATCTGCTGCTCGTCGGCAGCCTTGCCAACATCCTTGTCGTGGAACGCGCCGCCGATTTCGGCGTCAAACTCAGCTTCGCCGAGCATGCCAAGGTCGGTATTCCCATCACGCTACTGTCGCTCGCCTTCGCCGTCTTCTGGCTGGCTTATATGAACTGGCTGCCCTGGCTGCCGGAAGCTTGGTAGCGGCGGTTGCCGCTCGCCGGAGGATTCCGCTCCCGGCTGAGATCGAAAAAGAATATGGGCGTTTGCGAAGCAAGTAGACGCAAATCGGCGTCTCGAGCGGGGACCGCGCATGCGCATCGTCAAAATCCTGGGCTGGATTGGCGGCTGTCTCGTACTGCTGCTGATCGCGGGCGGTCTTGCGCTGTATTTCGGCGGCGCGCCGGCGGTAGTCTGGGCGCTGGAGCACCCGGTCAGCAACGCGATCGGCCGGCAGATCACCGTTGGCAAGCTGACGCTCAAATGGGGGGCGCCGTCGCAAATTGTCGCCGAGGACGTGCATGTGGCCAATGCGAGTTGGGGCTCCGAGCCCGACATGTTCACGGCGAAGCGGCTGGAGGTCGATCTCTTCATCCGCAGCCTGATCTTCGGCCCGGCCCATGTGCCGGCCGTCTCCGTCGAGAGCGGCAGGCTGTTGATCGAAACGTCCGACAAGGGCGAAGGCAATTGGAAGATGGCGCTGAAATCGACGGCGCCGCAAAAGCGCGGTCAATCGCCCGACCTCGAGAAGGTCACCGTCAAAGACAGCGTCTTCGTCTATCGCAACGGCGAAACGAAGGCCCAGAGCGAGATCGGCGTCGCCCAGCTGCAACTGGACGAGAAGGATCCGACGGCACCCCTGGCGGTCGCCGCCGACGGCACGTTCCAGCGGCAGAAGCTGCACATCGACGGCAGGTTCGGCGCCTTGAATGAGCTGCGCGACACGACGAAACCTTATCCGATCAAGGTCAATCTCGCGCTCGGCGACATCCAGACCACCGCCGACGGCAGCATCGGCGAGCCGATGGATTTCGCGGGCGTGGATGTGAAGCTGCAGCTCAAGGGCAAGAATCTCGACAAGCTCGGCGATGCGCTCGGCGTTCCACTGCCGGAATTCCCCGACTTCCGCGGCACGACGGAACTTGTCGGCGGCAACGGCAGATGGGAGCTGAAGGCAATCGCGCTGGCCCTCGGCAAGAGCGATCTCGAAGGAGGCATCGCCTTCGACACGACGCCGAAGGTCCCGACGCTGCGCGCGAACCTCAGCTCGAAATTCGTCGACCTTGCCGACTTCCAAGGGCTCTACGGCGCCAAGCCGGCGAATTCGTCGACGCCGAAAAAGCCCGCCGACCCGAGTGGCCGGGTGCTGCCCGACACCAAGATTGCAATCGGCAAGCTGCCGGGGCTCAATGCCGATGTCACCTTCGACAGTACGCGGATCAAGGCGCCTGGCGACCTGCCGATTGAGCGCGTCAGCCTCGGCCTCAAGCTGCAGGACGGCACGATGACAGTTCAGCCGCTGCGCTTCCACGTCGCGCAGGGCGACGTCGATCTGAACCTCAGCTTCACGCCTTTCACCCAGAGCGGGCCGCCGCATCTCAAGGGCGCCATCGACGTCCGCCACGTCGATCTGCACCAGCTGCTGCGCAACTCGGGTTCGAAGATGCTGACCAAGACCGCCGGCGTCATCGGTGGCTTCATCAAGCTCGATACCGCCGGCACTTCGACCCGCGAGTTCCTCGCCGCCATGAACGGCGACGCCGGGTTCTTCATGGAGAACGGCCAGATCAGCGATCTCCTGCAGCAGCTCGCGCCGATCGACGTACTCGGCGCGCTGGGCGTCTACGTCACCGGCGACAAGCCGATCCCGATCAATTGCTTCGTCTCGCGCTTCGACATCAAGAGCGGCGTCGCGACGGCGACGACGCTCTTGCTCGACACGCCTGACACCAACATCAGCGGCACCGGGAATATCAATTTCGCGTCGGAGACGATCTATCTCTCGCTGGTGCCGCGCAACAAGCGCCTCACGGCGGTCTCGCTCCGCACGCCGGTCGAGGTCAAGGGGACGTTCAGCAAGCCCGAGTTCAGCATCCAGGCCGGCGGCCTCGCCGCCCGGCTTGGGGCCGCGATCGGTCTCGGGATCGCCTTTCCGCCGGCGGCGCTGCTGCCGCTGATCGACATCGGGCTCGGCGAAAACAATGCCTGCTCGGCGGCTTACGCGGCGCAGAAGCCGCCGGACGATAAAACCGCTAAAGGAAATACACCGAAGGTCAATCCAAGCGGCGGGGATGACGCGCCGTCGGCCGGGAGCAGCTCGCCGCCGAAGAAATGACGGATCCTCGGCGTCGGCTTCCGTCTCAATTGCACTGACCGATCGAACCGGCGGCGCAGCGTCGCTTGCCGTCGGTCCAGAGCGCGCCGCTGAGGTCGGCGTTGAGAAGGTCGGCGCCGTTCATCTGGGCGTTGCTGAGATCGGCGTCGCGCAGGATGGCGCGAAAGAAATGTGCACGGCGCAGATCGGCCTGCGCCAGCGACGCGCCGGTCAGGTCGGCGCGGGTGAAATCGGCCTCGGTCAGGACGGCGCGATCGAGCCGGGCGCCCCTGAGATTTGCGTTGAGGAATTTCGCGTGAAAAGCTTCGCTGTCCGAGAGATCGGCGCCGGCGAGATTGGCGAAGGCGAAAGAAGCCTCGCGCAGGTTGGCACCGGGAAAACTCGTCTTCGCGAGGTCGCCGCCGTCCAGGACGCAGCGCCGCCATTCGACCTTTGGGGCAGCCGAATCCGTGCAGGACGCCCGTGAGGGCGTCGGACCGACGAGGAGGAGTGAGAGGACGAGAAACGGCAGAGCGGCAATCCGCCGGGTGAGGACGAGCCGACCGGGCGCCGATGCGGAGCGCAGCAGGTGCGACATCGCTTTCTCACGGTAATTTCGAAGCTGCATCAACCTGTAGCGGAAAGACGGGCGCTTGGCCAGACGACGCGAGCGCGACCGGATGATGGGATCAAAGCCGCCGTTTGGCGTTGGTCTCCGTTCAGCCCGGGAAGGATCCGATGAAACGCATTCTCCTCGCCGCAGCCGTGTCGCTGTCGCTCTCCCCACTCGCCGCCATCGCGCAGGAGACCGCGCCGACACCGCCGCCGGCGATCGCAGGCCGCGGCTATCACCTGGTCAAGAACTGGGATTTCGCGGCGACGATCACGAGTCTCGACGCGCTGCGTCAGGAATTCTGGACGCGCTACGTCTATGACAACGGGACCCTCGATCACCTCACCGGCAACGGGGAATGGGAGCGGTATCGCGAGAACGACAACCACCGCATCGTCGACCACAGGCTCGAGCTCATCGCCCACTTGCGCGACGGACGCCACGACGGCGGCATCGAGAGCGGCATGCTCCGCTCGAAATGGACCGGCGAATATGGCTATTTCGAAATCCGCATGAAGGTGCCGCGCGGGCGCGGGTTGTGGCCGGCCTTCTGGCTCAACCCGCAAGACGCCAACTGGCCGCCGGAGATCGACGTGGTCGAGGTCGTCGACAACGGCCGCGACACGACGCGCAACAGCTTCCACAACCTCTACGCCAGCCGCGACGAGGATCAATCCGATGTCGAAACGAAGCTGGATCGCTGGGGCTCATACCGGCCCGGCGTCGATCTCGCGGACGATTTCCACGTCTTCGCCGTCGAGTGGACGCCGCAAGGCGTGACGCATTACCTCGACGGCACGAAGATCGCTGAACGCCGCTTCTCCTGGGTCCACAAGGACGGCAGCGACGCCGGGCCGGCGCATGTCCTGGTCAATCTGGCCGTCGGCGGCAAATGGCCGGGGCCGCCCGACAGCGACACCGAGTTCCCGGCGATCCTGCAGGTAAGCTATATCAGGGTCTGGCAGAAATAGTGGCGCGGCAAAGCCGCGGCGCGAACGATCAGGCCGTCGCTTCGACGGTCGCCGCCTTGCGGGCGGCGGCGCCTTCGACGCGGCGCTTGAGACGGCGCGCCTCGGCCGTCAGATCGCGGTCGGGCGTCGAAGTCAGGAAGGTGTCGATGCCGCCGTTGTGCTCGATCGTGCGGATTGCATAGGTCGAAAGGCGCAGGCGGATCGCCGAGCCGAGCGCGTCCGACAGCAGCGAGATGGTCTGCAGATTCGGCAGAAAGCGGCGCCTCGTCTTGTTGTTGGCGTGGCTGACGTTGTTGCCGGTCTGCACACCCTTGCCAGTGATCGAGCACCTTCTAGCCATAACGACGACCTCGGAACCAATAATAATACGCGCGGACCCCGGCCCCAAGGGCCGGCCGCGAGGGAAGCGCGTGTCTACAGCGTCCGGGTTTGAGCGTCAAGCATCCGTTTGGCCGGCCGCCGCCGGGCCGAGGAACGCCGCCAGCAGCCGGCGAGCGGCAACAGAGGCGGCGGCGCGGCCGGCGACGACCTCGGCCTCGATTTCCGCCAGGCGGTCGCGGACGAGCGGGCTCTGACGGAGTTGCGCCAGCAGCCCCTCGCCGAGCTCGGACCACAAGGCGACCCTCGCCTGCGCCGCGCGCCGCGCGGCGAGGGCGCCGGTCGCCTCCATCGCCGCGCGGAACCGGCCGACGGCATCCCAGGCGAGGGCGACATTGCGCCCCTCGAAGGCGGACACCGCCATGATCTCCGGCGTCCAATGCGGCGAGGCAGCCCGCAACAGGTGCAGCGCCCCGCCGTATTCGCCGACCGCCCGCTCGGCCGCCGCGGCGAGATCGCCGTCGGCCTTGTTGACCAGGATCAGATCGGCGATCTCGAGAATCCCCTTCTTGAGGCCCTGCAGCTCATCGCCGCCGCCCGGCAGCAGCAGCAGCACGACCATGTCGACGAGATCGGCGACCGCCGTCTCGGATTGGCCAGTCCCGACCGTCTCGACGATGACGATCTCGAAACCGGCCGCCTCGCAGAGCATCACCGCGTCGCGGGTCCGCCGCGCGACGCCGCCGAGCAGGCCGCCCGTCGGCGTCGGGCGGATGAAGGCGGCCGGTTCGCGCGCGAGATCGGCCATCCGCGTCTTATCGCCGAGGATCGAGCCACCGCTCCGCCGCGACGAGGGATCGACCGCGAGCACCGCGAGGCGATGCCCGGCCGCGACGATAGTGCGGCCGAGCGTCTCGATGAAAGTCGATTTTCCGACGCCGGGAACACCGGAGATGCCAATGCGGAGCGACGGAAGCCGCACCGGCAGCAACGCGCCGAGCACCGCCTCCGCTAGCTCGCGATGATCCCCGCGCGACGATTCTGCGAGGGTGATGGCGCGCGCCAAGGCGCGGCGATCGCCGCCGCGGACGGCGGCCGCGAGCTCGATCGGGTCGGGAATCCGCGCAGTCTGCTTCTCGGCCATCGCCACTCTATAGCGCAGCGCGACGGGGCGTCAGAGTCGATACGCCTCAGAACGGCTCGAATCCGCGCAGCGCCGGCATGACCTCGGTGCCGAAGAGATGCAGCGAGCGCATCAGATCCGCTTCGGCTAGCTCGCCGAAATTGAACTCGCCGAAGAAGGTGTTGAAGGTCCCGGCGAGTGACCAGCGGCGCAGCCGCTCGGCCACCGTGGCGGGGCTGCCGATGAGGACGAGCTCGTTGGCGAGGAGGTAATCGGCGTCAAGCAGATTTAGCACGATCTCCGCCGCCTCGGGCTCGCCGCGCTCGACGAAGAATTCGGCGCGCTTCTTCTGGATGTCGCGCAGCTCGGCGTCGCTCCGTGCATGCGGGAAGAAGCCGCGGTACGCGTTACCGGCATGGACCGACGCGGTCGCCAGCGCCTTCGCGTCGGTCTCGTCGACATAGACGAGGCAGTTGTAGGCGACGTTCGGCTTGCGCGCCCAGCCGGCCGCCGCCCAGTCGGCGAGATATTTGGCGTACCGCGGCTTCGCCGCAGCGCGCGCGAAGAAGAAGAAATAGCCGGTATCGATGCCGTGCCGGGCGCAGAACTCGAGCGTCGCCGGATCGCGGGTCTCCATCCACAATGGCGGATGCGGGACCTGCGCCGGGCGGACGGCGAGCCGGAGATTGCGCTGATGGATCGTCGGCCCGTCGAAATCGACCGCATCGGCGGCGCCGTAGAGGGCCTTGAGGAAGCCGACGAACTCGAGCGTCTTCTCGCGGCGGTTCGGGAAATCGGCGGCGAAGGGTCCGAAATAATCCGCAGAAATGCCCGGGACGAGCCCGACTTCCAGCCGTCCGCCGATCATCTGGTCGGCGAGCGCGATCTCCTCGGCGAGCCGTACCGGATGGTGCAGCGGCACGACGTGGCCCATGGCGCCGAGCCGGATCCGCTGCGTCCGCGCGCCGGCCGCGACGGCATAAAGGTTGGGCGAGGACATCAAGCTTTCGTCGGGACGGAAATGATGCTCGACGCAGAACCCGTAGTCGAAGCCGAGCGTATCGGCGAGCTGCAGCTCGCGCCAGAGCTGGTCGTAGCGCTGCGCCGGGGTCATCCCCGCCTTGCTCCAGACATGCGCGAAATGGGCGAATTTCATGAGCGTGTTTCCAATTCAAAAGCCGATGCGCAGCCCGCCGAAGACGGCGAGCGGCGCCCCGGGGCTGAGCGAGCGCGGGTTCGTCAGGTTCAGGCTCGGCACCCGTGTCGTATCGACGAAGACGCCGAAAGTCTCGTATTTCTGGTCGAAGAGGTTCTGAACGAGACCGAAGATCTCGATCTTCTCGCGAATCCGGTACGACGAATGCAGATTGACGACCGCGTAGCCCGAGATCAGCGGGTTGCGGTTGCTCTCGTCGCCGCGGAGATATTGGCTGCTCGCCGCGATCAGATCGCCGCCGAAGATCCAGGCTGGCAGGATCGTGTAATCCGCGCCGAGCTTGAGCCGGTGCTGCGGGATGCCGGGCAGATGGTCGCCCGGCCGCACCTGGATCGTGCCGTCGGGGCTGGCCTGTGGATTGGCCGGCGAGTTGAGCGTGAGGCTGCTCTGGAAGGTCGCG
Source organism: Rhodospirillales bacterium (assembly GCA_028291405.1). Taxonomy (GTDB): domain Bacteria; phylum Pseudomonadota; class Alphaproteobacteria; order ATCC43930; family CGMCC-115725; genus URHD0088. The sequence continues at coordinate 8,804 of JAQGID010000052.1, read as the reverse complement.
TCGACCAGGCTATAGTCGGCATGAACGAACCAGCGCGCGTCGCGATAGCTGAGGCCGGCCTCGATCCCCTGGCGCAGCGTCGTGCCGGCGTTCTGAAAGAAGCCGCGGCCGGTCACCGTGCTGGCGACGTTGATGATGTCGTCGTCGCTCTCGGTACGGAAGACGCCGAGGTTCCACGACAGCTTGCCGTCGTCCTCGACCGGTCGGCTGCCGCGAAGGCCGAGCTCGATGCTATGCGCCACGACCTGCTTCAACGGCGGATCGGAGACCAGGAAATTGTCGAGGCTGCACGGCCGCGCCGGATCGGCGCAGGCGAGCTCCGCCGCGGTCGGAGCGCGGTTCGCCTCGGAATAGCCGGCGTAGGCGGTGACCTCGGAGGTCAGCTTGTACGTCGCCCCCGCCGCCGGATTGAAGCGCGAGAAGCGATGCGAGCCGTTGAGCGCGGCGCCGAGCTGGTCGGCGATGCGGATCATCGCGATGTTGTAGCGGCCGCCGGCGGTCAGGGCGAGCGCCGGCGTCGCGTTCCAGGTGTCGCTGAGATAAAGGCCGTAATAGGTGTTGGTCGCCTTGATCCGCACGGGCGTCACGCTGCCGTCGGGCTGCGCGACGATCGTGCCGATCCCGATGACGGCGAGGCTGGGATCGATGATCCCGAGCTCGTTGCTCGCCGCGAAATCGACCTCGCCACGATCGATGCTGGCACCGACCACGAGGTGGTTCTCACGCGTCAGAAACGGCTCGGTCTCGGTCGCCTGAAGCGAGCCGCCATAGCCGGTCGTATGCGTCGAGGTGCGATCGAGCGAGCCCGGCGTCGCGCCGCCGAGCGTATCGGGGACCGGCGCGCCGTTCGTGCCGAACAGCAGCGTCGTCGCGTCGCCGAAACAGAGGAAGCCGGGATGGAGGCCGGGATCGCAGCTCTGCACGTCCGAGGCATTGCCGTTCACCGTGTCCTGGCGAAGGCTGCGGCGGTATAAATTGCCGTCGAGTGTCAGCGTGTCGCTCGCGCGGTAGCTGCCGGTGCCGGTGAAGAACAGCAGCTCGTTCTGCGCCGTCTGCGGATAGGTGAAGATTGCAGCGCGATCGACGGCGAGGAGCTCGACCGGCGTCGGTCCGATCGCGGCGAGACGGTTGCTGGCGCCGCTGACGCTGAGATGCGCCGTCAGTCTCTCGCCGCGCGCCCCGAGATCGGCGTAGATCTGCCGCAGGTGCGACGGCGATTTCCAACGCCAGCCGTCTTCGTCGAGGCCGCGGGCGGCGACGTAGCTCGCGACATTGCCGCTGCGCACGCCGTATTCGATGCTCGCCTCGTGGCGCCCGAACGAGCCGCCGGAGAGCGTCGCCTCGCCGCCCTCGTAGGTGAAGCCGTTCTTCATCTCGACGGCGAGCGCACCGCCCAGCGCGTTGAGGCCGAAGACGGGGTTGGCGCCGACCAGGTTGACGCGATCGATCGCGACGTCCGGGATCAGGTCCCAATTGACGGTATCGCCGAACGCCTCGTTGATCCGGACCCCGTTCTGATAGATCGCCAGGCCCTGCGGCGTCCCCTGCACCGGCGAGGCGTCGAAGCCGCGAAACTGGACGTCGGGCTGGAAGGGATTGGCCTGGACGTCATTGATGCTGACGCCGGGAACCTGGCGGTTGAGCGTGCCGACGAGATCGGGCGTTCCCTCGCGTCTGAGATCGCTCTCGGACATGCTGCGCGTCGCTCCCGGCACCTTGTCGCGGTCGATGCCGGTGCCGAGTAGCGGGCTCGTGCCGATGACCTCGATCGTCGGCAGCGTCGTCGCATCGGGTGCCGCGATCTGCGCCGCGACGAGCGCTGGAGCAAGGCCGAGCATCGCACCGATCAGCGCGGCGCGCGCGCGTCCGCCGGTCGATCGAACTTTCGATATCGCCGGTGCCGCGACGCCACGACACCGGCTCCCCGTCGCGACGGTGCAGCCCACGATTCCTCCCCGACGCGCGTTGGCTCGCGCCGTTCCACGTTATCGTGGCGCCGCCACGACGGCAACACGGCCGGCACCCTCCAAAAAGGGGCAGCCGGCACCAACAAAACATGGTTGCATCGCGTCGCTGGCGAGGTCTAGGTTCAGGCCACAACCGCGTCGCCGCCACGGCCCGAGGGCCGGAACGAGCACGCCGCACAGGTAAGGGAGGAACCAAGGCATGAGACCACTCATCGCAGCGCTGCTGCTCGGCTTCGCGCTTCCGGCGACGGCGATGGCGCAGAGCGTTGCCGATCTCAGAAACGATGCCAAGACGCCGGGCGACGTCCTGACCTACGGCATGGGCTACAACCAGCAGCGTTTCAGCCCGCTGAAGCAGATCAACCGCAAGACCGTCAAGCATCTTGTGCCCGCCTGGAGCTACAGCATGGCGAGCAACTACGGCGAGGAATCGCAGGCGCTGGTCAAGGACGGGGTGATCTACATCACAAGCCACGATAAGACCGTCGCGGTCGACGCGCTGACCGGCAAGGAAATCTGGAAGACGACGATCGAATACCCGCCGGAGACGACGAAGACCGTCTGCTGCGGCATCGTCAATCGCGGCGCCGCCCTCTACGAGGGCAGGCTGTACCGCACGACGCTCGACACGCATGTCATTGCGCTCGACATGAAGACCGGCAAAGAGGTCTGGAACGTCAAGTCGAGCGACACCGCCGACGGCGCCGCGATGACCGGCGCGCCGATCGTCGCAAACGGGGTGCTGGTCAACGGCATCGCCGGCGCCGAGTTCGGCGTCCGCGGCTTTCTCGAAGGCCACGACCTCGAGACCGGCAAGCAGCTGTGGCGGCTCTATACGGTGCCCGGCGAGGGCGAGAAGGGCTCCGAGACCTGGCCCAACGGCGGCGCCAAGGCCAGCGGTGGCAGTACCTGGACGACCGGCTCCTACGACCCCGATCTCGACCTCGTCTTCTGGGGCATCGGCAATCCGGCGCCGTGGAACCCGCTCGACCGCAAGGGCGACGACCTCTACACCAACTCGATCATCGCGTTCCGTCCCAAGACCGGCGAGATGGTCTGGCACTACCAGATGTCGCCGAACGATCCCTTCGATCACGACGGGGTCAATGCCCTCGTCCAGGCCGATCTCAAGATCGGCGGCAAGGTCCAGAAGGTCGTGATGCAGGCCGGACGGAACGGCTTCTTCTACGTTCTCGACCGCGCCACCGGCAAGCTGCTGGCGGCCAACAACTACGTCAAGGTGACTTGGGCCAACGGCATCGACCTCAAGACCGGCCGGCCGAACTGGACCATCGACATGAAGTCGGTGATCGAAAGCGCCAGCAAGATCTCGACCTGGCCCAGTATTTCAGGCGGCACCAACTGGTTCCCGATGTCGTACAGCCCGTTGACTGGCCTCGCCTATGTCAACACCCTCGACATGGGCATGGAATACCAGCCCCTGCCGATCGAGCAGGTGCAGAATTTGAAGACCGGCCAGCCGCATTATGGGGTGAAGATCACCAACATCTATCCCGAATCCGGCAATCGCGGCATCCTGAAGGCGATCGACCCGCTGTCCGGCAAAGCGAAGTGGCAGGTGCCGTTCAAGTCGGCGAACTGGGCCGGCACGATGGCGACCGCCGGCGGCCTCGTCTTTACCGGCGCGCTGACCGGCGAGTTCATGGCCTTCGATTCCGAGACGGGAAAGATGCTGTGGCAGTTCCAGACGCCCTCGGGGATCATCGGCCAGCCGATCACCTGGGAGCGCAACGGCAAGCAATACGTCACGGTGACGAGCGGCACTGGCGGCGTCTACGTCCTCAAGATACCGGACGCTAACCTCGCCCATGTCCCCCCGGGCGGATCGTTGTGGACGTTCAAACTGATGGAAGACTAGTCTGCACGACGAAGTGGGCGGATCGCGACGTCTCGGCGCCGCTCCGCCCTCTTTCTTTTTTCAACTCCGACGGATGGAATGATGCGAAAGCGGTTTCTCGCGGTAGCCTTCTGTGCCCTCGCGACTCAGGCTGCCGCCGAGGACGCGGCTGACAAGGCGAAGATCGAGGACGGTGCGACGACCTACGAGAATTACTGCGCCACCTGCCACGGCATGGAGCTGCGGAACAACACCGGCGTTGCGTTCGATCTGCGGCGCCTGCACGCCGACGAGCATCCCCGCTTCGTCAACTCCGTGCTCCACGGCAAGCAGGCGATGCCTGCCTGGGATGGGACGCTGACCACCGATCAGGTCGAGGAGCTCTGGGCCTACGTCCGGGCCAACGCCAACGACGCGAAGAAGTAGCTATTCCGGTACCGCCTCGAGCGCCGCCTCGAGCTCGGCGGCCTCCTGCTGGCGGGCCCACATCGCAGCATAGGCGCCGCCGCGCGAGAGCAGATCGAAGTGGCGGCCCCGCTCGACGATCTCGCCGGCGTCGAGGACCAGGATCTCGTCGGCGTCGATCACCGTCGACAGGCGATGCGCGATGATCAGCGTCGTCCGCTCGGCCGAGACCTCCTTGAGGCTCGCCTGGATCTCGCGCTCGGTCTTGGTGTCGAGCGCCGAGGTCGCCTCGTCGAAGATGAGGATGTGCGGCTGCTTCAGGATGACACGGGCGATCGCGACGCGCTGCTTCTCGCCGCCCGACAGCTTGAGCCCGCGCTCGCCGACCGGCGTCTTGTAGCCGTCCGGCAGGCCGGCGATGAAATCGCCGATACGCGCCATCCGCGCCGCCTCGGCGATCGCCGCCTCGCTCGACCCCGGCTTGCCGTAGCCGATGTTGTAAAGGATCGTGTCGTTGAACAGGACGGTGTCCTGCGGCACGACGCCGATCGCCTGGCGCAGGCTGGTCTGCGTCACGGCGCGGAGGTCTTGGCCGTCGATGCGGATGGCGCCGGAGTCTATGTCGTAGAAGCGGAAGAGCAGCCGCGCGATCGTCGACTTGCCGCTGCCGCTGGGACCGACGATCGCGACGGTGCGGCCCGGCGGCACATGGAAGGAGATGCCCTTGATGATCGGCCGCCGCTCGTCGTAGCGGAAGCGCACGTTGTCGAAGACGATCTCGCCGGCGGTGACCACGAGCGGCGGCGCGCCCGGCCGGTCCTGCACCTCCGGCGGCACCGCCAGCAGCTTGAACATGTTCTCGAGATCGGTCAGCGACTGCTTGATGTTGCGATAGACCATGCCGAGGAAGTTGAGCGGCATGTAGAGCTGGATGAGGTAGGAGTTCACCAGCACGAAATCGCCGACCGTCATCTCGCCGCGCTGGACCCCGAAACCGGCGAGGAGCATGACGCCGATCAGCCCGGCCGCGATGATCATGCCCTGGCCGATGTTGAGCAGCGAGAGCGTCGTCTGGCTCTTGACCGCCGCCTTCTCGTAGGCGCGCAACGCCTTGTCGAAACGGTTGGCCTCGTGCTCCTCGTTGGCGAAGTACTTGACCGTCTCGAAGTTGAGCAGGCTGTCGATCGCCTTGGTGTTCGCCTCGCTGTCGCGCTCGTTCATCTCGCGGCGGTATTTGACGCGCCAGTCGGTAACCGTGAAGGTGAAGGCGATGTAGCAGACGATCGTCGCGAAGGTGACGAGGGCGAACTCGAAATTATAGAGCGTCCAAAGGACCCCGCAGACCATCAGGATCTCGAACAGCGTCGGCACGACGTTGAACAGCATGAACGAGAGCAGGAACTCGACGCCGCGGATGCCGCGCTCGATGGCGCGCGACAGACCGCCGGTCTGGCGCTCGAGGTGGAAGCGCAGCGACAGCGCATGGAGATGCCGGAAGGTATTGAGCCCGACCATGCGGATCGCGTGCTGCTCGACCTTGGCGAAGATCGCGTCGCGCAGCTCGCCGAAAGCCTGCGAACCGACCCGCGCGACGCCGTAGCCGATGACGAGGGCGACCGGCACAGTGATGACCGCATTCTTGCTGCCGAGTGCGTCGACCGCGTGCTTGTAGATCAGCGGCACGACAATGTTGATCAGCTTTGCCCCGATCAGGCAGAGGATCGCCAGCAGGACGCGAACCCTGAGTTCGACCGATTCGCGCGGCCAGAGATAGGGCACCAGCTTGCGCAGCGCCTTCAGCTCCTCGCGGAAGGCCGATTTCGCCACCACCGGGCCGCCGGGAATGAAGCTCGGCGGCCGGCCGCGTCCCGGACTCATGAGGATCGCCTCACGAAGATCGCCTTATCGCGGCGCGCTCATGGTCGTCGTCGGGTTTTTTGGCGACCGGCGCTGCTCCGGCGGCGCGAACCAGCTGGCGGCCGAGAATGACGACGCAGGCGAGCACCAATGCGCCGCCGAAATAGGGGGCGTCGCGGCCGAGCGTCGCGAAAAGGAAACCGGCGACCAGCGGCCCGACGACGCGGGCCAGGCTGCCGGCGGATTGCGAGACGCCCAACACCTCGCCCTGCTCATGCGCCGCCGCGCGGCGCGAGATCAGGCTGGCGATCGAGGGCTGTGCCATCGCGAAGCCGATCGACAGGATGCCGGTCGCGACGAAGAGATAGGGGACCCGGCTCGCCAGCGGGATGCCGAGCATGCCGAGCAGGAGACAGATTGTCCCCGCGAGCAATAGCCGCTCCTCGCCGAAGCGGCGCGTCAGCCGGCCGATCAGCCCGCCCTGGATCACCGCCCCGAGAATGCCGACATAGGCGAAGAGATAGCCGACCGACGACGGGCCCCAGCCGAATTGCTCTTTCGCCCAGAGCGCGAAGGTCGTCTCCATCCCGGCGAAGGCGAAGATGATCAGGAAATAGAGCGAGATCAGCAGCCGCAGGTCGGGCCGCCGCAGCGCCTGCGCGATCGCCGTCAACCGGCCGACGCGTGCGGCCGATCGGCGCGATTCTGCCGGCAGGCTCTCCTCGAGGAACAGCAGGGTGCCGAGGAACGCCAGCCCCGAGAGCCCGGCGCCGGCGAAGGCCGGCAGCGTCAGCATCGGGTTGAGCGGGTCGGGACCGGCGAGCGCGCCGCCCACCGCCGGCCCGATGATGAAGCCGAAACCGAATGCGGCGCCGATGACGCCCATCCCCTTGGCGCGGGTCTCCGGCGTCGTGATGTCGGCGACATAGGCCTGCGCCGCGGCGATATTGCCGGCACAGGCGCCCTGCACGGCACGCGCCGCGAAGAGCATCCACAGCGCGTCGGCGAAGCCGAGCCAAAGATAGGAGACGATCGAGCCGGCAAGGCTGAGCAACAGGATCGGGCGGCGGCCATAGCGGTCACTGAGCCGCCCCCAGATCGGCGCGACGAACAGCTGCATCAGCGAATAGGTCGCCATCAGCTGCGTCACCTCGGCCGGGCTCGCCCCGTAATGGGTGCCGTAGAACGGGAGAAGCGGGACGACGAGCCCGAAGCCGATCAGGTCGGTGAGGACGATCGCGAAAAGAACCAGCATGCGGAGGGTAGATAGCGCGCCGGACACCCCCCCAACAAGGGGCAGGTGTGGCGGAAGGTCTGATTTCCGCCGATCAGCCTCTCGAAAGCGGCATCAATAAACCTCCCTGAGGTAGCGCTTTTCGCGGTTCAGGGTGGCGAGATAGGCGCGCGCCGCGCCGGTTCCCATACCGCCCTGGCGGGCGATGATCGCAACGAGGGCGGCGTCGACGTCCTTGGCCATCGCGGCGGCGCCGCAGACATAGAGACAGGCGCCGTCCTGCAGCCAGGCCCAGAGCTCCCGCGCGCGCTCGCGCATGCGTTGCTGGACATAGATTCGTTCCGCCTGATCGCGCGAGAAGGCGAGCTCAAGCTCACTGAGCAGCCCGTCCTTGTGGAAGCCGAGCAGCTCCGCCTCGTAGAGGAAGTCGCAATCACGACGCTGGTCGCCGAAGAACAGCCAGTTCTTCCCGGCGGCGCCGGTGGCGCGGCGCTCCTGCAGGAAGGCGCGGAACGGCGCGACGCCGGTGCCCGGCCCGATCATGATGATCGGCACGTCGCCCGAAGCGGGCAGGCCGAAGGCATGCGCCGGCTGGACGAAAACCGGCACCGCGGCGCCCGGCGCGGCGCGCTCGGTGAGATACGTCGAGGCGACGCCCTTGCGCTGGCGGCCGCGCATCTCATAGCGCACCGCGCCGACCGTCAGGTGGACGCCGCCCGCCGCCGCCTTGGGCGACGACGAGATCGAATAGAGCCGCGGCTCGAGCGTCGAGAGCGCCGAGACGAGCTCCTGGACCGGCGGCCGCGCCGAACGGAAGGTGAGCAACAGCTCGAGCAGATCGGCTCCCTCCGGCCCGGCACCGGGATAGCCTTCGGCCAGGGCCTGCAGGCGCTGCGATTCGCCGAGGTCCGGCGCGCGCGAGGCCAGCACCTCGACAGCGTCGTCGGAGACGCGGCCAATCTCGCAGGCATTGCTCAAGGCGTCGAAAAGGCCGCGGCGGGCGCCGTCCGGGCATTCGACTTCGTGGTCGGGGGCAAGGCCGAGACACTCGATGATCGCCGTCACCGTCTCCGGACAATTGACCGCCTGGACGCCGAGCGCGTCGCCGACCCGATAGTCGAGCTCGGTGCCGGCGAGATCGAAGACGACGTGGCGCGTGTCCTTTTGCGAGCCGGCGCGGTTCAGCGGCGCGGCGCCTTCGAGCCGGGCCATCGCCGTCTTGCCGACCGACGCTGCCGCCGTCGGCGCCGCCTCGGTGGCCGGCTTCGCCTGTGCCGGCGCCGCCGCCGCCATCTCGCCCAGCTCGATCAGCTCCTTGAGCTGCCGCGCGGTCTCCTTGCCGCCCGGGACGCACCGCGTCAGGCTCTTCTCGGCGCCGCTGGCGATCGCCTCGGCATAGGTCGCGCAGAGATAGCTGCATTGTCCGCAGTCCTGTTGCGCCATCGCCGCCATCAGCCGCTGCGGCAGCGGGCGCGCCTCGGCG
>JAQGID010000036.1 GCA_028291405.1 Rhodospirillales bacterium | reverse complement strand
CGCCTTCTCCGATGAACATGGCAGTGTCCCCGGCGGCCGCAATTCTGTCGGCCCCTCCCGGCAGGAAGATGGAGGCGTTGTTGCGCACGGTGACGGCACCCAGGAACGTGACGAACCGCCATGCGCCGTCGTTTACGCCGAGGCTGCTAATGCCAGAAGTGCCCGTGATTCGAACGAAGTTCGATGCCGCATTCATAATATTCATCGTCGTCGCCGAGGCGATATCGACGGCGGCGGCGGTATTGAGCGACGCACCCGACATCGTCGTTGTCGAGGTCAGCGTACCGCCGGCAAATGGGGTGGTCGGCAGGCTCGAGATGATCTGAAGCTGCGTCCCGTCGGATTCGAGCTCGACGAGATCGCCGATCTGGATCTCTGCGCCTGTCAGCGCGACCGGGCCGGAAGCGGACTTCTTGAAGACATTCTTGTTGCCGAGCGAATTGGCGTTGACCGTCATCGGGCCGGTGTTCGCGGCCGTCGCTTTAAAGGCCAGCTTCATTCCCTGGGGGTAAGCCGCGGGCGCCACGGGATAGGTCAGCGTTACCGCGTTGCCAGTGCCGCCCACCGTCACCCAGGCGCCGGCCTGCCCGGACGTGCCGATGAGGTGCCCGGTCTCGTCGAGGTAGAAGACCGGGAGCCAATTCGCATCGGCCTGATCGCGGACGAAGATGATCTTGTTGCCGGTGTCGTGCCACCAGACGCCCGCAGTGGAGCTGAGCCCGGTCGAGGTCGTCGTCGGAGCGGACGCGCTCTCGATCATCGTCGCGAGGTTGCCCGCGATGACGTTGATCTGCTGGTTGTTGGCGAGGCCCGAGACGGTGCCGGTCGTGGCCACCTGCAGGCTCGCCGCGCCCGCGGACAATTGCAGGGCGAGCAGGAGCGCAAGCGCGAGAGCGCTGATCTTCTTCATGCTGAAAATCTCCGTTAGAAGCCTTGGGCCGTCACATGGACGCCGGTGCGCGTCACGCCGACGCCGCCGTTCTGGATCTGGAAGGTGATTGCGCTGAGCGACTGGCTCGTGATGACCAGCGTGTCGTTAGGCTGCGCCGACCAAGTAATCTGCACATTCGGGATCGTCGCCGAGCCGGGGCCGCCTTTGAACGGCGCGTCCACGGAAGCTCCGAGCGGCCGATAGGTGATCGTGAGCCCGCCGCCGGTGACGGTCTGGTTCGTGTATTGGTCGACGCGATCCGGGACATCGACAGACCACGAGAACGCCGTCACCAGCGCTTGCGTTTGATTGTCGTAGGACTGGATGACGAGCCGGACCTGGATATAGCGAGCCGTGTACTGGCCCGGCTGGTAGTTCTGCCAAGTCCAGGTGACGTTGTCGTCCGAGACGCCGATCTGCGGCTGAACGTTGATGTTGGCCGAGAGAGCGGCGTCGAGCAGGTCCGAGATGCCGAGGAAATCAGGAACGCCGAGAATATCCGCATGGATGTTCTGGCCCTGCGCCACGTAACTCATCGTGACGAAGCTGGCGACCGTCCGCCCCTTGTCGATGACATGCGAGCTGGTGTAGGTGCCCGTCGCCGCCGCGCCGCCGTAGAACAGAATATCCGGCGTGTTGAGCAGGTCGGCGTCCGTGAGAAGGTTGCCGCTGCCGCCGGTCGCAAGTTCGAGGCCGCCGCCGATCACCGCCAAGGATCCCGACGTCGTCCCGGTCCAGCCCTCAGCCTTTTCGTCGTGCGTCGCGATGACATTGCGCACCAGCGTCGCGCCGGCGATCGTAATCTCGGTCCAAGTGGTCGAGTAGACGTCGAGCCCTGGCGCCGGGTTGGCGTGCGCCGCGACCCAATAGCTGCCGTCGCCGGTCTGCAGCACGAAGTTCGTGTTCGAAGTACGGCCGAGGATCTGCGCCGACGCAGCGGTGGCACCGAAGCGGATCTCGTAATCGACCGTCCGGAAGTCGGTCACCGCATCCCAGACCAGCTGCGTCATCCCAGCGACATAAGCGTTGGTTAGGCCAGTGACGTTCGGCAGCGGGCCAGCAATCGCCGAACCCTTGATGACGTAGGTGTAGTCGGTGACGTCGGAGAGCGATTCCTGTCCCCCGCCGAAGACGTTGTAGGCGAGGAACTTCAGATGGATCGTCGTGCCGATGCGATCCTGAGTGAACGGGATCTTGAGCAGCGCGCCATCAAGCCGCAGGAACTGCGAGCCGACGGCATGGACGCCGATCGGTGAATCGTAGGCGCCGCGGACGAGGTAGGTGAGGCTGTAATGCTCCGCCGAGGTCAGCGTTGCCGTCTTGTAGGCGATCAGCTCTCCGTCGACATAGCAGAGCGTGTTGAGCGCCAGCGCGTCCGCCTGCGTGCCGGAGAGCAGTTCGGCATCGCTTTCGCTGACGTCGACCGCCAGCGTGCTCGTCGTGTCGATGGTCGGGCCTGTGGTCGCCGCCGGCACGTTCGGCAGCTGGCCGGTGAGCAGTCCTTGGCGGGACGGCTGCGGCACCCGGTCGAGCAGCCGATAGGTCACGCCATCGGTCGAGATCCACGCGTCACAGCCGCCATAGAGCGCCGGATTTGAGCCCGAGATGCCGACCCAGACCTCGAGGCCCGTCGCGGTTAGCGGGTCCGGCGGTTCGAAGATGACGGGCGCGTTGACCTTGCCGGGATCGGCCTGCCAGTTCGCGGCATAGCGAGAGCCGGACTCCGTATTATAAAGGGCCGCATTGCCCAAGCCGCCGGGCAGATCTTCGGTGATATAAGTGAAGCTTCCGTCGTCGTTCTCAGTGATCTCAGTGACCCTCACCGCGTGCTGCGCGAGGCCAATGTAGGAATCGTTCAGCGTAAGGTCATCCATCGGGTCGATCAGGACCGACCAAGCGCCAAGACTGAACTGATAGTCGTTGCGGATCGCCTGTTGCTGAAGGAGAAGCTGCGCCGATGTGTTCGCCGCGGCGGAATCGCAGAAAAGATGCGCCTGGCGGCTGTTATCCGACCGCCGGCCGAAGACGTCGATCATCGCCTGGTCGGAAACCTCGGCGATGGCCGTGTTGTACTGATTCGCCCGGTCGAGGAACTCGACCTTGATGTTGTTGATCTGATCCGCCGGCCGCTTGCGGGTGACGATGATCGGATCATCGGTATTGCCGCCGGTGCCCGGCAGATAGTCGTCGTCCGTCAAATCATAGAGTGGAGCGCCCGGCGGCGTATAGGTGTGCCCGTTCGCCGTGATCGCGACCGTGCCGCGGGGCACCAGAGTAAGGACGCCGCAAGACCAGACGAACTCCGAATTGGTGTAGGTCGCGATATCGTCGAGATCGGCAGACGCTTGGGTCTGCGTGGAATAGGCCGGCGAGATCCAGAGCCCCGACGCGAGGGTGTAGTTCTGGTAGTTCGTCAGCGCGCCGACGGCCGCATAAGTGATGGTGACCGACAGAGACGCGCTCGCCGCGGCGAAGGTGTAGACCCCTGCCGCGAAGGCATATTGCCCAGCAACCGGACTGGCTGCTACGCAGGTCAGGAGATTTCCGCTGCCGTCAACGACATCGAGGTTCTGATTGAAACCCGCGGCATGCGCGACGGTCAGCGTATACGGCCCCGATGACGGAACGGTCAGGGTCTCGGAATAGGTCGCCAGCGCGCCGATACGCGCGGACGGAAAGCCGAGGCTATAATCGACGTTCGTCAGGTAATCGACGACGACCTGTGAGGGATCGGCGTCGACGCCGTTGGGCGCCGTGCCGTAGAGCCGCCCGAACACCTCAAAATTGAGGTTCGGCAGATTGGCGTTGGTGCCGAGATCGAACGGGCCGGCTGCGGCATAGGCAATGCCGTTGTAGCCGAGCGCCCGCTCCGGGTGGTTCGTCTCGAGATAGCCCCACGGCGTCTGTGGATAGGTGCCGGTGAAGACCGAGAAATTAAGCGCCGCAGCGGTCGTGACGCTCTTATCCTGCCAGACGGTCCCAAGCCCGATGATCGGCCCCTCGCCGACCGCAACCGCGAGATACGCTTGATACGTGTAGGTGATCGAGCCGCTGCCGCCTTTGCCTCCGCCGCCCATCGCGCCGCCCTTGCCAGACGACGGGGGCGCCGACTGGTGGGCGATGGCGACGAAATCGCCGTAGTCGATCAGATTCGGCGGAACGCGGGTCGCGCCATAGACGATGGCCAGCGCTTTCCCAAGCGCCGAGGTCTGGACCGAGAGGCCCGA
>JAQGID010000011.1 GCA_028291405.1 Rhodospirillales bacterium | reverse complement strand
GAAGAATCGAAACGCGTCGACCTCTACCAGAATCCCCTGCTGTCACGCCCGGAGGTCGGCCGCGAACTCGCTCAAAAGATGTATTGGTGGGTCTCCGCGGCGCTGCGCCAGCACATCCTGGCGCATTTCGACATTTCGGTCTCCGAGGTTGACGACGCGCTCGAGAGGACGGTCAACAGCCTCGCCGTTGCCGCCGACGAAGCCGAGAAACGCAAATCGCAAGCCCTCGCGGAGCAGCTTGCCGCACAGGGCACCGTCACGCCAGAGCTGATGGTGCAGACGCTGCGACGCGGCGAAATCGCCCTCTTCGAAGCGCTTTTCGCGAAGACGATCGGCATTCGGCTGACGCTGATCCGACGCCTGCTCTTCGAGCGCGGCGGCGAAGGCTTGGCGGTCGCCTGCAAGGCGGTCAAGATCGATGTCGCGACCTTCGCCTCGATCTACGTCCTTAGCCGCAAGGCGCGGCCCTACGAGCCGCCGCCGGAGCGCGGCGAGGTCACCCGCCTCCTCAAATTCTACCACGACATGAATACGGAGGCGGCTGAGTCCTTGTTGGCAAAATGGCGCCGCGATCCGAATTTTCTCAGCGCCGTGTGGCATATCGGCCAGTACCAATCCGACGCCTAGTCGAGATCTAGATCTCGATCTGACCGCCGAGCTCGATGACCCGGTTGGTGGGGATGCGGAAGAACTCGGTCGCGTTCAGCATGATATTCGCCATCACAATGAAGATCTGCTTGCGCCAGCGGGTGAAGGGGGCGTGTTTCGCCGCGACGATCTTCTCGCGTCGCAGGAAGAACGAGGTTTCCATTAGGTTGAAGCGGAACTGCAGCATCCGGCATTGGGCCAGCGCCCGCGGAATATTCGGCTCGTCCATGAAGCCGTAATGCACCATGATGATGTGAAAATTGTGGTCCAGATGCAGCATCTCGAGACGCTTTTCCTCCGGAACCTGCGGAATGTCCTCGGTTTCGACGTGCATGAGCACGACCCGTTCGTGCAGCACCTTGTTGTGCTTGAGGTTGTGCAGCAGCGCTGTCGGCACGCTGTGGACGTCACCGGTCATAAACACAGCCGTCCCCGGCACCCGCGCGATCCGCGCCGGATTGAAATTCTTGAGGAACATGTCGAGCGGCATCGACGCGCGGCCGCGCTCCGCGACCAGGATCGCACGGCCGGCGAGCCATGACGACATCACGACATAGACGACCGCGGCGACGAACAGCGGGACCCACCCACCCTGCTCGATCTTCATCAAGTTAGCCGCGAAGAACGCAAGGTCGATGGTCAGGAAGGAGCCGAAGAGCAGGACCGACAGCGCCGGATTCCAGCCTTTCACCCCGACCATATAGATCAGCGCCAGGATCGTCGTCAGCGACATCGTGCCCGTCACCGCAATGCCGTACGCGGCGCCGAGGTTGTCCGACGAGCGGAAGCCAAGCACGACCGCGATGACGGAAACCAGCAGGAAAAGGTTGATCTTCGGCACGTAGATCTGGCCGAACTCCTGCTCGGAGGTATGGCGGATGAAGAGCCGCGGCAGGTAGCCCAGCTGCACCGCCTGATGCGTCATCGAGAACGCACCCGAGATCACCGCCTGCGAAGCGATGACCGTCGCCGCCGACGCCAACACCACCATCGGCAGCAGGGCCCAATCGGGCGCCAGCCGGAAGAATGGATTGTCGAGCGCCTCGGGATTCGCCAACAGCAAGCCGCCCTGACCGAAATAGTTGAGCAATAATGCCGGAAAGGCCAGCCGCAACCACGCGGTGCGAATCGGCAGCCGGCCGAAATGCCCCATATCGGCATAAAGCGCCTCGCCGCCGGTTACCGCCAGGACCACGGCGCCGAGCAGAATGAAGCCGTGGTAGGGATCGGCGGTCAGCAGCTGGATGCCGTAGAGCGGGTTGAGGGCACGCAGTATCTCCGGCTGCTTGACGATCTCGATCGCCCCCAGTACGCCGATGATGACGAACCAGATCGCCATGATCGGGCCGAAAAACACCCCGACCTGCCCGGTGCCGCGGCTTTGCATGACGAACAGCCCGAGAAGAAGCGCGCAGGTGATCGGAAGAACGTAGGGTTCGAAGACGGGTATCGCGACTTTGAGCCCTTCGACGGCGCTCAGCACTGAGATCGCCGGGGTAATGACGCCATCGCCGTAGAACAACGCGGCGCCGACCAAGCCGGCCGTCAGGATCCAGCGATGCCGCAGCCCCGTGCGGCTCGTCGAGCGCAAGGCAAGCGCGGTCAGCGCGAGGATGCCGCCCTCGCCGCGGTTATCGGCCCGCATGATGACGATGACGTATTTTAGCGTGACGACGATCACCAGCGCCCAGGCGATGAGCGACAGCACGCCGTAGACCGTCGTTGCGCTGATTGCACCGCCGAGACTGTCGAAACACTGCTTCATCGTGTAGAGCGGCGAGGTGCCGATGTCGCCGTAGACGACCCCGAGGGCCCCAAGAAGCAGGTTCTGGCGCGCCTTGTGTTCTCCCGCAGCCTTATCCTGCACTGCCGTCTGCGCCATGCGCCCACCTGTCCTGCGAAGGCCCGCTACTTAGACTTTCCGCTGTTGCGGGTGCAACAAGCGCTGACACGTCGCCCTTCTCGACGCGCACCGGCCGGGGCGTCGGCGCGGCGGACCCTATACCATCGATCCCTCGGGGAACCACGTGAATCTGCCCGTTCCCAGATATCGAACTCCGGATCGATTGGCGGCAGGCGACGTTTAACCTACGTCACATGCCACTTGGCCAAATACTTGTCTCGTCGGCAATTTGGTTTACAGTGGGTTACTCCTCGATCGGGGGCGCGCATGTACGACCGCTTGCTTCGATGGGCATCCGCCGTTGCAGTCGTCTTGTCGGTTTCGGCCGTTCCGGCGCAAGCCGGCCAGCAGACCTATAATTACGTGGTCGAGCATCCGACTTACGGCAAGATCGGCACCTATTCCGACACGGTCACGCAAGACAACGGCCAGATGCGCATCGACACACGGCTGCGGGTCGCCGTGCGGGTCCTTGGAATCGTCATGCACCGCGAGGAAGCCGACCGGACCGAGATCTGGAGCGGCAACCGGCTGGTCTCCTTTCACAGCGTGACGACGACGAACGGCAAGACATTGCTCGTCGACGGCGCGGCGCGCGGCAATGAATTCGTGATCACCTCGCCGTTCGGCACGAACGTCGCGCCGGCCGACGTCTACACATCGAGCCCATGGACGGCGCGACTGAGCCGTCCGAGCGTGACGATGATGTCGACGAAAACAGGGAAGCTCGAACAGGCGCACCTCGTGGCCGCCGATCAATCGATCGAAGCCGTCTCCGGCACCCCGACGCCGGTCCGGCATTTTCAGATCGCCACCGACAAGCGGCAGGACGTCTGGCTGAGCCCACGCGACGTCCCGTTGCGCTTTCGGACGGAGGTCGGCGGCACGCCGATCGACTTTACCCTGGCGCCGGACACGGTCGCGGCGTTGGTCCCCGCCGCACGCTGAGCCTCATTCGAGGTCCTCGGGCATGAAGACGTCGGTGGCGGGCGTGATCGGCCAGGCGTTGATCAGCCGATAATCCTGGGCACCGCGTACGACGAGATAACTCGCTCCTGAGGCAAGGTCGATCCCGAAGAGCGAGCTTGCTTCCGGCCCGCCGTCCTCGATCCAGTAATAGACCCCCGGGCCGAGGTTGCGCAGCACGTCGGCGAAGCCGCCTCCGGAATGGAGCGACACCAAGCCGGGACGCCTGCTCGGGGCTACGCCAAATAGTATCTTGTAGCGCATGAGGACGAGATCGGAGCCATTGCCGCGGAGATCGAAGAGCTCGACGCGGGCGTCTGGCGGGAGCATCGGCCGCATGCCGCGCGCCACCGCCATGATGTAGCCGTCGTGGGGATGATCGAGGTCGAACCGCAGCCGCTTCGCCGTCGCTGCGGGGGTCACGAGCAGCACGACGACGGCGACGGCGGCGAGGCCGCGCTGGATTGCCGGACGCAGGCGCCAGTGCGGCAGCACCACAGCCACGGCCGCGATTACCCCGAGAAGCCCGAGATGCGTGCTGTAGCGCCAGAAGGAGGCGGCCCGCGTCGCTTCGTAGTCGGTAAAGCTTCCGATATAGGCGAGCAGGAGGAACGCGGTATAGCCGACGAAGGCGACCGTCGCGATCATGCAGAGACGCCGCGCCCGGGGATCGACCAAGCGCGGCCACACCAGCGTCGCGCAGGCGAGCAGGAGCACCGCCGCCATCAAGCCGAAATGACCGCCCTTGCTCGTGACGACGCGCCACATGCTGCCGGTAATGTCCCGCACGAGGTCGAAATGCCACTCGGCAAAAGGCATCGCCTTCGCGGCGCCGTTGGGTATCGCGTGCTTCGCATAGCTCTCCCAGACGATGGTCGTCGCCAGCGGCATGGGCAGGGCGAGCAACCCCGACAGGAAGCGGCGATCGAAGAGCTGGCCCTCGATCAGCAGCGCAAACGCCACGCCGCCGCACAGCAGAACGACGAGCACGAGGTTCGACTGCCGCAGCCCGGCGACGGCCGCGAGAATGCAGCCGCAGGCGAAGGCGAGCCGTATCCGTTCCGGCCGCTGCTTCGCCGCCGCCTCGATCCAGGCAACGGCGGCGAGCGCGGCGATCGCCAGGGCGCAACTCGTCGGATTGTCGGAATAGTTCGTCAGGACCAGTTTCGGAACGAAGCTCGGATTGAGCGGTACTGTCGCCATCAGGCCGACCGCGGCGAGACCCCAGCCGGCCCAGCGCGAATTTGGCGCCGGTACCGCGTCGGCGCTGCGGTAATCGGCGATGAGATCCGCGATCGCTGCGCTCGCCGCAAGCAGCAGCACGACGCCGAAGATCATGCCGCTACGCTCCGAGAACCCGCCGGACAGGAGACTCGCGAAATAGGTGACGAGCGGCAGGCCGTCGGGATATGCCGGCAGGGACGACCCGGTATTCCGCAGCGCGAGACTGGGAAAATGGTCGTGATCGAAGAGAAAATGTGCGTTGGGCAGCCATTGCGAGAGCTCGTCCCATTGCGAGGCCCGCATGCCGGCGACAAGCAGGATCAGCGGCAGCGCCAGCACGAGGATCCGGCCAGCACGGGCCCAGGCCGCGCTTTCCTCGGGTCCATGGCGCAACAGCAGAATCAGCCCGCCTACTCCGGCGATCGCCAGCAACGCGGCGAGGAGGCGGAACGAGACGGCGGTCGACGTCCCGGCGAGGACGACGACGAAGATGCAGACGCCCCAGCCGGCGAGCAGGGCGAAAGCCGGTCGGCGATACCCGGCGACGAGCCGTCCGATCCCGATCATCAGCAACGCGACGACCAGCACGTCGGCGACGGCGATTATTTGTGCCGGCCGCGGCAGCAGCAAATCGAGATAGGTCATTCGTCCAGCGCCGTCATCTCCGGCGGTTCTCCGGCGAGGCCGAACTCCGACCAGCGCCGCGAGACGCGTTCGTAGACGCTGCAGCGCAGCAGCGTCGATTGCGGGAACTGATCGCGGTAGCGGTGCGGCTTGCAAGCGTCGATCAAGGCTTTCGATCCATAAGGCCGGCCGTCCGACGGTCCCTGGCTGGGATCGAGGCCGGTCGACCAGGTGTTGCGCTGGATGTCGATGTTCTCGGATGGATTGCAGCGAGTGCTGAGCGCCCAGAGCACGTCGTTGATTTCGGTCGGGTCGACGTCCTCGTCGACCGCGATGATCCACTTCGTGTAGTAGGCCGCCGCCGGGCATTGGGCGGTCAGCGCCAGCACCTGCGCCACGTGCCCGGCGAAGAGCTGCTTGACCGAGACGACCACCATCCCCCAGCCCGATGCAGCCGCCGGATGCGCGTAAACACCGCAGATTCCCGGCACGCCGAGCATTTCCAATGAGTCCCAGATGCGCGCCGAGCGCATGATCGCGTAATAGGCGCCGATCTCGCAGGACGGGTAGCGCGCCATTAGCGCGCCGGTGAGGATCGGGTTGCGCCGCATGTGCAGCGCCGTCACCTCGATCACCGGCTGCGGCGCCCGCAGATTGCCGTAATAACCGGTGAACTCGCCGAGCGGCCCTTCCATCTCGGTCGCGCCGGGATGAACGAGTCCTTCGATCACGATCTCGGCGCGCGCGGGGATCGGCAAGTCGCCGGCGATGCCGGGCGCCAGCTCGACCCCCCTGCCCTGCAGCCCGCCGGCGAAATCGAGCTCGGAATCCTGCGAGCCGAAGACCTGCGCCCCGACCATCGAGAGCACCGGGTCAATGCCGTAGGCCACGACCACGGGACAGGGCTTGCCCGAAGCCCACCACGCCTCACGGTCGAGACGCCCGTGCTTGCCCGGCGAGCAGTACATGCCGACCCGCCGCGGGCCGTGCAGCATCTGGCGGTAGACGCCGGCATTGATCCGGCCGGTCGCCGGGTCCCGGGTGAAGGTAATGTCGCCGGTCCCGATATAGCGGCCGCCGTCGCGCGGCCAGAAGCGCGGTACCGGCAGCTTGGTCAGATCGATCGCATCGCCTTGATGGATCACCTCGTTGACCGGCGCGGTCGCGGCATCGATCATGACCGGCGCGATCCGCCGCTTCATGATGTCGCGCGTCCGCAGGATCAGCTCGCGCGTCGCAAGATCCGGGTCGAGACCGATCGCCAGCGCATAGCGCCGCTTGCTGGCGCCCAGCATGTTGGTCAGGACGCTGCCGGCGGCCGCCTCGGTAAAGCTGGAAAAGAGCAGCGCCGGCGCGTCCTCGCGGCGGCTCGCGAGATAGGTGACCGCCGCCAGCTCCTCATCGAGATCGACCGCAGCGGCGATGCGTTTCAGCTCTCCCGCGGCCTCGATGACGGCGAGGAACTCGCGCAGATCCTGCGGGCAGACGCGCTCGTCCGCGGTCGGCCCGCGCACTGGCGTCGTCGTATCGAGCCGAACCTCATCCATCGCAGCCTCCCCGCCGAACCGGGCCGGAGAGTAGCAGCAGGATCGGCTGGCGGAAGCCGGAAAACGGTTTCTTGAGCACCATCAGCCGGCGATGGAGATGCCGATCAGCCGGCCGAGGCCGAAGGTGACGCCGGCAGCCGCGAGCCCGATCGCCAGCTGGCGCAGACCGGAGAAGATTGCACCGCGACCGGTGAAGAGCGTCGTCCCGGCGCCGATCGCGAACATCGCCGCGGCGCTGAGGCCGAGGCTGGCGATGACGCCGGGGGAGCCGGTCAGAAAGAAGAACGGCGCGACTGGAAAGATCGCGCCGAGCGCGAAGAGCACGAAGGACGCGCCCGCCGCCGTCCAGGCGGAACCGCCGAGCTCCTGCGGATCAATCCCGAGCTCTTCCCGCACGAGCGTGTCGAGCGCCGAGTCCTTGTCGCCGATCAGCCGTGCGGCGAGCTTGTGCGCCTCCTCGGCGCCGAGGCCCTTGGCCTGATAGATGAGAGCGAGTTCCTCTTCCTCCTCCTTCGGCATCACCGCGAGCTCCTCGGCCTCGGCGGCGATCTGGCTCTGGTAGAGCTCGCGCGAGCTGTTGACCGACAGCCATTCGCCCATCGCCATCGAGCAGGCGCCGGCGAGCAGCCCGGCGAGTCCTGTGACCAGCACAGCGCGCGGCTCGAGCTGCGCCCCGGCGACGCCCATCACCAGGCTGAGATTGGAGACGAGCCCGTCGTTGGCGCCGAGCACGGCGGCGCGCAGCGCATTGCCGCCGACCGCCTTGTGCCGCCCCTCGAGCGCCGCGAGGTCAGGGCCCTGCAGCCCGCCGCCCGGCTCGGCGATCGCCTGCATGATGCGGGCATGCGAGCGCTCGACCGCCGGCATTCCGGCCGCGACCGCTTCGGGCTGCTGGTCGTATTGCGCGCTGTCGGAGTGCTCCAAGGCATTGATGACCGGCAGGACGAATTGCGGCCCGAAGCGACGCGCCAGAAAGGCCAGGGCGCGGCTGCGGAAGCCGACGCGCTTGCGCGGCAGCCGGGCGCCGACGCGACGCAGGTTGCGGCGCCAAAACTCGGCATGCGCGTCCTCGATCGCGGCGAGCCGGCGGTAGACCTCGGCAAGCTGGGGGTTCGTCTCGATCTCGGCGAGCGAACGGTAGAGCGCGGAGCTGTCGATCTCGCCTTGAAGATTGCTGCGGTAGCGCGCCGCCGCCGGACGGTCAGCCATGTCGTTCACCGCCTCGTTTCCATCACGAGTTGCTGCCGCCGTCGACCATCAGCGTCGTCCCGGTCGTGAAGCTGCTGAGATCGGAGGCGAGATACAGCACCGAGCGCGCCACCTCGTCGGGTGTCGCATGGCGCTTCAACGGGATGTTCTCGTTCAGCATCTGCGTCGCATCGCGGCCGATCATCTTGCTGATCCCCTGCTCGATGCCGAGCTGGAACTCGTTGTCGATCGGCCCCGGATGCAGCGTGTTGACGCGGATTCCGCGGCGCGCCGCCTCGCGCGCGACGTTGCGCATCAGCCCGACCTGGGCATGTTTCGCGGTGACGTACGCGACCGTCCCGCCGCCGCCGCCGCGAACCCCGACGATGCTGGACGTGATGATGATGCTGCCGCCATCCTTCATGTTCGGCAGCCCGTATTTGCAGTTCAGATAGGCGCCCCGGACGTGCACGGCGATCACCTGATCGAAGACCTCGTCGGGGTATTCGGTGACCGGCGCGACCGTTCCGGAATTGCCGGCGTTGCTGAAGAGCACGTCGATCTTGCCCCATTTCCGGACCGTGGCGTCGAAATAGCCCTGCACCTGCTGGGCCTGCGTCACGTCGGCGACCATCATTGCGGTCTTCTCGGACTCGAGCGTCGCCACGGCGCGGCGCAGATCGGTATCGTCGAGATCGACGAGCATCGTCTTGGCGCCCTCGCGCTGGAGGACGCGGGCGCTCGCCAGACCGAGGCTGCCGGCGCCGCCCGTGATGACGCAGACCTTACCTTCCAGAAGTCCCATGATGCCCTCCTGCCGATAGCGCGCTACTCTCCGCCGGTCGGCCCCGCCGGACAAGCATTTCGCCGGGTGATGGCTGCGCGATGGGTAAAAAAGTGGCAACTCCTCGCCAGCCCTGTAAGAACAGGCGAAATACAGGCGATCGAAATCCGGTAATTTCTCTGAAGTTCATGATCTTGTTTGGTTTTACCGATGGGGGAAACAGGTAAGTAAAGCCATGGCCCCCATCCAACCGCTTCGCCGCGTTAACCGAAAGAGAAATATATCTATCCATATCGGAAATAGCAAGTGACTCGCCGGCCCCACCCCACTTAAGAGTGTTTGCGGATCAGGCTTACCGGCCTTACACGCTGCCCGGCTGTCTCCGCGCAATGGCCCGTCGTGTTCGAATGTATAGAGGAATCGTCGGTCTTATGTATGAACGCGAGCAATCGCTAGGCTATCTCATCAATCAGGCGGCACGGCTGACGCACCGTTCCATCCGACTCCAGCTGGGCGGCGATGGCGTCCTGCCAGCCTATCTTCCGGTCATGCTGTGGCTGCTCGAGCAGCATGGTTTGACCCAGGCCGATCTGTGCCGGCTGGCACGGATCGAGCAGCCGTCGATGGCCGAGCTGCTGAAGCGCATGGAGCGCGACGGCCTGATCGTCCGGACCCGCGACGTGGCGGACCGCCGCCAGCATCGCATTGCGCTCACCCCCCACGCGCGAAGCCTTTCGGAACGGCTGCATCGCTGGCTCGAAGAGAGCAACGAGATCATCCGCGGCGGCATCCCGCCGGACGACCTCGTGACCTTTTCGCGCGTGATCGGGCAAATGATCAACAATATGGAGACGTTTGTCCGCGATCACGGCGCCGATAACGGGAACAAGGAATAACATAGGACCCTATTTATATTACGCTTCCTTTCTGATAGAAGCGTCCGTCAGGAGGGTCGCAGATGACGCCCGTGTTGTTGGTCGGCAGTATCCCGCTCGCGAATTCCGAAGAGGTGCTCGCCGCCAGCGCGGCGCGGCTCGGTCGCGTGCTCACGCGCTTCCCCGATGGCGAGACCGGTCCGCGCACCGGGTGGATCGCCTGGCAGCGCGCGGTCTTCGCCGCGTCGCCGGGGCTTGAGCCCGTCGCGGCGAAAGAGCGCGACTACCAGCTCTTTCCGCCGTTTCGTCTCAAGCCCGGCGCCGCGCCCGAGGAGGTGCGGCTCGGCACGCTGGGCTACGCGGAAGAAGCCGGCGCCGCCTATGCGATTTTTCGGCGGCTGAAGGAGACGGGCCGCATCGCCCCGGCCGCGCGGCTGCAGATCTCGCTCCCAACGCCTTTCGCGCCGGCCTACTCCTTCCTCGCCTACGAGGCACAGGAGATGATCTTCCCGCTCTACGAAGCGGCGATGCTGGCTGAGGTCGCGGCGATCACCCGCCTCGTTCCCGCCGACGAGCTAGCGATCCAATGGGATGTCGCGACCGAGATGAGTATCTGGGAAGACGTCTATCCCGTGACCTTCGCCAACCCGCGGGAGGAGCTGATCCGCCGTCTGGTGCGGCTCGGCGCGACGGTCCCGGACGGCGTCGAGCTCGCCTATCACCTCTGCTACGGCAGCATGAACAACCGCCATTGGCGGGAACCGCGCGACACCGGCAAGCTGACCGAGGTCGCGAATTTCCTGCTCGCCGCGGTGCCGCGGCGGATCGACTGGCTGCACCTGCCGGTGCCGATCGACCGCGACGACGACGCTTATTTCGCGCCGCTCGACGCGCTCGAGCTCCCGAAGGGAACGGAGCTCTTCCTCGGCCTGCTGCATCTCTCGGACGGCATCCGCGGCGCAGCACGGCGCGCGGATGCGGCACGCAGACACGTCGCGCGTTTCGGCGTCGCGGCGGAATGCGGCCTCGGCCGGCATCCCTCGGACGTCGTGCCGGCGTGGCTGGCTTTGCACGAAGAGGCGGCAAGCGCGTTGTTCTGAGCCGGCATAATCGACTACACGAGAGACAGGGAGAAGGCGGATGCGAGCTGCAGCTTTTCTGGCAACCGGGGTGATTGCTTTCTCCCTTGCGGCCCAGGCCGCCGCGGCCGAGAAGATCACCTTCCTCTTCCCGGCCCCCGATATTTTTCCCGCCTTCGCGCCGTTCCACATCGCCAAGGCGAAGGGCTATTACGAAGCCGAGGGACTCGAGGTCGCATTCGTCGCGGCGAAGGGCGGCGCCGACGTCGCCAAGCAGGTCGGCGCCGGCAATGCCGAGCTGGGCGATGCGATCGGCGATACGCCGATCGTCGTGCGGCCGAACGGCGTTCCGGTCAAGGGCGTCGCGTTGCTCGGCGGCAAGGCGCTGCACCAGATCGTCGCCCGCAAGGACGCCGGCATCACGACCCTCGCCGATCTCAAGGGCAAGAAGGTCGGCGTCGTCGCCTTTCAGGACACCTCCTACTACAATCTTCTCGGCGTGCTCGCCAGCCAGGGGTTGACGAAGGACGACGTCGCGGCGCAGGCGGTCGGCCCGGCCGGGGTGGTGCAGCTGATGATCTCCGGCGACCTGCAGGCGATCTGCGGCGCGCCCGAATGGGCGGTCGCGATCGAGCGCGCCGGCGTCCCGGTCACGATCAACACGATCGACGCAGCGTTCCCCGCGATGGCGCAGGCCATCCTCGCCTCGGACAAGATCATCGCCGAGCGGCCGACGCTTGTCGCCGGCTTCGTCCGCGCGACGCTGAAGGCGGTGCGCGAGGTCATGGCGGATCCCGCCGCCGCGACAACCGAATTCATCGCCGCGGTGCCGCAGCACAAGGGCAAGGAGGACGAGATCGGCGAGGTCCTGCGCCGCTATGCCACCGGCGTCTACGCCGTCGCGCGACCGGAAGATCTCGGCAAGTTCGACGAGAAGCGCGTCGCATCGGTGCAGAAGTTCTATCTCGACAAGGGCATCATCGCGACCGCCGTGCCGGTAACAGACCTCTTCACCAACCAGTTCATCGGACCGTAAGCGGTGGCGGATATCGGCCTCCTGTCTCGTTTAGTCGGACGGCTTATGCGGCTGCGAAGTCCGTTCCGTCCCGAAGCATGGCGTGCATGATGATCGCGAGGCGACGCGCGAGCCCGATCCGCGCCTTGCGTATCGTGGCGCGCATCGCGATCGCGACCGCCCAATCCTTCAGCTTCAGCGGCGCCTTGGTCGGCGGCTACGCGTCTGCCTTTGCCTGCGAGGCATGGGCGTCGTGGCGTAGCTTGCCGGGCCGGACGCCGTATTTCCGTAGGAAGGCGCGGCTAAACGCGGCCTGAGATTGGTAACCCACTTCCGCTGCGATCTGGTCCATCGACGCGGCGCCGCTGCCGAGGCGGTGGCGGGCCAAACCGAGGCGCAGATCGGTCAGGAACGCCAACGGCGCCACGCCCGTCGCCTTGCGGAACGCGCGGACCAGTGTCGCCCGCGACGAGGCGGCGGTCTGCGCGAGGTCGTCAAGCGTCCAAGCCCGCACGGGGTCGCGCACCATCGCCAGGACGGCCTGCGCCGTCATCCGCTGATTGAGCAGCCGGAGCAGGCCCTCCGCAGGCGCCGACGCTTCAAGATGGGCGCGGAGCATCATCACGAAGAGCGCGCTCGCCAGGTCCTTCGCGATGGCGGGAGCGCCAGGGCGGGCGCCGTCGAGCTCGTCCCGGATGCCGAGCATGATTGGGTGGAAACGGCTGGCCAATGGCCGCTCGCCAACGCGCAGGACCACGACGTCCGGCAGTGCTGCGACAATTAGGTTCTGGGGTGCCGCTTCGAAATGCAGCCGACCGCAAATCAGTTCGGTATCCGGCTCGACCCCGATGCTCGCCTGTACCCTAAGCGCGTTGCGGTAATGGGTTGCAACGGGCGGCCCCCCGAGCCCGGCGGCGCCCGCCGCACGCACAGTGTGGGCGTCCCCATGGGGCAGCAGCAGGATATCGCCCGCGTCCAGGCGCAGCGGGCCGAAGCCGGCCCGGTCGAGCTGGACGCTGCCTTTGGTCAGGATATGGAAATAAGCCCACCCCGCCGGTTCAGCCCTGTGCGACGACGCCCAGGCGCCGCCAAAACGGCAGAAATCCGTCAGTTCCGGCCGGACGCGCAGCAGTGGCGCTAGGCCGCTCAGCGCATCGTCAGCGTCCGAGTTCGTCATGGCTCCCTCCCGACCTGTTTGATCCGCCCGCACATCGCATTGCGCCGCGCCGGCATCAACAGGGAACCCCCGGCAGCCTACCTTGACTGCACCACGAAGGAGGTTGTCATGCATATGATCGATTGGAACACATATCGCCAGCAGGTCGTCGCGGGGGTCGGCGGCTTTGCCAAGCTTAGCCCAGAGACGGTCAGGGGCTATGGGGCGATGGGTGGCGCTGGACAGCAGACCGGCCAGCTCGACGCGAAAACCCGTGAGCTGATCGCGATCGCGGTCGCGATAACCCTACGGTGTGACGGCTGTATCACCGTCCACACCGACGCCGCCCACAAACTCGGCGCAACGAAGGAGGAGGTCGCGGAGGCGCTGGGCGTCGCTGTCAGCGTCAACGCCGGTGCCGCCATCGTCTACTCGACCCGCACGCTGGATGCCTATGCCGCCTCGGCTGAAGCCTGACCTGCCGCTCAAAGGAGTCGCGTCATGAACATGCAGATCCGTCGCATTCTTGGCCTCCTTTCCAGTTCGAGATCGGATTGGATCGGCCTTCACGGGATGCGCATTGCCATCGCCATCGTCTTTCTGTGGATTGGTGGTCTGAAGTTCGTCCCTTACGAAGCAGACAGCATCACGCCATTTGTCGCGAACAACCCGGTGATGTCGCTGTTCTACGAACATCCCGATCAATATGCCCAGCACCTTACCCGCGAAGGGGAGCTGAAGCCCGCCGAGCGCGCTTGGCAGACCGCCAATGACACCTACGGTTTTTCCAGCGGGCTCGGTATAGTAGAGTTGACGATCGGTTTCCTGACGCTCGCCGGGCTGGTGTCCCCGCGCTTGGGGCTGGCCGGCGCCACACTCGCCTTCCTGACGCCATTCGTGACTCTGTCGTTCCTGGTGACGACGCCGGAGGCCTGGGTTCCAGCGCTGGGTGACGCGCAGCACGGCTTCCCCTATTTATCGGGCGGCGGCCGCCTGGTGCTCAAGGACGTCATGCTGATGGCAGGAGCGTGGCTCGTCATCGCCGACAGCGCCCGGGCGGTCCTGAGCCATAGGCTGACGCCACGGCGGACTCGGGAACAGTCCGGCCGAGTAGCCTCGCAGGTGCAGTCATGAGCACCTGCCGAGAGCGGCATCGTCCGTCCTCGGCCGCTCAGCTCGATGACGCAACTGCCGTTGACGAGGAAGTGAAACGGCGCCCACCGGTCGGGCTCTTGCGGATGATCTGAGACCCATTGCGCGCCGAAGCGGCATAGCTGCTGCAACTGCGGCCGCACGCGCAGCAGCGGTGCCAGACCGCTCAAAATATCGACTGCCCGTGCAGGGGTTCGCGCTGGCCGCGCCATATTGATCCGCTCACCCATTCGAACGAGCCGTTCGGACATGGGACGCATCGTGCAACGAGGCCATCTTCAAAACATAGGCGTCAACGAGGACATCGCCATGATATTCGACCATAACCGTCTTCACGATTACGGAGTTCAGACGCGCAATGGCGGCAACGGCGGGGCAGTTCCGCCGCTTGTCATCTCCCGCCGCGCCCTTCTTGGCGGCATTGGTGGCACGCTTGCCACCGTCATGTTGTCCGCCAAAGCGCGCGCCGCAGGTTCCGCGGCCAAGCGGCTGACTGCAGAAACTCGCGTCTTGGAAGTAAACGGGCGGCCGGCGCGGGTCTTTGGGCTTACCGGGCCGGACGGCCGGCCCGGCCTGCGCCTCACCGCCGGAGACCGGTTCCGGGTCGATCTCGCAAACGAAACGGGCGAACGCACCCTCGTCCATTGGCACGGCCAGTTGCCGCCCTGGATGCAGGATGGCTTCCCCTGGTCGCAGACTCCGCCATTCCCGAACGGCACCGTGGAGAGCTACGACTACGCGCCGATTTCTGGCACGTACTGGATGCATTCGCATCATGGCATGCAGGAGCAAAGCCTGCTGACCGCGCCACTCGTCGTCGACGATGTGGCAA
This sequence comes from Rhodospirillales bacterium, assembly GCA_028291405.1. Classification (GTDB taxonomy): domain Bacteria; phylum Pseudomonadota; class Alphaproteobacteria; order ATCC43930; family CGMCC-115725; genus URHD0088. The sequence goes on along the minus strand of JAQGID010000011.1, from coordinate 7,555 downwards.
CGCTCCGCGAGGACCGGCAGGACATTGTTCTCATGTTGCACGATTTCACCTTTCGCACTCCCGACGAGGTGCTCGCCGGCCTTACGGGCACGAGCGTCGCCGATGCGCACAGCGTGGCGCAAAGAACCGAAGGCGCCGGGAGTGACGAGGGTGGCAAGGGACAACCGCCGGCTATGCCGACCATGGCCGGCGAAGGCAGGCGCGGGATGGCCATGCCGGGGATGAGCATGTCGAAGCCGCCTGACCCTCCGATGAAAGGCATGAGTATGAAGGGCACGGGCATGGCCGGCATCGGAATGGCGGGGATGGATCTGAACGACGTTCAGTACGATGCCTTCCTCGCTAACGACCGAACTCTCGCCGACCCCGAGATCGTGCGCGTGGATCGTGGAGGCCGGGTTCGGTTGCGCATCATCAACGGCGCGTCGTCGAGCCAGTTCTGGATCGATCTCGGCAATCTCACCGGTCGCGTTGTGGCAACCGACGGCCACGCCGTGCAGCCGGTCCCAGGCAAGCTATTTCCGATCGCCATGGCGCAGCGGCTCGATATCCTGGTCGATCTGCCGGCAGCGGGGACCTTCCCAATTCTCGCTCGATTGGAAGGCTCGGTTCGGCAGACTGGAATCATCCTCGCCACTGCAGGCGCGCCCATTTCCCGTATCGCGGACGACACGGAAGCCGCACCCCCGATCGACAACTCGCTGGAGACTCGGCTTGCTGCCGCCGAGCCGTTACCAGCGCGCCCCGCAGACATCGTCCACACCATCGCTCTCGGCGGGGCAATGAAGCCCTATGCGTGGTCGATGAACGGGGAGTACTGGCCGCACATCACACCGCTAATGCTGAACAAAGGTCAACGCATAGAGATCGAGTTGGTCAACCGCTCGATGATGGCGCATCCGATGCATCTTCACGGCCACGTTTTCCAGATCGTTGCGATAGACGGCCGGGCGTTACATGGCGCCGTCCGTGACACCGTCCTCGTGTCACCGAGCGGCCGAGTTCGCATCGCCTTCGATGCCGACAACCCAGGCCGGTGGGCGTTCCACTGTCATAATCTGTACCACACGGAGACAGGGATGATGACAGAGTTCAGATACCATGGGATCGCCGTCTGATGACCTCGATTGCACACGGCGCGGCTCAAATACGATTTGCGGCTGCCGGAAACAATACGGCGGAGAGTGCCGCAAGCTGCGAGTGACAGCCGCTTACGGTTCCAAAGCGGCCTCTGGCAACCCGAGCCAAGACGCGTTTATGAGTTCACGCCCTAATTCCTGGCGCTGGTGTGGCCGCCGGGCGGAGATGCTTGCGAGAACCAGCATGCCAGCCGTTCGTACTTTACGGCGAGATCGATCAGTTGGCGCCGGATTTCGGGGCTGCCGACGCCTTTGGCTTTGCGTCGCAAGCTCGCCGCGTCGTCGCGGTATTTCTGAGGGTCGGTCGCGCGAGAAACGCCACTGCCAGAGGCGGGCCGCACCAAGTATGCATTGTCCATATCCCGACAATACGGCAGAGAACCTCATTCCGATATTAACCGAGGGTATCAATTCACGAGACCTTCGGATTAGGTGTGACTGCTACCTAATCCCGGAAATCTCTGATGATCGTTGGTTGTGCCTGCGTGCTACGATGCCGCATGAGCGACCAGAAGTTCCCGTATTTCGTTGCGATCGGTGCCTCAGGCAGCGAGGGCCTCGCCGACATAATGGATTTGCTCCGGGCACTGCCGCACCCGATAGGGGCGGTCGTTATGGTGGTGTTGCACCGTCCGACCGAAAAGCTTAGCCACTTGCGGGAGATCCTCGCTCGCAGCACTCAGATGCCCGTGGTCATCGCCCAAGATGCTGAGACTTTCAGTCCGGGCACTTGCTACGTTGGCGAACCTAACGGACATCTCACGCTCGCCGCGCGGAATCTCGCACATCTCGTTCGAGGGACGCATGACGAGCTTCGTGGCCGAACGATCGACACGCTGTTCAACTCATTGGCGCTACACGCAGGGCACCGGATGATCGGGGTCGTCTTGTCGGGATCGCTGAATGACGGGTCACGCGGTCTCGCCGCCATCCATCAGGCTCGAGGACTGACGATGGTTCTGGAGCCAAGCCACAAGCCTCGCGGAATGCAGCAGAACGCCATCGACTATGATGGCCCGATAAGCTTTATCGGAACAGCGCGAGAGATCGCTGACAGGATCGCGCAAGCGGTCGGACAGAGGTAACGCGAGGCATCGTCGTGACCGGGGCGCAGGTGACGGATCTGTTCGCCAACCGCTTCGTCGGGCAGTAACGGGCTTCGGCATCGCACGGAAATATCGAGGGCTCGTCATTGCGAGAAGCGAAGCGACGAAGCAATCCATGCTGGCACCGCGATGGATTGCCGCGCTTCGCTCGCAATGACGGAGCCTGTCATCAAGCTCGAGCCCGGCGAGAAATAGAGGGTGAGAACCGGATCGCTCACGGCGCGAGACGCGCCGGCACATCGTCCGGCGGCGTGATGTCGAAGGCGTTGGCCGAGCAGCACACCATCGAGAACTGACCGATCGCCGCGACCAGCGAGACCAGCGCCTCGACGCCGTAGGCCTTTTCGGCGGCGGCATAGGTCGCATCGCTGAGCTTGTGATCCGCAAGCAGCTCGCGGGCGACGTCATGCGCCGCCTTCTCGCGGGGGTCGGTCAGCGGCGGCGCGCGGCGCTCGTTGATCGCGTCGATCGTCGCCTGGTCGACGCCGGCGGCGAGCGAGCCGCGCACCTGGACCGCCCAGGGATATTTGGCCCCCCAATGGCGGACGACGGTGAGGACCGCGATCTGCCGCTCGCGGCCGCTCAGCGGGCCGTCGCGCAGGACGGCGCCCATCTCCTGCGCCGCAGCGAAGAGCTTGGGGTTGCGAATATAGGCCCAATAGGGACCGCCGAGCGGTCCGCCCGCCGCCTGCGCCGCGTCGTAGACGCGGCCCTGCTCGGCGTTCATGTCGTCGCGCTTGATGATTCCAATGCGTGTCATTGCGATGCTCTCCCTCGATCCATCTTCTTGGCGGCATGATACGCGATCGCTCGCCGATCCTAGAGCGTCTCGGCGAGCGCCGCCTCCGCAGCCACGATCTCCGCCCGGCGGCGGGCGAGGACGGCGCCGACGGGCGGCCCGGGAAAGCGGCGGCGGGCGACGCCGAACCACAGCACCGCCATCAGCACCAGAAGCCCGACGATGTAAGTCACGAGACCGTCGTTCGGCGGCTGGATGCCGAGCCAGCCCTCCCTGCCGCGCTCATCTTGCCGTTGCGGGAGCGCTGCGGCCATCCCCCTTTTCGGGGGCCCTTTCTCAGGGCCGAGCGCGCTTGTAGACTTGCGGCGGACACGACAGGGAGGGGACATGCTGAAGATCTGGGGACGGACGAGCTCGGTCAACGTGCAGAAGGTACTGTGGTGCGCCGACGAGATCGGGCTCGACTACGAGCGGATCGAGGCCGGCGGCGCCTTCGGCGTCACCCGCGAGCCGAGCTATCTCGCGATGAACCCGAACGCGGTGATCCCGACCATCGACGACGACGGCTTCGTGCTGTGGGAGTCGAACTCGATCGTCCGCTATCTCGCGGCGAAGCACGCCGCCGGGACCCTATACCCGAGCGAGCCGCGGGCGCGCGCCGAGGCCGAGCGCTGGATGGACTGGCAGCTCAGCACGCCCAATGCCGGCATGGTGACGATCTTCTGGGGCCTCATCCGCACCAAGCCCGAGGAGCGCAACTCCGCCGCCATCGAGGCGGCGCGCCAGTCGATGTGCGAGATCTGGAGCCGCCTCGACCGCTACCTCGCCGACCAGCCCTATGTCGGCGGCGACCGGTTCACGATGGGCGACATCCCGATCGGCGCGCTGGTCTATCGCTGGTTCAACCTCGCGATCGAACGCAACGATTTGCCGCATCTGAAGGCATGGTACGACCGGCTGACCAAGCGGCCGGGGTATCAGAAGCACGTGATGGTGGTGCTGAGCTGAGGACTCTGCTCACCTAGGTCTTCCGTCTTCCCCGCGCACGCGGGGACCCATTCGTCCGGGAGCGCGATGTCGGCACAATGGATCCCCGCGTTCCGCGGGGAAGACGATGGGGTGGGTGTCGACCGTCAGGGATCCTCAGCGCAACCTGGGGCGATCCGGCGAGCCTGCTTTCATCGACCAATAGGCGCCGGCGATGATGCCCATCAGGAAGGTCATGCCCAGGAATTTCTTCATCGTCGATCCTCCGAGCCTTCGCAGATAAGAAACCAACGCCGGCGGCGGCGGAAGGATCACGGGAACCTGCGGACATTACGGCTCGTTGAACCCGCAAATTCGCAACGCGAGGCTTCGATGCTCTATTGGGCTGCCGTCTTCTTCGTCATCGCGGTCGTCGCCGGCATTCTCGGCTTCGGCGGTATCGCGACAGCCGCCGCGGGGATCGCCAAGATCCTGTTCTGGATCTTCCTCGTCGTCTTCCTGGTGACGCTGGTCGCCGGTTTCCTGGTCGGCCGCAAGGTCTTCTGACGTCACTCCCCCGCGAGGTGGAGGACGAGCTCACGGCGGTGCGGCCGGCGGCGATGCTCGAAGACGTAGATGCCCTGCCAGGTGCCGAGCAGCAGTCTGCCGCCGTCGACCGGGATCGCGAGATGCGTCTGGGTCAGCGCGCTGCGGATATGCGAGGGCATGTCGTCCGGCCCCTCGTCGTCGTGGGCGTAGAGCGCCGGGTCTTCCGGCACCAGCCGCTCCATGAAGTTCTCGAGGTCGCTGCGGACCTCGGGCGCGGCATTCTCCTGGATCAGCAGCGAGGCCGAGGTATGGCGGATGAAGACCGTCAGCAGCCCCTGGCGGATCTCCCGACCGGCGACCCAGGCGGCGATCTCGCGCGTCACCTCGACGAGGCCCTGCCCGTTCGTGCGCACCGCGATGATCTCCTGCGCCAGGGGCATTGCCGCCGTCCCTCCTGGGTTTCTCCGACCTAGGAGAAACGCACGATCGGCTTGATCGTCCGTCCCGCGTTGGAATCGTGGATCGCCTCGTTGATCCGGTCGAAGTCGTAGAACTTGACCAGCTTGTCGAACGGGAAGCGGCCCTGCATGTGGAAGTCGATCAGCATCGGGATGAAGGTATCGGAGACCGCCTCGCCCTCGATGATGCCGACCAGCTTCCGGCCGAAGGCCATGAGATGCATCATGTTGACCGGCAGCGGCCCGGGCGGCGTCGCGACGAAGCCGCAGGTGCCGCGCGGCGCCAGGGCGGCGAGCGCCTGCTGCTGGACGGCGGCGACGCCGGTCGTATCGAAGGAGAAATCGACGCCGTAGCCGGTGATCCCCATGATCTCGTCGCGCGCGTCGCTGTCCTTGGCGTTGACGATGTGCGTCGCACCGAGCTCGCTCGCCATCGCGAGGCGCTCGGTGACGAGGTCGACGACGATGATGCGGCTGGCGCCGGCGAGCCGCGCCGCCATGACGGCGCTCAACCCGACCGAGCCGGCGCCGAAGACCGCGATCGTCTTGCCCGGCGTGAGGCGCAGCGCGTTGAGCACCGCGCCGGCGCCGGTCTGGATGCCGCAGCCGAGGGGACCCAGCAGCTCGAGCGGCGCGTCCTTGCGCACCTTGACGGCGTTGCGCTCGGTGCAGAGCGCGAAATCGGCGAAGGACGACTGGCCGAAGAAGCTGCCGCCGATCGTCTCGTCGCCCTTCGAGATCGGGCTCGTGCCGTCGGGGCGGCGTCCGCCGAAATTATAAGGCCCCATGTCATGGCAATAGACCGGCGCGTTGTCGAGGCAGCTCGGGCAGGTGCCGCAATAGTCATAGGACATCACGACATGGTCGCCGGGAACGACCTTGGTCACCGAGGCGCCGATGCGCTCGACGATCCCGGCGCCCTCGTGACCGAGCACGATGGGCCGCGGCACGCGATCGGGCGTTTCGGCCATCTTGATGTCGGTGTGGCAGACCCCGGTCGCGACCAGGCGCACCAGGATCTCGTTCGCCCGCGGCTCCTCCAGCTCGATTCTTTCGCGCGACAGCTCGGCGGAACCCGCCCGCAGCACCGCAGCTTCGATCTTCATGCGTCCATCTCCCGATCCGAATGTTACGGGAGTAATTAGCGCCGCGCCTCAGGCAAAGCTAGGGATGACGATCAGCGCGGCGGTCTCGCCCTCGTCGCCGAGCAGCACCGGGGCGCCGACGACGACCCTGGCGCCGCCGATCGCGATCGTCGCCTGGACGCTGACGATCATCCCGGCGGCGAGCTTCTGCGGATCGCCGATCATCGAGCCCTGCAGCGCCTCGAGCGGCGCCGTCGTGCGGCAGCCCTCGACGAGCCAGGATTCGAAACCGGCGAGCGCCTCGCTGCGCGGCAGCGCGGCGACGGCGGCCGCGAATTGCGCGCCGGCGGCGGCGATCTGCTCGGACAGCGCCGGGTCGGCGGCAAGGGTGCGGGTCATGCGGACCCAGACGCCCTTGTAGGCGACCGAGATGCGCACCGCGAAGCTGGGGCCGAGCGGCTTCGGCCCTTCGAGCCGGACGAGGCGCGCGTCGCGCTCGAGGTCCGCGGCGACGGCGAGGAAGACCTCCTCGGCGCCCAGCCGCCGGGCTTCGCCGTCGATCGTCGAGATCAGGACGCCGGCATCGCGTGCAGCGACGTCGGCCTTGGCGAGGGCCCGCTGCGCGATGGTCGCAGCCCGGATCGTCAGCGCCAGCTGCGCCGGGTCGGCGACGCCGCGCAGGGTTTCGAGCAGGGCGCTGCCGTCGACCAGCGTCACGTTCGGCTGGTCGGCGAGACCGGCGAAGACGCCGGCGGCGAGCTGGTCGAGATCGGGCACGGCGACGACGGCCCGGCCATCGCCGATCAGCTTCGCCGCCTCGACGCCGAGCTTCGGCGAATGCAGCACGTTCTCGACATGGCAGTTGCGGGCGATCCAGTCATGCACGCGGTTGCTGAGGCCGATCACCATGTTCGGGCGGCCGCGCCGCGGCACGATCAGCAGCGATTCGTTCCAATACGGCACGAAGCCGGTGAACCATTGCACGCCGGCCGAGCGCTCGGGGGTGCAGTGGACGGCGAGGAAATCGACGCCGGCCGCCGCCATCGCCGCCTGGGCGCGGCGAACGCGCGAATCGAGCGTCGCCTCCGGCAACTCCTCCCGCGACCACGAGATCAAACCGCGACGCATGCTGTGCTTCCTCCTAGATGGTCTTCAGAGCCGGTCCAGAGACAGGTCTCCTCAAGTAGCCGTCTTCCCCGCGAACGCGGGGACCCATCGATCAGCCGACTGAGTGCGTGGACGGATGGGTCCCCGCGTTCGCGGGGAAGGCGACAGAATGGGATTCACTAAACCGGCGTCTCAAACAGCTCGCGGGGCGTCGTGTTGAGCACCTCGGCGCCGGTCGCGGTCACGATCACCGAATCGCCGAGCACGACGTAGCCGGCCTCGGGATTGTAGGTATTGGGGTGGACGATGATCGTCATCCCCTCCTCCAGCACCGTGTGGACGTCCTCGAGGATCGAGGGCTTCGCGTCGCAGCTGAGCCCGAGCCCGTGGCCGCGGACGCGGGTGA